>NZ_JADOTX010000001.1:4319468-4628002 GCF_015751765.1 Micromonospora ureilytica
ATGATCGTGGCGACGAAAGAACCCACCATGAGGAGGGCGCCAATCACCGTCACGATCATTCCGGCGTCCACGGTGTCCGCCGCGACCTTCTCACCGAAAATGTCGAAGAATGACTTGACGCCGATAACCGCCATTGCGAGCGCGGCCATGATTTGGGCAGCGGCCCACGGATAACGCCCGAGTCGCCGGCCACTGCCCTCGGTCGGGGCCGTCGCCGCCTTTCGAGGCATTATGTCCATTTCATGATCCTCTCAGCGCTATCCCTCGGGGCACTATACGCGAGCGTCATAACCGATAGAGGCCGCCTCGGTCGGCGCCGAACCCGCCCGTTGACCTCCGGACACCGCGTCGATTTCCCCTCTTTCGCCCACCCCGCGCGGGCAGTCGCGCGACCGTTCTGGACCGTCGGCACGCGTCGCGCGGTGTGCTGCCTCGCGGGCCGCGCGTCAGGGCGCGAGACGTGCCGCGACACGCTCGACGAGATGGGGTCCAAGGGTCCGCGCGTAGGTCGCCGTCATGTGGTGCGCGTCGCGGTAGACGATGACGTTACCGATCACCAACGGACACTGGGTCTCGGTGCAGAACAGATCGGTCAGGTCGACCATCTGCACCTTGCCGTCGGTCCGCTTCGCGGCCTCCTCGAGGGCGTCCCCTGTGCCGAGCGAGCCCTTCCGGTCGACCGCGCACCGCGTCGGATCCCCGCCGTTGGCCGTGTCGTCCACCAGGCAGCCGAGGTCTGTCGCGCCGAGCGCCGGGTTGTCCACCACCACGACGATCCTGGTTCCCCGCTCCAGCACCGGACGCCACGCCTCGACGTACCTGCGGATCTGGCCGGCCGCCGCCTGGGGGTTGACGCTCATATTGCGCTTGCCGGTCACGATCACGAAGTCGTACTTCGGGCCGCCGCCGAGCCGCTCCATCATCGCCTGCCGTCGCGCATAGCACGAGTCGGACTGATCTGCCGCATCCACCTTCGCCCAGATGCAGCCACGGGCGACGTAGGTGTCGACCGCCCAGTTCCGGGAGTTGAGCTGACCCTCGATGGCGGGGATGAGCATGGCAGCGTGCGAGTCGCCCACGAGCGCGACACGGGTCGCGTCGGCCCGTTGCGAACCGACACGACACGACGTGAGCGTCGCGCCCGGCTCCTGGTCATAGCATCCGTAGGCGGAACCCGTGTCCTTCGTGAGCATCGACATCTCGGGGAACAACTCCTGGCCGAGGGCACCGTCCTCGCAACGCTGCGCCTCGACCATGGCGTTCGCACCGAGGCACGGCGTGCCCATGGCCATCAACTGTTCGAGACGCGACTTGTTCGCCTGACTGCTCTGTTCGAGCAGCTGGTTACCGGCGACGACCACGGACAGCACCAGCACCATCGACGTCGCGGCAGCCGCGTACTGCGGCCACAGCCGCCGCCCACCGCTGAACAGGCCGAACCGCACCGGGTCCTCGACGAGGCGCTTGGTCAGCGCGGCCAACACCACCACACCGGCGATGACGACGAGCTTCACCGGCCAGGTCATCTTGTCGCCGGTCGCCAGTTCGAAGATCACGATTGGCGGCCAGTGCCAGAGGTAGATGGAGTACGACCAGTCGCCGAGCTTCTGCACCGGCGTCGACGCCATCGGCCGCAGCGGAGACCAGCGCGGGCTGGGGGCGCCGGCCCAGATGGCGGCGAGCGTGCCGACGACGGGCAGCGCCGCGGCGTAGCCCGGGAACGGTGTCCCGGAATGGAGGACGAAGGCGGCGACGCCGATCAGGAGCAGCCCCAGCCAGGAGACCGCCGCCCGAGTACTGTCACTCGCCGACCGTCCGAGCCCCGGCAGGGTCGCCAGCATCGCGCCGGCCCCGAACTCCCATGCCCGGGTGGGCGTCACGAAGTAGGCCGCGGCGCTGTTCGCGGACGTCTCGTAGACGGAGTAGGCGAACGAGGCCACGAGGATCAGACCCAGCGTGACCCGGATCGCGCCGATCGGGTCCGTCCGCCGGACCCGGCGGGCGACCAGGACGGCGAGGACGATCAGGAGGGGCCAGACCAGGTAGAACTGCTCCTCCACGGACAGCGACCAGTAGTGCTGTACCGGCGACCGGACGTTCTCCGCGGCGAGGTAGTCCACGGCGTCGTGCGCCAGTTGCCAGTTCTCGACGTAGACCGTCGCTGCCGCGATCTCCCGGAGTATCTGTGGCCAGTAGAGCTGCGGCACCCAGATGAAGACGGCCCCCGCGGTGGCGACGAGCACGAGCAGAGAGGCCGGCAGCAGACGCCGGATCCGGCGCGCCCAGAAGGTACGGAGGCGGACCGAGCCGTTCTTCTCCACCTCCCGTACGAGGTGGGCGGTGATGAGGAAACCACTGATCGCGAAGAAGACGTCGACGCCGACGTATCCGCCCGGGATCCGGTGCGGCCAGAAGTGGAACAGCAGCACCAGCAGCACCGCGAGCGCCCGCAATGCCTGGATCTCCGGTCGCAGAAGCCCACTAGCGGTCTGCTTCGAATCCGTCACTGTGCCTCACCGCGTCGGTAGGGGTAAGGGTGGCGTGCAGCGGCCACACCGCCACGGGTGGTGGCGACGGCGAGGGTATACGGTTGTTGGGCCGTTCCTCTATCCGGGGATCGTCGGTCCGATGTGCGTCCCCTTCGGACACACTGTCCCCGACCGTGGTCAGACGCGTCCCGTGGGCAGCCAGAGCGACACCGTGACCCCGGTGAGCTGAACCACCCGGGCCTGCTCGAAGCCGGCCAAATGCGGCTTCAGTGACGGATGCAGGTCAACCTGGGTCGGCCCGCTGATCAGCCACAGCCGCTTGGCGGAGCTGAGGCACTCCCCGTTTCGGCAGGTCTGGGCGTACGTTGGGACGCCGCCGGGCCAAGCCGTGAAGACGGTGTCCAGTCTCGGACCTGCGGTCCGACGCAGGTAGTAGTTCACGCCGTCCTGTAGTCGGCTGGCGTATGCGGCATGGATTCCGAGCGCGTCGCCGACGGTGGCGTCCGTCGCGAGGACCGCGACCGCGCCCCGCAGATCTGGCTCGCCCGGCACGACGTTGCCTCGGTTCTCCACGTGCGTCGGCAGCGCGAAAGCGGCACACAGCAAGACCAGCATCACCGGCACCACGCGTCGCCGCCAGGGCGCCGTCGCCGCGCCGGGCGCTGCTGACGTCGCCGTATCGGACGCTGGCTGCACGTGCCGGGTCACGGCCACGACGGCCAGCAGGCACCATGCCGGCAGGGTGAACAGCACGTACCGGTGGATGAGTAGCGCCGCCACCGGCGAGATGAGGAGCAGCACGTAGAACGGCGCGACGGCCCAGGTGCCGAGCAGAGCACCGCGACGGCCGAGCGTCACTGCGCCAAGAAGGGCCAGCCCGACGATCAGCGCACTGACCGTGACGCTGCCCGTCACCCGCACGATCTCGTTGCCGGTGCTCTCCCAGGTGGCCTCCGGGATCCACGACACCTGTTGGGCCTGCTCAGACCCCTTCCAGGCGAGGGGAAGAACGGGGATGACACCTGCGGTCGCCCCCAGGAACCAGCGCACGATGACCTTCTTTTGGCGAAGGCTCAGCACGTACACCAGGTGCGCCGGCAACAACAGCAACGCGACCATGTGCAACAACCCGGCCGCGGCCACCACGAGGGCGTACGCGAGCCACCGCAACCACGTCGGCCGCTCCGTCGCGCGCAGCAGCAGCAGGGTCGCCAGCGCCACCGCCGCGGCGGCGAGAGCGTAGGGGCGCGTCTCCTGGGCGTACCGGGAGATGGTTGGCATCACGGCGACGAGCAGACCGGCGAGCAGTCCAGTCGTCGGGTCGAACAGCTTCCGGCCGATGACGGCGGCCAGCGAGGCGGTGAGCGCCACCGCGAGAACGGACGGCATCCGCAGGGACGCCTCCGATTCGCCGAACACGGCGATCCACCCGTGCATCAGAAGGTAGTAGGGGGCGATGACCGCGTCGGTCACCTCCACCAGGCCCCGCAGCCCCTCCAGGGACTTCGTTGACGCCGCCCACGTGGCGATCTCGTCACGCCAGAGCTGCCGGCGGTCGACACCGTAGAGCGCGATGAGGAACGCGGCGAGGGCGGGCACGATCGGCACCATCCAGCGCGCCACCTGATCCTGCCGGGCAGCGGGACGGCGTGCTTCCGCGCGTACCGGGTCTGCGGCGGTCACCTCCGGCGAACTGGCGAGGGGGGCCAACTCGACCATGCGTCCGGGTCCTTCGGATCGGGCTTGCCGGCACGGCGGGCGCCGTCCGGGGTGTGGCTCGCAGCTGCGTAGCCTAGACGCCCTCGGACGGGATCAGCCACGGGGTGCCGCTGGTCGACCCAGGCCGACCAGGGGGCGCGTTGACGGAGTCACAGCGATCCGAGCTGGTCGCGGTGGCGGGGATCCGCGGTGCGGTCAGTTCGGGTTTCCGGCGTGGGTCAACGTCTCCCAGGCGTAGAAGTAGGCGGGCGGTCCGGCCGGTCGGTCCGCCTCCACCACCCGCCTGGTGTTCGGCAGGTCGAGCTTCATCCTGGTGGTGTAGTGGTTCAGGGCGATCTCGGGCGAGGGCGCCAACCCCGTCACGAGCCGACCGCCGCACAGCCAGGGCGGCACCGACTTGCCCAGCTCGAACCCGGTGTGGAACTCCAAAGCACGGGTCAACCGCTCGCGCGCCTCGGCATACAGGTCGCGGCCCTGGATCCACGCCGTCTCGGCGACGTGGGCCGCCGCCGCGAGACCCCAACCGGTGTGCAGGAAGTCTCGGCAAGTCTCCTGTGCGAGCCCGTCGACGAGCGGGGTCTGCCCGCCCCAGTAGTCGGTGAGCTGCGACTTCGTGAAGGCATCACCGGGCGGCGCGTACGGCATGGGTCCGTCGCCACTCAGATAGACATACGCCCGCAGGCGCAGCCGCCACTTTTCAGTCGCCTTGAGGAACGAGGCGCGATCGTCGAGGAAGACCGAGATGCCGACCGCAGCATCGAGCATGATCAGCTCCCAGTTCCCCGCCCTGGTGCCGTTGGTGCCGGCGAGCACGGCCGGCAGGTAGACCGTCCGGAGCATCCGTTGGGCGCGGGCCAACGATGCCGGATCCCAGCCGGTGTAGGTGTGCTTGATCAGCTCTGCGGTTCGTGCGAACGTCGCCCCAGCCCAACCCGCCTGCAGCGGCGCGTTGGAGTTGGTGTGCTTCTTGAGCACGCCCGACCAGGCGTCCACGATGTCGATGGCCTTCTCCGCGTACCTGCGGTCACGGGTGAAGCACCACATCAACGCATGCGTGTACGCGGCCACCGCGTCCTCGGCCTCTGCTGTGCATCCGGCGTCCGGCTGGGAGTAGAAGCCACAGTCCACCGTGGACATGGGTCGCGGGCGCCAGGACAGCTCGGCGTACTGGCTGCGCTGCATGGCGAGCCAGGCCGATCGCCAGGGCTCCTCGCCAGCCCTGACCTTGCGGCTCACGAAGTTCAACTGCTCGCTGCTCACCAACACACCAGGATGGACGAACCCGCTGCGGGGATCGCGCGACTCGGTCAACGGTGGCGCCGGCGGAATGGGATCGACGAGCCAGGCGGCTCGCGCCGCCTCGCTCTCCGGCTCGTCGGCCGAGAAGGCCAGGAGACCACCGCTGACGGCCAGGAGGCCGAGGCCCATCAGTGCCGCCAGCACGCCGCGCCTACCGGCCCATGCCATCCCGTCTCCCCGACAAGCTGCCTACCCGGATGCTCCGGACTCCCGAGATCAGTACATGTCATCGACCGATTGCTTCGCCACCCGTCACTGACAACCGGACAAGCCCGGTCTCAGTCTGTGGACGGCGGCAGCACCTTGGCGACCAGTTTGGCCAACTCGCGCAACGCCTTGCCCCGGTGGCTGATGGCGTCCTTCTCCGCCGGGGTCAGCTCGGCGTTGGTCCGGTCCTGCCCGTCGCCCAGGAAGATCGGGTCGTAGCCGAACCCGCCGTCACCGCGCGGCGCGCGCAGCACCCGCCCGGGCTGCCGGCCGTCGACGAGGTGCTCCTTGCCTCCGGGCAGCACCAACGCCACAGTGCAGACGAACGAGGCCGCCCGCTGCTCGTCCGGCACGTCGGCGATCTGATCCAGCACCAGCTGAAGGTTGGCCCCGTCGTTGCCGTGCTGGCCGGACCAGCGGGCGCTGAACACCCCAGGCATCCCGTTGAGCGCGTCGACCGCGAGCCCGGAGTCGTCGGCTATGGTCGGCAACCCGCTCTGCCGGCAGCCCTCCCGCGCCTTGATCAGCGCGTTCTCGCCGAAGGTCAGGCCGGTCTCCGGCAGCTCGGCGTACTGCTCGACGTCGTCCAGCCCGAGCAGGGCGATCCGGTGCGCGCCGAGCGCGCCGTCCAGGATCCGCTGCAGCTCAACCAGCTTCTTCCGATTACGGGTGGCAAGCAGGACCCTGTTCATGCTAAAACACCTTTGTTCGCGACTGCGGGGCTCGCAAGCTCACTCCTCGCGCTCACCGCGACACCTTTGTTCGCGACTGCGGGGCTCGCAAGCTCACTCCTCGCGCTCACGAGGCGAGAGCCTTTCGCTGGGCTTCGGCCAACTCGGCGCAGCCGGCGACGGCCAGGTCGAGCAGGGCGTCGAGCTGGTCGCGGGCGAACACGCCCGCCTCGCCGGTGCCCTGCACCTCGACGAAGTCGCCCGCGCCGGTGCACACCACGTTCATGTCCACCTCGGCGGCGACGTCCTCCTCGTAGCAGAGGTCGAGCCGGGCCTCCCCCGCGATGATCCCCACGCTGACCGCGGCCACCGAACGGTGCATCACCTTCTCCGGCTTGCCGGCCAACGCCTTCCGGGCGGCGAGCCAGCCCACCGCGTCGTGCAACGCGACGTACGCGCCGGTGATCGCTGCCGTGCGGGTGCCGCCGTCGGCCTGGAGCACGTCGCAGTCGAGGACGACCGAGTTCTCGCCGAGCGCCTTGAGGTCGATGCTGGCCCGCAGGCTGCGGCCGATCAGCCGGGAGATCTCGTGGGTGCGGCCACCGACCCGGCCCTTGACGCTCTCCCGGTCGGAGCGGGTGTTGGTGGCCCGGGGCAGCATCGCGTACTCGGCGGTCACCCAGCCGAGCCCGGAGCCCTTGCGCCAGCGGGGCACCCCCTCGGTGACGCTCGCCGTGCAGAGCACCCGGGTGCCGCCGAACTCGACGAGCACCGAGCCCTCCGGATGGGTGCTCCAGGCACGGGTCAGGGTCACCGGTCGAAGTTGAGAGGGCCCTCGCCCGTCAGGTCGCGCCATGCCTGCACCCTATGCGGTGCGGCGATCCACCTCGCTCGGGGTGCCCCGGAGAACGTCCGCGTCGTGCACACCGAGGAACCCGGCGACCGCGGCCGGCCAGCCGAACTCCTCGGCCCGTGCCCGGGCGGCCCGCCGCCGCCCCGCCTCCGGCCGGGCCGTCAGGCGGGTCACCGCCGCCGCCATCGACACCCCCGAGCCGTACGCCGCCAGGCCGGCCGCGCCGACCACCTCGGGCAGCGCGCTGGCCGCGTTGACCACCACCGGAGTGCCGCAGGCCAGCGCCTCCAGGCCGGCGAGACCGAAGGTCTCCACCGGGCCCGGCGCCAGCACCACGTCCGCGCTGGCCAGCAACGCTGCCACCGCGGCGCGGTCTGGCAGGAAGCCGGTGAACGTGACAGGCAACCCCGCCGCCCGTCGGGCCAGCGCGCCGCGTAGCGGGCCGTCGCCGGCCAACACCAGCACCGCCGGTACGCCCGCCCGGCGCAGTTCGGCGAGGGTCTGCACGGCCAACTCCGGTCGTTTCTCCGGGGAGAGCCGCGCGCAGTGCACCAACAGCAACTCGGTGGAGTCGGCGTACCGCTCGCGGACCCGCGGGTCGGCCCGCTGCGGGGAGAAGGTGTCCAGGTCCACCCCGAGCGGCACGAGGTCCACGTTGTCGGCGCCGATCCGGTCGAACTCCTCGGCAGCCCATCGGGTCGTGCAGACGATCCGGTCGTACGCCCGACTGGTGGCCCGGTTGAGGCGGTCGGCGGTCGGGCGGCGCAGCGGGTCCGGCACGCCCCACTGGCCGAGCAGCCCGGTCAGCGACTCGTGCGACACCATCACCGACGGCACCCCGCGCGTCCGCGCCCACCGGCCCGTCCAGCGCAGCGACGACCGGTCGGAGACCTCCAACCGGTCCGGTGCCAGGTCGGCGAGGAGTCGGGCCAACCGGCGTCGGCCGGCCAGCAGCCGGTAGCCGCCACTGCCCGGCAGTTGCGGCCCGGGCACTGTGACCACCCGTCCCCACGGGTACGTCTCGTCGGCGGCCCGCTGCCCGGGTATCACCAGCACCGGATCGTGCCCGGCCGCCCGGTAGCCCGCACCGAGATGCCGCAGCGCCGTCCGCAGGCCGCCGGAGCGTTCCGTGACGAAGTTGGCGAGCCGCACGATCCGCAGCCCGCCGGCGGTACCGGTCACGACGCGGCCGGCAGGCCGACGGTGGCGGCAACTGCGCGTACCGCGTGGTAGTGCCCGATCAACTCGTCGCCGACGGCCCCCCAGCTGCGGCGACTGACCGCGACCCGGGCGGCCAGCCCGTAGGCCCGCCGCCGGTCGGCGTCGCCGGTCAGTTCGGCCACCGCCGCGGCGAGCGCGTCGCCGTCGTTCGGCGGCACCAGTAGCCCGGTCACGCCGTGGTCGACGAGGTCGACCGGGCCGCCGCTGGCCGGCGCCACGACCGGCACCCCGGAGGCCAGCGCCTCCTGGATGGTCTGGCCGAAGGTCTCGTGCGGTCCGGTGTGCACGAACAGGTCCAGGCTGGCGTAGAGCCGCGCCAGTTCCTCGCCCTGCTGCACGCCCAGGAAGGTCACCCCGGGCAGGTCCCGCGCCAACTGGCGGCGGGTCGGACCGTCGCCGGCCACCACCACCCGTACGCCGGGAAGTCGGGACGTCGCCGCCAGCAACTCCACCCGCTTCTCCGGCGCGAGCCGACCGACGTAGCCGACCAGCAGCTCACCGCCGGGCGCCAGCCGGTCCCGCAGCGCCGCGCACCGCTTGGTCGGATCGAAGCGAACGGCGTCCACGCCGCGCCGCCACAGCCAGATCCGCTGCACTCCGTTGGCGATCAGGTCGGCGGCGGCCCGGGTCGAGGGGGCGAGGGTGCGCTGCGCCGAATTGTGGATCTCGCGGATCCGGCGCCAGGCCGCCGCCTCGCCCCAACTCACCCGGTACGCCCGGGCGTACGCCGCCACATCGGTCTGGTAGACGGCCACCGTGGGCAGCCCGTGCCGGCTGGCCAGCGTGGCCGCCCGAGCACCCAGGACGAACGGACTGGCCAGGTGGACCACGTCCGGCTCGGCCGACAGCAGCGCCCCGGTCAGTCGGGCGTTGGTCGGCAGGCCCAGCCGGAAACCCTGGTAGCGGGGCAGCGGCACGCTCGGAATGCGCACCACCGGGTACGGCAGCCGCTCGATGCCCTGCCGACCGCCGGGCGGGGAGGGCGCGATGACCACCGGCTCATGGCCCCGGTCGAGCAGGTGCTCCGCCGTCCGCACCACGGAGTGCGCGACGCCGTTCACATCCGGTGGGAACGACTCGGTCACGATGGCGATCCGCATGCCCACACCGTGCGGGTGCCACTGGTGCGCCAGACGACGGTCCGCTGACCGGCCGGCGAACAGTACGGCACAACACCGCGGTCCGGCCCCGCGAACCGGACGCGTCGCGTCAGACGTCGTAGCTGGCGCCGGGCCGGACCACCTCGAGCGGGCCGGTGTACGCGGAGGCGGCCGACTCCAGCGTGTGCGCCTCGCTGCCCCAGGCGGGCACCAGGTGGGTGAGCAGCAGTCGGCCCACCGCGGCCTTGGTCGCCGCCTCGCCGGCCTCCCGACCGGTCAGGTGCAGATCCGGCGGATTGTCCATGCCGTCGAGGTAACTGGCCTCGCAGAGGAACACGTCGGCGTTCTGGGCCAGCCGCAGCAGCGCCTCACAGGGCGCGGTGTCCGACGAGTAGCACAGCGAACGGCCGTCGTGTTCCAGCCGCACGCCGTACGTCTCGACGGGGTGGTTGACCCGGTCGACGGTGATCGTGAACGGGCCGATCGGGAAGGTGCCCGGCTGGAGCGCGTAGAACTGGTACACGTCCTCCACCGAGCCGTCGTCGCCGTACGCGGCGCTGAGCCGGTCCGGCGCACCGGCGGGCGCGTACACCGGCAGCGCCGGGTAGGGGCCGTCCGGGGCGTACCGGCGCACCACCACGTACAGCACGGCGTCGAACATGTGGTCGCAGTGCAGGTGGGTCAGCAGGATCGCGTCCGGGGCGTGCAACCCCGCGTACCGCTGGAGGCTGGACAGCGACCCCGAGCCGAAGTCGACCAGGAGCCGGAAGCCGTCGGCCTCGACGAGGTAGGCCGAGCAGGGCGACTCGGGGCCAGGGAAGCTGCCGGCACTTCCCAGAACGGTCAGTCGCATCGAGTGGTCTCGCTGTCACTATCAGTAGCATCCGTGCCGGCGATGGTCCCGGCCATGATCTCTACCGACGCGTACGCCACGCTGCGCAGCCTACGCTGGCGCGCCCGGCAGCAAGAATCATCCAACGGAAGTTGTCACGAACGTGACACCTGCTCGCGGTACGCCGGGCAGCGAGCGGGCCGTCGACGAATGTCGACGGCCCGTAGTCGGGAGACCAGATCGGTCAGGCCCAGAGCTGCCCCTCCAGAGCGTCCTCGGCATCGGCGAGCGTGCCGCCGTACGCGCCGGTGGACAGGTACTTCCATCCGCCGTCGCAGACCACGAAGGCCACGTCGGCCCGCCGGCCGTCGCGAACCGCCTCATGCGCCACAGCGAGCGCAGCGTGCAGGATGGCACCTGTGGAGAACCCGGCGAAGATGCCCTCCACCTCCACCAGCTGGCGGGTACGCAACACCGCGTCCCGGGTGCCGACCGAGAACCGCCGGGAGAGCACCGAGGCGTCGTAGAGCTCCGGCACGTACCCCTCGTCGATGTTGCGCAGGCCGTAGACCACCTCGCCGTAGCGCGGCTCGGCGGCCACGACCTGAATGCCCTCGACCTTTTCCCGCAGGTAACGCCCGGTGCCCATCAGGGTGCCGGTGGTGCCGAGCCCGGCCACGAAGTGCGTGATGTTGGGCAGGTCCTGCAGCAGCTCCGGCCCGGTCGTCTCGTAGTGCGCCCGCGCGTTGGCCTCGTTGCCGTACTGGTAGAGCATCACCCAGTCGGGGTGCTCGGCGGCGATCTGCTTGGCCGTGGCGACCGCCTGGTTGGAACCACCCGCCGCCGGCGAGAAGATGATCTCGGCCCCGTACATCCGGAGCATCTGGACCCGCTCGGTGGAGACGTTCTCGGGCATCACACAGACCAGCCGGTAGCCGCGCAGCTTGGCCACCATCGCCAACGAGATGCCGGTGTTGCCACTCGTCGGTTCGAGGATGGTGTCACCCGCGCGGAGCCGGCCAGCCTCCTCCGCCGCCCGGACCATGAACAGCGCCGCGCGGTCCTTGATGCTGCCGGTGGGGTTTCGGTCCTCCAGCTTGGCCCAGAGCCGCACCGGAGGGGCTCCCTCGGGCACCGTCGGGGAGAGTCGGGGCAGGCCGACCAGCGGCGTGCCCCCGCAGGCGTCGAGCAGGCTGTCGTACCGCGCCATGGCGGCCGACCTCAGCGAGCCGCGACGGCGTCGCCGGCCACCACGGCGGCGGCGCTGTGTGAGCTGATCGCCGCTGCCGCGGCGCTGTGCGAGCTGATCGCCGCTGCCGCGGCGAAGCCGAACGCGCCGCCGGCCACGGCCGGCAGGATGGTGACGCTGTCGCCGTCGGAGAGCTTCGCGTCCAGCGCGCCGAGGAAGCGGACGTCCTCGTCGTTGACGTAGACGTTGACGAAGCGGTGCAGCGTGCCCGCGTCGGTGATCAGCCGGCCGCGCAGACCGCCGTGCCGGGAATCCAGGTCGGTGAGCAGATCGGCGAGCGTGTCGCCGGCGCCGTCGACGACCTTGGCGCCGCCGGTGTAGTTGCGCAGGATGGTGGGGATGCGAACCTCAATAGCCATGATGTCGAACTCCTCGATCGGGTGTGCCTACGGTGACGGGACGAGACGAGCTGCGGCGCTGACAGGTCAGCGGCCGGAACACTCGTAATCGACAGTCGCCGGGCTCTGCCCGAACATGTAGGACTGGACGGCGTGCGGGTCGACGCCGGCCTCGACGACACGGACCGGCTCCTCGGTGACCACGCCGTCGACGATCCGGAACGAGCGGATCTCCTCCGAGTCGGGCTCACGGGTCGAGACGAGCAGGTAGTGCGCCCCCGGCTCACCGGCGAAGGAGACGTCCGTCCGTGACGGGTACGCCTCGGTGGCGGTGTGCGAGTGGTAGATGACGACGGGCTCCTCGTCCCGGTCGTCCATCTCCCGCCACACGCGCAGGTGCTCCATCGAGTCGAACTCGTAGAAGGTCATCGACCGCGCGGCATTGTCCATCGGGATGTGCCGGGTCGGGGTGTCGCTGCCGACGGGACCGGCGACCACGCCGCACGCCTCATCGGGGTGATCCCGGCGCGCGTGGGCGACGATCGCGTCGATGATCGACCGGTCGATGCTCAGCACGTGCACCAGCCTAACGCCTGCCGAGCACGTGCCGAAGTGGTGCCGGTCACCCCTAGTCGATCAAGGCGTTGAGCAGCGACTCCTGTAGATACCCGAGATAGGCGTAGACCGACAGCTGGAACACCCGGCTGGAACCCGGGTCCTCGGCGACCGCGTCGTCCAGCTCCTCGCCCAGATCCGTGCCGTCCTTGATCTCCAGGCGGACACCCATCGCGAGCCGGGCGTCGTTCAGCGCCCGCAACCACGCCTCGGCGGCCTCGGCGTCCAGCCGCACCTCGCCGCCGGCGTCGTCCGGCAGCGCGGCCAGGATCGCCCCGGCCTGATCGATCTTCGAGGTCTTCAGGTCGCCCTCGGTGTAGCGGCGAAACTCGGCGGTGCCCGGAGCATCCTGCGGGTAGACCGCCGGAAAGAGCCGACCGACGACCGGGTCGGTGTGGTCGAAGCCATCGGTGAGCAGACCCACCACCTCGGAGGCGACCTTGCGCAGCACGCGCACCTCGTCGACGGCGAAGACGGCGACGTAGTGGCCGGCCTGGCGCCGGAACATGCTCATGATCTGTCCACCGTCGCCCACAGCCCGTACGCGTGCAGCTGCGACGCGTCGTGCTCCATCCGCTCCCGGGCGCCTGTGGAAACCACGGCACGGCCCTTGTGGTGCACGTCCAGCATCAGCTGTTCGGCCCTCTCCCGGCTGTAGCCGAAAAGCTTCTGAAAAACCCAGGTCACGTACGTCATCAGGTTGACCGGGTCGTCCCACACGATGGTCACCCACTGCCGGTCGGACGCCGGCACCTCGTCAGTGTCCGGCGTCTCGACCGGTACAACCTGCGGAGCCGCCATGCCCCCCATCGTGCCACCGGTTTCCCGGAACCGAGGAACCGGAACGCCGGCCCGGCGCGGATCGCCCACCCCGGGCACTCCCGACCCGCCCCGCACGCCATCGGAGCCGGGGTCCGGCCCGGACCCGCACCAACCGGTGGGCGCGCCGTCAGGCGAGCAGGATGCCGTGATCGACTGCATCGGAGAGCACCACGCCCAGCGAGAGGCGGATCACCTCGAACCGTCGGGAGATCTCCCTGGACAACCCCAGCTCGACCTCGCGTACCGCCCGCTGGGACCAGGCCCGCGCCGCGCTGTGGTCGGCGTTGCCGGGGGCACGCCACTGCTGCCAACACCCGCCGGAGAGCGCCACCGCGACCGGTGGGAGCACCTCGTCACGGGACGCCGACGGATAGCTGGCGGCAGCGTCGATCGCTTCCGCGCCGGTCAGCTCGGCCACGCCGGCCGTGCTGGTGATCAAGAGCACCTTGTCCAATTCGTGGCCGGGTCGGTGATCGGCCAGGCCGTACTGCACGGCAGCGGCGATGCGGCGGCGCACGCCCTCGGCCGGCGGCGCGCCCAGCACCCGGGACGCGACGTCGGTCACGATGCCGCGCACCGCCTGATCGCACTGCGCGGTCGCCAACAACGACAACGCCGCCATCTCCCGGTCGAGGAGATCCGGGAGGCCGGCACAGCCGACTCCGAACACGATCTCCTGAACGGCCCGCAGGTGGATGTTCGCCAACTCCAGGGCGAGATGCTGGCGGATCCGTTGAGCACACGAGCGGGCGTGGCGGTCGAGCCGTTCGGACCAGTCACCCGGATCGGCGACCACCGCGACGCGGCCCTGCTGGCCAGGCAGGACCGGTGGGTCGACGCTGGCCCGCTGCAACCCCTCACGCGACGCCCAACCCACCAGCGCCCGCCGCAGGTCGGCGGCGGTGTCGGCGTCGTCGACCGGGAACCACCGCGCGCCGGCCAGCGCCGGCACCGCGGCCAGGAGCGCCGCCCGATGTGCCTCCACCGTCACCGCGACCGCATCCACCTCGGTCTCCGCACCCCCGACCGGCGGGACGGACGCCCCCGCGCCCTCCGTAGTCGCCGCGCCGTCGGCCAGCGGAGCCCAACCCGCCGCGCCGGGGGTGACCGCGAAGACGACCTCCACCGAGGTCGGGGCGACTTCGGCGAGCAGGTTCAACTCGGCGGCGGTGAAAGCCTGGTCGGCGGCGATCACGAAGAGCAGCGCGCCGGCCCGGCCCGCCGCCTCCAGCAGCACCCGGGTGCCGGACACGCCAAGTGTGGCGGTGTCCGGAACGTCGATCAGGGTGAAGTGCCGCAGCAGTGGCTCGGGCACGCTCAGCTCGACACGCCGGGGCGGGCGGGCCAACGCCGGACCAGCGGCGTCCCGGTCCGCGCCGTACGAGTGCGGCAGGCGGTAACCGGGCACGAACGCCGCCCGGGTGGGCACCTTGGCGTTGCGCACCACCAACCAGCTACCGGCCGGCACGGTGAGCATGACCGGGTCGAGCCCGAGCAGGGTGGCGAGCACGGCACGCCGCTCGGCGCCGGCCGGGCCGACGGCGACCACACCGAGCGGCTCGTCCGGGGCGGGACCGGCCGCGCCGACCCGGGTGGGGAGCGGACCGCAGACGGGTAGGTCGGTCGGGCCGGTCATGTCGTCCGGCGAGTCGACCGAGGGGAGAGGGCCCTGCTTCATCAGGTGCCTCCCGTTGCAGGTGACCGAAGGTCCGGTCGCGAAAATCCCGGTGCGTGAACCGGATGTCGGAAGACTACGGCCGGGCTGGCGACCGGGCGGAACACCCAGAATACTCACCGGTAATTGTGCGACTACTCAACTTCGTACGGTGACGCTACGGGCGCGGACGGATTCCGATCGATATGCTGCGCGGATGAGTCGATGGGAGTTCGTCGGCCGCACGGATGAGCTCAACCGCCTGCTGGAGGCGGTGACCGGCGAGGCCGGCCGCGGGCTCTTCTTCAGCGGCAGCGCTGGCATCGGCAAGAGTCGGTTGCTGCGCGAGGGCGTGGGCGCGTTGCCCACCGACCGGTTCGCGATCTGGTCCATCGCCGCCAGCGCCACCACGGCGGCGCTGCCGTTCGGCGGGCTGGTCCAGGTCCTCCCCGCCGAGCAGCCCCAGGGTCTCTCCCCCGCCGGCGTGCTGCGCTGGGCGCTCAACGTGCTGCAACAGCAGGCGGCCGGCCGACGGATCGTGCTCGCCATCGACGACGCCCACCTGCTCGACCCACCCTCGGCAGCACTGGTGCACCTCGTCGCCCGCGCCGAGAACGCCACAGTGGTCGGCACCCTGCGCGACGGCGAGCAGATCCCGCTGCCGATCCGCGCACTCTGGACCGACGACCTGGTCGAGCACGTCGAGCTGACCCCGATGCCCCAGGCGGAGACCACCGACCTGCTGGCGGCGATCCTGGGCGGCCCGGTCGACGCCGGTTCCGCCGACCGGCTCGGTCGGCTGTCGGCCGGCAACCCGCTACTGCTTCGCGAGCTGGTGCACGCCGCCAACGGCAGCGCCGAGTTGAAGCGCACGTACGGGATCTGGAAGTGGACCGGGCGGCTGGAGCTGGCGCCCAGCCTGACCGACCTGATCGACACCCGGGTCGGCAAACTCACCGACGGCGTCCGCGCTGTCGTCGAGCTTGTCGCGTTCGGCGAACCACTGGGTCTGCACCTCCTGAAGCAGGCTGCCGACCAGTCGGACGTGGAGACCGCCGAGGAACGCGGGCTGATCACCGTGGTTCAGCACGACCGGCGCACAAACGTCCGGCTGGCGCACCCGCTGTACGGCGAGGTGATGCGCCGGCGCTGCCCGGTCAGCCGCACCCGCCGACTTCAGGCACACCTCGCCGAGCTGCTCGAACAGGTCGGCAAGCGCCGCCGCGACGACCTGCTGCGGGTGGCCGTCTGGCGACTCGACTCGGGCACCGCACAGGATCCGGCCCTGCTGCTGGACGCCGCGGTGCAGGCGTTCACCCGCTACGACGTGCCGCTGGCGACCCGCCTGGCGCGGGCCGCGCTGAACGCCGACGGCGGCTACGACGCGGCGGAGCTGCTGGCCACCATCCTGATGTTCGCCGACCGACCCGACGAGGCGATCGACGTCCTCGACGCGGTCACTCCCGAGCCGGGCGACGAGCGGCGGCTCTGCCGCTGGCTGACCGTACGCGGCATGGTCAGCTACTGGGGGCTGAGCCGGCAGTCCACGGTGGAGGAGATCGCGAGCCGGGTCGAGCAGCTCAGCGACTCCGCCGACCGGTCCCGGGTGCACGCCTTCGAGGCGATCATGCGCCTGCACCGACTGGACACGGCCACCGCTGTGAAGCTCAGCCGACAGGTTCTGGACCGGCCGGCGGCCGGCGTCGCCGCCCGCGAGCTGGCCCGTTCCACAATCGCGTACGTCCAGGCCGCACAGGGCGAGCTGACCCGCAGCGGTACGGCGATCGCCCAGGTGCACTCGGCCGCGGCGAGCTGGCGCACCGACATGCCGTACCTCCAGTTGGCCCTGGAGCTGGCCCGAGGCACCCGACTCATGCTCACCGGCGACCTGGTCGGGATCGACGCGATCGTGGCCGACGAGTTCGCCGACCTCGCCGGAGCCGGCGACTTCCGCCTCGGCACCGGCTACCTGGCCATCCTCCAGGCGTACGCGGCCCGGCTGCGCGGGCAGAGCGATGCGGCCATGCGGACCTCCCTGGGCGCCTGCGCGGTGCTCGCCACCAGTCGGGTCTACGCCGGTCTGGCCCAGGCCGAACGCGCCCAGTCGGCGGCGCTGCGCGGTGACGCCGCCCAGGCGGTCGCGGCGATGGCCGAAGCCGACCGCACCCACGCACCGGGCATGGCGGTGCTCTACCCGTGGCTGGAGCAGGCTCGGGGCGCGTCGCTCGCCGCGTCGGGTGACCTGCCGGGCGCGATCAAACACCTCGGCGACCTGGTGGATCGGCTGCGCTCGGACGGCTTCGCCGGGCACGAGGTGCACGTCCTGCACGACCTCGTCCGACTGGACCAGGCGGGCATGGCGGTCGGGCCCACCTGCTCCGACGGTGGCCGGCGCACCGTCGCGCAGCGCCTCGCCGAGCTCTCCGAGCGGGTCGACGGGGTGCTCCCGCCGCTACTGGCCCGGCACGCCCGCGCCGCGGTGACCGACTCCCCCACCGATCTGCTCGCGGTCGCCGACGACTACGCCACCCTGGAGTTGACCGTGTACGCCGCCGAGGCCACCTCCCAGGCCGTCCAGCGGTTGCGCCGCCAACACTCGGCTGGGGCCAACGACGCCCGGGAGCGCCTCGCCGGGTTGCTCGGGCGCTGTGACCTGATCCGGACGCCGGCACTCCAGGCCGGTGCGCCAGTGCTCACCGAGCGGGAGTGGCAGGTGGCCCGCCTCGCCGCGCACGGCGCCCCCAGCCGGGCCATCGCCGAACGGCTCTACCTGTCGGCGCGCACAGTGGAGAACCACCTCCAACGGATCTACGCCAAGCTCGGGGTCACCGGCCGCGCCGAGCTGTGGGCGGCGTTGCGCTCTATCCCGGGCCACGACGGCGGCGACGCGAGCTGAACCTTAGGCTGGGGCGGTGAGCATCCACCGCCCCGCGCTCCTGACCGACCACTACGAGCTGACCATGGTCAGCGCGGCATTGAAGGACGGCACCGCCGACCGCCGGTGTGTCTTCGAGGTGTTCAGCCGCCGGTTGCCGAGCGGCCGCCGGTACGGCGTGGTCGCCGGGACGGCCCGGCTGATCGAGTTGATCCGCGACTTCCGGTTCGACCCCGCCGAGGTCGAGTTCCTGCTCCGGACCGGGGTGGTCGACGAGACGGCGGCGGCCTGGCTTACCGACTACCGCTTCACCGGCGACGTCGACGGGTACGCCGAGGGCGAGCTGTTCTTCCCCGGTTCACCGATCCTCACCGTCTCCGGCGGTTTCGCCGAGTGTGTGGTGCTGGAGACGCTGGCGCTGTCCGTGCTCAACCACGACAGCGCGGTGGCTGCGGCGGCAGCCCGGATGGTGACAGCGGCGCGGGGCCGGGCACTTATCGAGATGGGGTCGCGGCGGGCGCACGAGGAGGCGGCGGTGGCCGCAGCGCGGGCCGCGTACCTGGCCGGGTTCCGGTTCACCTCCAACCTCGCCGCCGGTGCGCGCTACGGCATCCCGACGGCGGGCACGGCGGCGCACGCGTTCACCCTGCTGCACGACGACGAGCGCGCGGCGTTCGCCTCGCAGGTCGCCACGCTGGGCAAGGACACCACGCTTCTGGTCGACACGTACGACATCAGCCAGGGCATCCGCAACGCGATCGCGGTGGCCGGCCCGGAGCTGCGGGCGGTACGAATCGACTCCGGCGACCTCGCGGTGATCGCTCAGCAGTCCCGGGAGCTGCTCGACTCGCTGGGCGCCACCGAAACCAAGATCATCGTCTCCGGCGACCTGGACGAGTACGCGATCGCGGCGCTGGCCGCCGAACCGGTGGACATGTACGGCGCCGGCACGGCGGTGGTCACCGGCTCCGGGGCGCCGACCGCCGGGCTTGTCTACAAGCTGGTCGAGGTCGAGGGACGGCCGGTGGTGAAGCGTTCCGAGCACAAGGCGACCATCGGCGGCCGGAAGGTCGCTGTCCGCCGGCACAAGCCGACCGGCACCGCCACCGAAGAGGTCATCGTTCCGCAGGGCGTTCCGGATCGGCAGCCCAACGACCGCCTGCTCCAGCAGTCGTACGTGGTCGCCGGTGAGCCGGTGCGGCTGCCCACGCTCGACGAGTCACGGGAGCACCTGCGGGAGTGTCTGATCTCCATCCCGTGGGAGGGGCTGAAGCTCTCGGCCGGCGACCCGGCCGTGCCGGTCACCGTCGTACCCGCTGGCTGACTCGATCACCGAGAGAGGAAACCCCCGATGGCCAACGCGCTGATCATCGTGGACGTGCAGAACGACTTCTGCGAGGGCGGCTCGCTGGCCGTCGCCGGCGGCGCAGGGGTGGCCGCCGGCATCTCCCGGTCACTCGCCTCCGAGCCGGACCGGTGGGCGCACGTCGTCGCCACCAAGGACTACCACGTCGACCCGGGTGCCCACTTCGGCGATCCGCCGGACTTCGTGGAGTCCTGGCCCCGGCACTGCGTGGTCGGCACCACCGGTTCGGAATTCCACAGGGAACTGGACACCGCCCGGGTCGAGGCGATCTTCCACAAGGGCGAGCACGCGGCGGCGTACTCCGGTTTCGAGGGGCATGCCGACGACGGCGAGTGCCTGGCCGACTGGCTGCGTCGACACGACGTGGACCGGGTCGACGTGGTCGGCATCGCCACGGACCACTGCGTTCGGGCGACAGCGCTGGACGCCGCCCGGGAGGGTTTCGCCACCACCGTGCTGCTTGAGCTGACCGCCGCCGTCGCCCCGGCGACCACCGATGTGGCCGTCCGCGCGATGGACGGCGCCGGGGTGATCATGCACGGCCAGCCTGTGATCAGGGCCGCATAGGGCGCTAATTGGTTGGCCAAGGGGCTGTCGCCGGTCGAAGATGTCGCCGGAGGTACGGACCCACGTGAACATGAAGCCTTACCGGCGGGCGCTCGCCCTGCCCGGCCTGCGGTCGCTGCTGTTGGTCGCCGTCCTCGCCCGCATCCCGCTCACGGCGACGGGGGTGACGCTCACCTTCCACGTGGTGCTCGATCTTGATCGGGGCTACGGGGCGGCCGGCCTGGTGGGCGCGGCCATCACCGTGGGTGCGGCGATCGGCGGGCCGCTGCTCGGCCGACTAGTGGACCGGCGAGGACTGCGCCCGGTCCTGGTCCTCACCGGGATCGCCGAGGCGATCTTCTGGTCCGTCGCGCCCTCGCTGACGTACCCCGTGCTCCTGCCGGCCGCCTTCGTGGCCGGCTCCCTGGCCCTGCCCATCTTCTCCGTGGTCCGTCAGTCGATCGCCGCGCTGGTCCCCGAGGACCAACGCCGCCCGGCCTACGCACTGGACTCCATGTCGGTCGAGCTGTCCTTCATGATCGGCCCGGCGTTGGCGGTGGCCCTGGTCACCGCGATCTCCGCGCAGACCACCATGTATCTGGTCGGTGGCGGCATCGTCGCCGCCGGGATCGCCCTGTGGCTGGTCAACCCGCCGATCCGAGGTGCTGCCGAGCCCACCGGCCCACGGCGCCGGGTGCCACGCAGGGAGTGGCTGACACCCCGACTGCTCGCCGTGCTGGCGCTCAGCGCCGCCGCGACTCTCGTGCTCGGTGGTACCGACGTGGCGGTGGTCGCCGTCCTGCGGGCCAGCGGCGACGTCGGCTGGACCGGCGTGGTCCTGGCCATCTGGGCGGTCGCCTCACTGGTGGGTGGTTTCGCCTACGGGGCCGTCCACCGCTCGTTCTCCCCGCTGGCACTGACCGGCGCGCTGGCCCTGTGCACAATTCCGGTGGGGCTGGGCGGTGCGCACTGGTGGCTGCTGTGCCTGGCGCTGATCCCCGCCGGCGCCTTGTGCGCGCCGACCATCGCGGCCGGCTCGGACACCGTCAGCCGCCTGGTTCCGGCCGAGGTACGCGGTGAGGCCATGGGTCTGCACGGCTCCGCGGTCACCGTCGGCATCGCGGTCGGCGCGCCGCTCGCCGGCGCGGTGATCGACGCCAGCGCGCCACTCTGGGGCTTCGTGGTGACCGGTGCGCTCGGCGCGCTGGTCACCCTGGTGGTGCTCCCGATCGAGTTGCGCCGCCGCAGCAACGCCGCCGCGGCCACCCCGCCGCCCGTCGAGGCCGACCTCACCCCCGCAGCCCACTGACGGCCGCCGCCGCAGCGGAACTGATTGGTCCCCGTCCCTTGCCGGTCGCCGCACGGCGCTGTGTCCCCAGGGCAGCCGGCAGGCATACCTGTTGGTGAGCCTGATGTCTGTGAGTCATCGTGATGATTCACAGACATCACGCTCACTAGGGACATGGCTTGCCTGGAGCCGAGCAGACGCCGAGCCAGGCCGGGCCGACGCCGAGCCAGGCCGGAGCTGCGGAACACGGCCGCCGGTAGACGGCGTGGAGCGGCCGGAACGAGGCGAGACGCGGGAGTGGCAGTGGCTGGACATGGCGACGGGCGCCGCTCCCGGGTGTCCCGGGGGCGGCGCCCGTCGTACTGCTGGGCTTGAGCGTCAGTGCCGGTCGACGTCGCTCGCGGTGTCCTCGCGGTAGCTGGCTCCGCCGTCCGACTCGCTGGTGAGCGGCTTGGCGCCACCCTCCGGCGGGCCGGCCAGGCTTTGGCCACCGGCCGCCAACTCCGGGAACTTCATGTCGAACGCCGGCCGCTCGGAACGGATCCGCGGCATCCGGTCGAAGTTACGCAGCGGCGGCGGGCTGCTGGTCGCCCACTCCAGCGAGTTGCCGTGACCCCAGGGGTCGTTCACCTCGACCACCGGGCCGGTCTTGTACGACTTCCAGCAGTTGTAGATGAACGGCAGCGTGGAGATACCGGTGATGAACGCGCCGATCGTGGAGATCGTGTTCAGCGTGGTGAAGCCGTCGCTGGGCAGGTAGTCGGCGTACCGGCGGGGCATGCCCTCGTTGCCGAGCCAGTGCTGCACCAGGAAGGTGGTGTGGAAGCCGATCATGGTGAGCCAGAAGTGCACCTTGCCCAGGCGCTCGTCGAGCATCCGGCCGAACATCTTCGGGAACCAGAAGTAGATGCCCGCGAAGACCGCGAACACGATGGTGCCGAAGAGCACGTAGTGGAAGTGCGCCACCACGAAGTACGAGTCCGACACGTGGAAGTCGATCGGCGGGCTGGCCAGCAGCACACCGGTGAGACCACCGAAGAGGAAGGTGACCAGGAAGCCGACCGCCCAGAGCATGGGCGTCTCGAAGCTGATCTGGCCCCGCCACATGGTGCCGATCCAGTTGAAGAACTTCATACCGGTCGGCACGGCGATCAGGTAGCTCAGGAAACTGAAGAACGGCAGCAGCACCTGGCCGGTGGCGAACATGTGGTGCGCCCAGACGCTCATGGAGAGCGCGGCGATCGCGACGGTCGCGGCGACCAGACCCTTGTAGCCGAAGATCGGCTTGCGGGAGAAGACCGGGATGACCTCGCTGATGATGCCGAAGAACGGCAACGCCACGATGTAGACCTCGGGGTGCCCGAAGAACCAGAACAGGTGCTGCCAGAGCATCGGCCCACCGGTTGCCGGGTCGTACACGTGCGCGCCGAGGATGCGGTCCGCGGCGAGCGCGAAGAGCGCGGCGGCCAGCAGCGGGAAGACCAGGATCACCAGGAGGCTGGTGACCAGGATGTTCCACGTGAAGATCGGCATCCGGAACATGGTCATGCCGGGCGCGCGCAGGGTCAGCACGGTGGTGATCATGTTCACCGCGCCGAGGATGGTGCCCAGGCCGGAGATGGCCAGACCCATGATCCACATGTTGGCGCCGACGCCGGGCGAGTGCTCGACGCTGCTCAGCGGCGCGTACGCGAACCAGCCGAAGTCAGCGGCGCCGCCCGGGGTGAGGAACCCGGCGGTCGCCATCGTCCCGCCGAACAGGTACAGCCAGTAGGCGAAGCTGTTCAGCCGGGGGAAGGAGACGTCGGGCGCGCCGATCTGGATCGGCACGATGTAGTTCGCGAACGCGAACACGATGGGCGTCGCGAAGAACAGCAACATGATCGTGCCGTGCATCGTGAAGAGCTGGTTGTACTGCTCGGGCGACAGGAACTGCAGCCCGGGTCGGGCCAGCTCTGCCCGCATGACCAGGGCCATCAGGCCACCGATCATGAAGAACACGAACGCGGTGATCATGTACATGATCCCGATTTGTTTCGCGTCCGTGGTTCGCAGCAGCCGCGCGAAGGCCGACCCCTTGACCGGCTCCCGGACCGGCCAGGGCCGGGTCACGACCGGCTTGGGTGCGACGGTGGTCACGAGTGGCCTCCGGTTCTCGGTTGTCCCGCTCGGCACACGCTGGTTATCGGCGGGCCGTCATCCGCAAGGAGGATAGTCCCCGGCAGGTCGCAGCGCCGCGTGGGGTGGCGTGACACGATCTACAACGGGGCTACAGCGGGCCGAGCAGAAGTCGGTAGTGATCCCCGAAGATCCGGTCGCCGCGTCCGCGCAGCAGCGGGTCGCGCAGCGCCGGCGGCACGTCCCTGGTCCGGTTGCGGTCCCGGGTCCGGTCCCGCACCCATCGGGTACGCGGACGGCGCCGACTTTCGTACGCCACGAGCGCCGCGTCCACGCTGTTGGCGGCGCGCAGCGACTCGGCCAGCACCACGGCGTCCTCCAACGCCATTGCCGCACCCTGGGACAGCGTCGGCGCGGTGGCGTGCGCGGCGTCGCCGACCAGCAGGACGCGGCCCCGGTACCAGCGGCCCAACTCCACCTCGTCGGTGATCCCGACGTGCACCTCGTCGAGGGCCGCCAGCACCTCGGGCACCGGGCCGCGGTAGTCGGCGAAGAGGTCCCGCAGCCGGGCCAGCGGGTCGGCTGGTTCCTCTGTGCCGGCCTCGTCGGCGTAGAGGTGCAGCCGCCCGGCACCGATCGGCACCATGAGGAAGCCGGAGCGCTGGCCGAGCAGCGCGGTCCATTCGGTGACCGGTGGCCCGTCGCGCAGGACGGCCCGGTAGACCACCTGCCCGACCGGGCGCGGCGGCCCACCGAGCGCGGCCAGGGCACGGACCGAGGAGCGTGGCCCGTCGGCGCCGATGACCAGGTCGTACTCCGTGGTGGTGCCGTCGGTGAAGGTGACGCCGACCGCGCCCGGGAGCAGGTCCAGGGTGCGAACCTCGGCGCCGTGTCGGACGGCGCCGCCGGCGCCGCTGAGCAGCACCCGGTGCAGGTCGGCCCGGGGGAGCGCCCGGCATTCGCCGACGCCGGCCCAGAGGGTGTCGAGGTCGACCTCGCAGAGTTGCGCG
This sequence comes from Micromonospora ureilytica, assembly GCF_015751765.1. NCBI lineage: Bacteria > Bacillati > Actinomycetota > Actinomycetes > Micromonosporales > Micromonosporaceae > Micromonospora > Micromonospora ureilytica. Next base: position 4,343,741 of record NZ_JADOTX010000001.1, read on the forward strand.
CCGGCGGCGTCGAAGAACCGCTGCCGGCGGATCACCTGCCCGATCGGCCGGACCGGGTCGTGCAGGTCGAGCCGGTGTAGTGCGCGGGCGGCATTGCCGGGCAGGTAGAGACCAGTCTCGGTGGACTCCCCCGGTGGCAGCTTGTCGGTGACGTCGGGCCGGAAACCCGCCAGGCGCAGCGCCCGGGCTACGGCCAGGCCGGCGATGCCCGCGCCGACGACGAGGATGCGCAGGGGGGAGCCACCCATGGTGGTGTACGCCTCCGGAGGGGGAACGGCACGCGTTGGAGGCAACACGCTACTCGGAGCGATCCTCGCACACCAGGCCCAATCGGTCCGCACCCCGACGCCCCTCGGCGACCCGCGCCGCTTGGCCGCCGTCCGTCGGCAACCGTCCGGCGGGGCATGGCAATCCTCACAATTCACCAGTTCGACCCGGACGGTTGCGCACCAGTTTCAGACATGTAAATGTGTCGTTGAGCGTGGGAGCGCTCCCGCACTGCCCCACCACATCCGGCGCCCGGCACGCGCCGAGTCAAGGAGTGTCATGAAACGTCAACTTCGGGCCCTGGCCGCCGCCGGGCTGCTGGTCGCCAGTTCACTGGTGGCAGTGGCCCTCGGCGGCAGCGCCTCCGCCGACACCCAGATCTGCGAGCAGTACGGCTCGACAGTCATCCAGGGCCGCTACGTGGTGCAGAACAACCGCTGGGGCACCACCGCCCAGCAGTGCATCAATGCCACAAACAACGGCTTCGAGATCACCACCCTGAACGGCAGCAGCCCCACCAACGGGGCGCCGACGGCGTACCCCTCGGTGTTCTTCGGTTGTCACTACACCAACTGCTCCCCCGGCACGAACCTGCCGATCCAGGTGAGTTCGATCAGCAGCGCCACCAGCAGCATCTCCTACCGCTACGTCAGCGGCGCCACCTACAACGCGTCGTACGACATCTGGCTGGACCCGTCGCCCAAGCGCGACGGGGTGAACCAGATGGAAATCATGATCTGGCTCAACCGGCAGGGTCCGATCCAGCCCATCGGCTCGGTCGTCGGCACGACGAACCTGGCCGGCCGCACCTGGGAGGTCTGGCGGGGCAGCAACGGCTCCAACAACGTCATCTCCTACGTCGCGTCGTCGGCGATCTCCAGCCTGAACTTCAGTGTGCTGGACTTCATCAACGACACCCGTAACCGGGGCGCGATCACCAACTCCTGGTACCTGACCAGCATCCAGGCTGGCTTCGAGCCGTGGCAGGGCGGCGCCGGCCTGGCGGTGACCTCGTTCTCGGCCAACGTCAACGGTGGCGGCCAGCCGCCCACCACCCCGCCGCCGAGCGGTGGCGCGAGCTGCGCGGTGAAGTACACGGCGAACTCGTGGAACAACGGCTTCACGGCCGACGTGCAGATCACCAACACCGGCTCCAGCGCGATCAACGGCTGGACGCTCGCCTACAGCCTGCCCGGCGGGCAGCAGGTCACCGGCGCCTGGAACGCCACGGTGAGCCAGAGCGGGTCGACGGTGACCGCCCGGAACGTCGGCCACAACGGGTCGGTCGCACCCGGCGGCACGGCCAGCTTCGGCTACCAGGGGTCGCTGAGCGGGTCGTACTCGTCCCCGAGCAGCTTCTCGCTCAACGGGGCAACCTGCTCCCGCTCGTGAACTGACGGTGGGGGTGCGACCATGCGGTCGCGCCCCCACCACTCAGAAGATCAGAGTCAGACGCGGGTGAGGCGTACGGCGTCGGCGATGACCAGGCCGGTGGTGTTGCTCCACCGGCTCACGCCGACCCGGTTGGCGTCTCCCGCCGGAAGCGTGAACGTGCCGAGAACCCGCCACTGCCCGCCGGTGGCCCGTTGGTCGACCCGAACGGTCTGGTTCCCGGCGCTTGTGGCGACGACGTACGGGGCGGCGCTGTTGTAGCCCGAGTTCGCCGGCCACCAGGCCTCGACCCGGTAGCTGGCGGTGGCCGGGACGTTGAACCGGTACCACGCGACATCGCTGGCGGCGACCGGGTCCGCGTACCGGTAGTCGGCGCCGTAGCGCTGACTGGAGTACGACGACACGCCCCAGTTGGCACTGGCGGTGAACCGACCGCTTGTGGTGTTGTCCACCGTCGAGGACCAGGCCGTGCCGCCGCCGCCGGCCATTCTCGCCGCCACGTCGGCGCGCATGACGTTCAGGTCGATGAAGGATGGGTCGATCTTGCCGGTCGTGCTGGTCTCCCGGTGGCCCCGGGCGTAGCTGCTGTCCCGGCCGAGCCGGGTGAGCACGGCGGCCGTGGCGGCGAGCGACGCGCTGTACTGCGCGCTTGTCATCTCCTGGCTGACGCCGTTGTAGTCGATCTCCCACCCGATCATCAGGGTGTTGCCGTCCCCCGCCGGGATCGGCCCGCTGCCGCCGCTGACGCCGGCGTGGTTGCACCGGCCGGCGGAGATGACGTGGAAGACACCGTTGTAGTCGACGAGCGCCTGGCACAGCGGGCCCGGCAGGTCGGACCGGCCGTTGATGCAGATGCCGAGCGCCGGGTGCGGGTTGCTGGCGCTGGAGGTCGAGGCGGTGTGGTGCCAGAGCACCCCGATCGGGTCGAAGGAGCCGGGTCGCATCCCGGTTGAGCCAGTCCCCCTCGACCACGACCTGGACCCCGGCGGCGCGCAGCACGTCCACCAGCCAGGGAATCGTCGCCATCAGGCGTCCCGAAGCAGGTCGGCGAGGCACTCGGCCTTCGGCGCGGCGCTCGCGGGGGCGGGTCGGGTGACGACGGTCAGCGCGGCGACCACCAGGGCGGGGATGCCGAGCACCCCACGGCGGGGCAGACGGATGGACGGGGTTCGGGCCATGGCGATCCTCCAGCGACGGCGGGTACGAACGGATCGACGAACGTGATGACGGGACGTTATACCGTCACGTACGTCGATGTCGATACCCTTCACCACTGCGTCGATGGCTGAAGGAATTCGCCGGTTCAGACCTCGCCGAGCGCGTCGATGTCGCGCATCTCCTCGGCCGTGAGGGAGAAGTGGAAGATGTCGAAGTTGGCGGTGATCCGCTCCGGGGTCACCGACTTCGGGATCACCACGATCTCGTGGTCGATGTGCCAACGCAGCACCACCTGTGCCGGGGAGACGCCGTGCGCGCTGGCGATCCTGGTCAGCACCGGGTCACTGAGATCGCTGGTCTTGAACGGGCTGTACCCCTCCAGCACCACGCCCCGGTCCCGGTGCTCGGCGTGCCGCTGCCTGTCGTACAGCGACGGGCTCCACCGGATCTGGTTGACCGCCGGGTTCTCCTCGGTGGACTGGATCAGCTCGTCGATCTCCGCGGTGCTGTAGTTGCTCACCCCGACCGCGCGAGCGAGGTTCTCGTCGCGGGCGGCGAGCAACTCGCGCCAGAGCGGGATGCTGTCCCCCGGCGACGACGGCGGCCAGTGGATCAGCCAGAGGTCGACGTACTCGACGCCGAGCGCCTCCAGGCTGGCCTCCAGCGTCGCGCGCTCCCGGCCCACCCGGTCCGGCGGGAGCTTGGTGGTGATGAAGAGATCCTCCCGACGCAGCCCGCTCTCCCGCACCGCCCGGCCGACCTCCCGCTCGTTGCCGTACACCGTGGCGGTGTCGAGGTGCCGGTAGCCGGTGTCGAGCGCGGCCAGCACGGCGTCGTACCCGGCCTGGCCGGTGGCCTGCCAGGTGCCGAAGCCGAGCAGGGGCATCCGCACGTCACCGGGGAGCAGGGCGGTGGGCTGGTCGGTGAGGTCCATGAGGTCCGTTCTACCCCGCCGCAGCCCCGACCGCCGAGCGAACCGGACACTCCGGCACCCAGCGGCTGGTCTTGGCCGGTACGCACTGGCAGACTCCGCATCGACGCGGTGTGACGGCGAGGAGCGACGTGTACCTGACCCACCTGGACTGCCCGCGCTGCGGCAAGGAGCACGCCGCCGACCGGTTGCAGAACCTCTGCGAGTGCGGTTCGCCGCTGCTGGCCCGCTACGACCTGCCGGCCGTGGCGAAGGCGGTCACCCCGGAACGCTTTCCGCTGCGCCCGGCCGACCTGTGGCGCTACCGGGAGCTGCTGCCGGTCGCCGACCCTCGGCACGTCACGACGCTGGGCGAGGGCTGGACGCCGCTGTTGCGCACCCCGGCGTACGGCGCCGAGATCGGCATCACGGACCTGATGGTCAAGGACGAGGGGCTGATCCCGACCGGCTCGTTCAAGGCCCGGGGCGCGGCGGTCGGGGTGAGCCGGGCCCGCGAGCTGGGCGTCGAGCGGATCGCGATGCCCACCAACGGCAACGCCGGGTCGGCCTGGGCCACGTACGCCGCGCGGGCCGGGATGGGCGCGACAATCGTCATGCCGCTGGAGGCGCCGAGCATCTGCCGGCGCGAGTGCGTCGCCGCCGGCGCCGACCTGCGTCTGATCGACGGGCTGATCGGCGACGCCGGACGGCGGGTGGCCGAGCTGATCGCGGAGTCGAACGGGGCGATCTTCGACGCCGGCACGCTGCGCGAGCCCTACCGGCTGGAGGGCAAGAAGACGATGGGGTACGAGATCGTCGAGCAGCTCGGCTGGCAGACGCCGGACGTGATCATCTATCCGACCGGCGGCGGCGTCGGCCTGATCGGCATCCACAAGGCGCTGCACGAGCTGCGCGAGCTGGGCTGGATCGGTGACAAGCTGCCCCGGCTGGTGGCGGTGCAGTCCACCGGCTGCGCGCCGATCGTGCGGGCGTTCGCCGCAGGCGAGGATCGGGCGCAGCCGTGGGCGGACGCGCACACCGTGGCGTTCGGCATCACCGTGCCGGCCCCGCTGGGCGACGAGCTGATCCTGGCGGCGCTGCGGGAGTCCTCCGGCACGGCCGTCGCCGTCGACGACGCGGACATCCTGGCCGACCTGCGGGACTTCGCCGCCCGGGAGGGGTTGCTGCTCTGCCCGGAGGGGGCGGCCTGCCTCACGGCGGCACGGCAACTGCGCGCCGGCGGGTGGATCCGGGCCGGCGAGCGGGTGGTGGTGCTCAACACCGGCGCCGGGCTGAAGTATCCGGACACTGTCGACGTCTCCGGCGTACCCCTGATGGGGTGACGTGGCAGCACCCCGCGGACCGGGCGGTCCGCGGGGTGCCGCCGTGCCGGCCTACTGGTAGGAGATGTCCGAGGGCGAGTAGAGGCAGTTGACGCCGTCGGCGCCCTCGCCGATCTCGGTCGGCTCACTGCCCTTCGGCACGCCCTTGTACTTCACGCAGATCGAGGTCTCCCGGTCCGGGTCGCCGACGATGGTGATCCGGCTGAACCGGGCGGTGTCGCCCCAGTTGGTGTTGATGCCGGCGATCGCGTCGGTGTTCTGGACGGTCACGTTGTCGATCACCACGTGCCGCTGGTACGAGGTGGAGCAGTTACCGCAGGCGCGGTAGAGCTTGCCGGCGTTCTCCACCCGGAAGTTCTTGATGTAGACGGTGCCCGAGCCGTTGTGCTGGAAGACCTTGTCACTGGCGGAGCGGGCCCCGCCGCCGTCGACGGTGTACGTGGTGCCGCCGCGGAAGGTCGCCGCGTCCTCGCCGACGTCCTCCCACCAGACGTTGATCAGGGTGCAGTTGCCCTCGCAGTGCACGCCGTCGCCGGCCGGGGCCCCGATGATGACGTTGCGCAGGGTGGCGCCGGCGGCCAGCTCGAACATCGGGTCCTGGCTCTCGCTCTGCCCGCCGTCACCGATGCCGTAGTAGCGCTTGAGCCCACCGTCGAACGTGCCGGAGACCGGGATCGTGGCGTCCACCTTCTGGCTGCCGGTGGGCGTCGGCCAACCAGCCGGCGGAGGTGTGGTGGTCGGCGGCGGAGTGGTCGTCGGTGGCGGAGTGGTCGTCGGTGGCGGTGTGGTCGGGGTGCCGCCGCCGGACGAGTCGACCACCACGTCGTCGAAGCCGCCGCTGGCGTACGCGGTGACCAGGCCGATCCGGCCGGCGCCGGCCAGGCTGTTGCTGCCGGACGCGATCTGGGTGCCGTTGACGAAGCCGCGGATGGTGCTGCCGCTGGTCTCGATGCGCAGGTTGTACCAGGTGCCGGCGCCGATACCGAGCGAGGCGGAACCGATGGCCGTGACGGAGCTGCCGTTGACCGCCTGGAGTTCGGCCCGGCCGGAGCCGAGCAGGGCCAGCCGGTACATCTTGGTGCTGCTGGTGGAGCGGGCGGCGAGCCCGACCAGGGCGCTGGACGAGCCGAAGCTCGTCGGCCGGACCCGGGCCTGCACGGAGTAGTTGGTCCAACTGGTCTGTCCGGCGAACTGCCGGGCCAGCTCGCTGCCGGTGTTGGACTGGTTGAGCACGCCCGACCCGTCGACGGTCCAGGTGCCACCGGACTTGGACCAGCCGGAGGTGTTGCCGTCGGTGAAGTCGTCGCTGAAGACGGTGGCCGCGAAGGCCGAGGTCATACCGGCGGCGAGGGCGGCCACTGTCACGCCGGCACCCACCGCCAGCAGGAGTGGTCGGCGGCCGGAGAGTCGTCTTTTCTGCACAGGTGTCCTCCTTGACGCATGTGGTGGTGATCCCGCGGCGGCCGTACCGAGACGTGTCGGCACGGCGTGCTGCGCTGAACGGGATCGGTGTGCGCCCCCGCCGGACGCCCGGATCCGAAGCGGGGTGAAGCGGGACCAAAACCCTGGGGAAAGGGCTTTCCCGATACTTCGAGGCTAGGACTGCGCAACCATAAACGTCAATGCCTGGCGTTTGCAGGTCTGTTGCAGGATTCCGGCCGGGACGGAACGCCGACCGATCAGTAGCTGTCCGGCTCGGTGATCCGCCAGGCCGCGTTGATCAACCCGATGTGTGAGAGCGCCTGCGGCGTGTTGCCGAGTTGCATCCCGGTGGTCAGGTCGATCTGCTCGCTGAACAGCCCCACGTCGTTGGAGTACCCGACGACCCGCTCGAAGAGCGCCTCGGCCCGCTGCTGCTCACCCGTCATCACCAGGCACTCCACCAACCAGAACGAGCACAGCAGGAAGCCGGCCGGGTCGGTCGTCCAGCGCCGCAGCAGGCCGTCCTCGGTGCCCAACTCGCGCTCGACCATCGCGATGGTCGAGCGCATCCGCGGGTCGGTGGCCGGCAGGAAGTGCGTGACCGGCAGGGCCAGCACCGAGGCGTCCAGCTCCGCCGATCCGAACGCGCCGGTGAACGCCCCGATCCGGTCGTTCCACCCCTCCCGCAGCACTGTGTCGCGGATCTCGTCACGCACCCGGGCCCAGCGGCCCGGGTCGGCCCGATCGCCGAGCCGGTCGGCGAGCCCCACCGCCCGGTCCATCGTCAGCCAGCAGGACACCTTGGACGAGACGTAGTGGCGCTCCTCGTCGCGGGTCTCCCAGATGCCCCGGTCCGGCAGCTGCCACGTCGCGGCCACCTGCTCGGTCAGCCCGAGAACCATCTCCCGCAACTCGTCCTCGAACCTCACGCCGAGGTAGTCGCGCAGCCGCCACACCGCCGACATCACCTCACCCGGCACATCGAGCTGCCGCTGCCGCCACGCGTCGTTGCCGACCCGCACGGGTCGGCTGTCGCGGTAGCCGCGCAGGTGGTTGCAGTGGTGCTCGGAGATGTCCCGCTCGCCCTCCACCCCGAAGAGCACCGGGACCGGCTCATCGCCGAACCGGCCGATCGAGCGGGTCGCCCAGGCGAACAGCCGGGACGTCTCGTCGGGGCAGGCCGCCACCCAGAGCGCCCGCATCGTCAACGAGAAGTCCCGCAGCCAGGAGTACCGGTAGTCGTAGTTCCGGTCGCCGCCGATCTGCTCCGGCAGCGAGGACGTCAGCGCGGCGGCGACCGCGCCACTGCGGGCGTACGTGAGGCCGGTCAGGACCGTCGCGCTGTGCTTGACGAGTTCGGGGTAGCGGCCGGAGTACCCGTGCGTCTCCCGGAACGCCTGCCACGCCTCCGTGGTCTCGGCGAGGGTGGTCAGCGGGTCCACCCGGGCCGGCGGCTCGCCGTACGCCTCGCCGAACGCGAGGTCCATCCCGATCACCTGACCGGCGGAGACCTCGAACTCGTGAGTCACCCGGTCCCTGCCCGCCCGCAGGTGCAGACCCCCGGCGCGCAACATCAGCACCACCGGGCCGGCGCCGGCCAGCACCCCGCCGTCCGCCTGCTCATGCAGGTATGGCGTGAGCAGGCCGTACTCCGGGCGGGGCGCGAAGTCCAGCGCCATCCGGACCCGCCCGGACAGCCCTTCGACCACCCGGATCAGCACGGCGGGCGAGTTCTTGCCCAACTCGTGAGCGCGGGCGCCGACCTCCGCGGCCAGCGCGTCGGTGACCGCCACGCTGCCGTGCGGCGTGTGGTGCACCGTCCGCAGCACCAGCGTGTCCGGCAGGTACGCGCGCTCCACCCGGTAACCCGGGCCGCCGACCCCTACCGGCGCGAGCCGAAAGTGGCCGGCTCCCGGGTCGAGCAACCGCGCGAACACGGACGCCCCGTCGAACCGGTGCGGGCACCACCAGTCGATCGAGCCGTCCTTGCCGACCAGGGCACCCGAACGAGAGTCCGAGAGGAACCCGTAGTCGGAGATCTGCGGCTGCTGCTCCACCCGCCGGGGGTACCCGCATCGGCCCCAATCAGGCCGGAGGCGATCACTCGGTCGGTGGCTCGTCCTCGCCCGCCGCCTCGGCCGCGTCGGCCTCTTCCTTGGTCTTGTGCACGGCCTTGTCGGCGTGCTCCGGTGGCCCGTAGACCGTGTACAGCACCAGCGGGTTGGGGCCGGTGTTGACGAAGTTGTGCTTGGTGCCGGCCGGCACCACGACCAGGTCGCCCGCGACGACCTTCCGCTTGGCGCCGGCAACTCGGGCCTCGCCGACGCCGCTGACGAAGGTCAGGATCTGGTCGATGTCCTCGTGCACCTCCTCGCCGATCTCCCCATCGGCGGGGATGGTCATGATGACCAGCTGGGTGTGCTCACCGGTCCACAGCACCCGCCGGAAATCCGGGCTCTTCTCGGCGACAGTCGCGATAGTGAAATGCTCCATGTCCACGCTCATACCCCGTTGGGCGGCGTGCCACGCCGGGACTCGCGGATGGTGGAATTCCCCACGGTCAGCGGGTTTGGATCCGCGCGGACCGGGGATCGAGAAGCGGACCGGCACGAACGGCCGGTCGAGCCAGGTCCCTGCCGGCGTACCGCCGAACGGCTGCGATGGTGGGAGACGGCCAGAGCGCGGCGACGTTCCAATCACGGAGCGGCGCCGCGCGCTCTTGTGTGCCTGGCGGACCTAGCGGTGCAGCCAGGTGAGCAGGTCGGGCGGGGCCAGCGTCGCCGCCCTCGCCTCATACCGGGCCCGCGCGGCGTCGTCCAGCAGGTCGCGGCCCTGCCCCGAGCCTCCCCGGCGAAAGAATGCCTGCCGGTCACGCAGCACCCCGAGCGTGTCCGGTGCGAGCCGGTCGGCGCGCTCCCGCATCCGACCGAAGGTGGCGGCCTCCACCAACTCCGGCGCCGGGCTCGGGAGTTTCCACAGGTCGGCGAGCCGGCGCATCTCACCGCCCAGATCGGCCAGCAGGTCGTCGTAGTGCACCAACTCGACGTTCGGCTCGTGCCGGCGGGCCCACGCGTCGCTCAGGTGCAGCAGCACCCCGGGCAGCGAATCCAGCTCGGCGCGGGGATCCACCTCCTGGTCGACCCAGCTCGGCAACCAATCCCGCACCGCGGGCCGCTCTCGGGGTGGACCGGTCGGGGCGGGTTGGCCGGTCAGCTCGGCGATGCGTTCCCGGTCCAGGTTGGCGCTCTGGTGATAGAGGGAGACCGCCATGTCCAACGGGTGCCGGGCCACCACCACGTAGTGCACCCGGGGGTGGAGCGGCACGCCGTCCAGCGGTGTGTGCGTCTTGATGAACCGCCGGTGCGGCTGGGCGGCCAGCCGGTCGTACACAGTGCCCTGCGGCTCACCCAGCCAGTCCAGCCACGGCGACAGGACGGTCAGCGGCGCCGGCAGCTCCGGGGTGCCCAGCACCAGGAGCGCACAGATCATCTGCATCCAGGTGGTGCCACTCTTGGACCGGGTGCTGATCACGATGTCGCCGTCGCGGAACGGGAAATCGGTCCACCGCGCGCTGTCCTCTTCGTCGGACCGGTAACTGTGGCGTGGCGTGAGCATCGGGGGATCGTAGTCGTCGAACCGACAGCGCAGCAGCCGAATTCGGGCTTACATTCCTGGGGCATACGCGTACGTCTGGCTAGATTGAAGTATGGTGCCCGCCCACGGGGGCCGGGCGGCGGCACCGGTCTACCGCCCCATCCTCGCCAACCGACGGGGCGAGCTTGAGGCCCTGATCCACCTCGATCCCGCGTACGCCGCGCTTGTCGCCCCGATCCTGGAGGTCGGGGCGATCGATCGGTCCACGATGGATGCCATTCGCCGACTGCCCGCCGGGCTGCTGCCCGCCATCGACGTCAGCGCGCTGCCCGACATCCCCGAGGCGGAGCTGACCCGCTGGGGCGTACCTGTGGTGCCGGTTATCGGGCTCACGGAGAGCGACCACCGGCTGGTCGCGCACGGCGCGGCGGCGCGGGCGTACGGCCGGCGCGCGCTCATCCGGCTGCGGGCCGGCCAGGACCGGGCCGGGCCGGACGCGAGCACCACAGCCGTGGAACGGATCTGGCGGTTCACCGACCTCGCTCCCGAGGAGTGCGACCTGCTGGTGGACGCGGGGGACGTGTGCTGCCCGGCGGACGTGCGGACCGCCGAGCCGCGGGTACGCCACCTGCTGGACTGGGCGCGCCGACACGCCTGGCGATCGGTGACGGTCGCGGCGGGCGGCATGCCACCGACGCTGTCCCGGTTGCCCACCGACGAGCCGGTCCAGCTGGACCGTTGGGACTGGCAGCTGTGGCGACGACTGGCCGACGCCGGGGTCGACTACGGCGACTACGGCGTCCACCCGGCAGCGCCGGGCACCGGCGACCCCGGAGACCGGTTGCCGACCGTGCGATACACCGACGACGGCAGTTGGTGGGTCTACCGCTGGGCGCGACGCGGCGGCCGGGGCGACGACCGGTTCGCGGACCTGTGTCGCACGCTGGTGTCGGCGTCCCACTGGCCAACGACCGGGGCGGCCTTCTCCTGGGGTGACCATGAGCTGCTGCGCCGGGCTCGCCGGGGCGCCGGCGCCGGCTCGACCGCCAACTGGGCGGCGTGGAGCACCTCGCACCACCTGGCCCATGTGCTCACCACGCTGTTGCATCCGGCCGGCGATGGCACGCCGCGGTGGCACCCCGGGCAGGGTCCACCGCAGCGGGGGCGACCGCTGCGGTGAGGGCGGGGTCTACGGCTTCTCGGTGAAGCCGAACTGGATGATGCCCTCGTCGTCGACCGTGGCGTCCACCGACGCGTCACCGAGCAGTTCGGCGGCGTCCTCGTCCAGGAAGATCCGGGCGCCCTGGTTGTCGACCACGCGATCGCCCTGCGCCGGCTCGGGGACCAACTCGACGGTGAGCGAGCCGGCGTCGGTGTCGGCGGCGATACGCACTCCGCCGTCCTGGGCGACGTCCTGTTGGTTGGCGAGGTCACGAATGACGAGCACGGCGTTATCGGTCATGGTGAGCATTGATGGAACTCCTCGTGGATTCTCGGCTCGCGGTCGGATACCGCACGGACCGGACAGTCGGCCCGCGTACGAGCACACGCGGGAGGCGACAGAGGGGCGAACGGTCGTCGCCGTCGCATCGGATCGGGGCAGCTGACGGCCCCGTCACTCCCACCGTGCCCGCTGGCCGACCATCCGTCAAATAGAGCCAGGTCAGTGGAGAACGGCGGCCGGGGCCAGCCAGGCGCGAATCTCGTTGACCGCCGCGCGGCCGGCCCGGTTGGCCCCGATCGTGCTGGCCGAGGGGCCATACCCGACCAGGTGAACCCGCGCGTCGGCGACCACCCGGGTGCCGTCCATCGTGATACCGCCGCCCGGCGCGCGCAGGCCCAGCGGGGCGAGATGGTCGATGGCCGCCCGGAAGCCGGTGCACCAGAGGATCACGTCCGCCGGCACGAACCGCCCGTCCGACCAGGCCACCCCGTCGGGTGTGATCCGGTCGAACACGGGTAGCCGGTCGAGGACGCCGCGCTCGCGCAGTCGGCGTACCTCCGGGGTGACCGGCAGCCCGGTCACGCCCACCACGCTGCCCGGCGGTCGGCCGGCCCGGACCGCCTCGTCCACCCGGGCGACCGCGGCACGGCCCAGTTCCGGGCCGAACTCGTCGTCGTTGAACGCCGGTGGTCGGCGGGTCACCCAGGTGGTGGCCGCCGCGACTGTGGAAACCTCGCCGAGCAGTTGCACGGCCGAGGTGCCACCACCGACCACCACCACGCGAAGACCAGTGAACTCGGCCGGCCCCCGATAGTCCGCGGTGTGCAGCTGCCGTCCCCGAAACGTCGACCGGCCCGGGTAGTGCGGCCAGAACGGGCGCGTCCAGGTGCCTGTGGCGTTGATCAGAGCCCGGGCGGTCCACGTGCCCCGGTCGGTGTGCACATCCAGCCGTCCGTCGGGGCGGGAACGCACCGCCCGGACCCGCACCGGCCGCCGTACCGGCAGGTCGAAGGCCCTTTCGTACGCGGCGAAGTAGGCGCTGACCTGCTCGGATGCCGGGCGTTGCGGCTCGGCGGGCGGGAGCGGCAGCCCGGGCAGGTCGTGGAAGCCGTGCACCCGGTCGAAGACAAGCGTCGGCCAGCGGTGCTGCCAGGCGCCGCCGGGCCCGTTGTCGGCGTCGAGGATGACGAAGCCGCTGCCGGGCGCGAAGCCGGTGCGGTGCAGGTGATAGCCGACGCTCAGGCCGGCCTGCCCGGCGCCGACCACGACGACGTCCGCGGAGTGGGTGTCCACGTCGGCTACAACGCCACGAACGTCGCAGCTGTGCCCGTCCCCGACCGTCGCGCCGATCACAGACGGCCATTCCAGCTTCGACCACCTGACCTGCACTTACGCTGAGTCAATGAGCGACTTCCGTCGGTACGCGGCCGAATTCCTCGGCACCCTGCTGCTGGTGTTCTTCGGAGTGGGCAGCGCGGTCGCCGCGCGGGTCCAGGGCGGCGTGGTGGTGGTGGCGCTGGCCTTCGGGTTCGTGATGGTGGCCCTCGTCTACACGATCGGCCCGCTCTCCGGCAGCCACGTCAACCCGGCGGTGACGCTCGGTGTGCTGCTCTCCGGGAAGATCTCGGTCCTCGGTGCGGTGGCGTACTGGGTCGCGCAGTTCGTCGGCGCGACAGTTGCGGGCTTCATACTCTGGGCGCTCACCCGATGGGGTGACGTCGCGGACCAGACCGGGGCCCTGGGCACGAACGGCTACGGCGCGCACATCAACCGGGGCGGCGCCGCCGTGCTGGAAGTCGTGCTGACCTTCCTCTTCGTGCTGGTCGTGCTGGTGGTGACCAGCCGGAGCGAGAATCCGGGCACCGCCGGGTTGGCCATCGGGTTGGCCCTCGCCGCGACCCAACTGGTGGGCGTGACGCTGACCGGCGCGGCGGTCAACCCGGCCCGCGCGTTCGGTCCGGCGGTCTTCGAGGGCGGTGTGGCCCTGCGGCAGCTGTGGGTGTTCATCGTCTTCCCGTTGCTCGGCGGGGCGCTCGCCGCGCTTGTCGCACCGATGGTCATGGGGGCGCAGCGGCACTACTGGGGTGGTCACGAGAAGTCGGTCGGCGGGCCGAAATAGCCCAGACGGCAATATCTTTCGCCCGAGGGGCTTCTCGGGCGAATATCTCCGTGGCAGCATCAGCGGATGCATCGCCGTCACTTTCCCCGGGCCCTCGCGCTGCTCGTGCTGGTCGCCACCGCGGCCACCGCCGGCGCGCCCGGCGCCACGGCCGAGTCGCCCACGCCCGCGACGACCCAGCTGCGCGCCACCATCGACACGATCCTCGCCGACACCCTGCTGACCGGCGCGCAGGCATCGGTGGTGGTGGTCGACACCAGCACGGGACAGACGCTCTACGACCGCAACGGTGACCGCCGGCTGGTTCCGGCGTCCAACACCAAGCTGCTGACCTCGACCGCAGCCCTTGAGCTGCTCGGACCGGGCCACCGCTTCACCACCGACGTACGCGCCAGCGGCAAGCGCCGCGCGGGTCTGCTGTCCGGCAACCTCTACCTGCACGGCGGGGGCGACCCGACCATGCTCGCCGCCGACTACGACGCGCTCGCCGCGCGGGTCGCCGCCGACGGTGTGCGGGTGGTCACCGGGAACCTGGTCGCCGACGACACCCGCTACGACAGCACCCGACTCGGCCCCGACTGGACCTGGGACGACGAGCCCTACTACTACGCCGCCCAGGTCTCCGCGCTGACCGTCGCCCCGGACACCGACTACGACGCGGGCACCGTGATCGTGCACGCCGCGCCGGCCGACCGGGCCGGCGCCCCGCCGGTGGTCACCACCACCCCCGCCACCGGGTACGTCCGCGTCGACAACCGCGCCCAGACGGTCAGCGACGGCGAGACCTCCATCTCGATCGAGCGCGAGCACGGCGGCAACACAGTCGTGGTGACCGGTCAGATCGCCGTCGGCGACGAGCCCGCCAGCGACTGGGTCACCGTCTGGGAACCCACCGGCTACGCGGCCGACGTGTTCCGGGCGGCGCTGCACCGACACGGCGTTCGGGTTCTCGGCCGGACCGTGCTCGGCCAGCCCACCCCGGAGACGGCCCAGCCGGTGGCGCGACACGACTCGATGAGCCTGGGTGAGCTGATGACGCCATTCCTCAAGCTGTCCAACAACGGGCACGCCGAGGTGTTGACCAAGGAGATCGGTCGTGTCCTCTCCGGCTCGGGCACGTGGACGGCCGGGATCACCGCGATCAGCGAGTACGTCGCCGACACCGGCATGGACACCGGGAGACTGCGCCAACGCGACGGCTCAGGATTGTCCCGGCGCAACCTGGTCCCGGCGGCGGAGTTCGTCGACCTGCTGAGCGCCGTCCGCGCCGAACCGTGGTTCGCGACCTGGTACGCGGCGCTACCGATCGCCGGCCAGCCCGAGCGATTCGTCGGCGGCACCCTGCGCAGCCGGATGGCCGGCACGCCGGCGGCGGGCAACGTACACGCCAAGACCGGCAGCCTGACCGGTGTCTCCGGGCTCTCCGGTTACGTCACCAGCGCCGATGGTCGACTGCTGGCGTTCTCCATCCTGCTCAACAACTACCTGACCGCGTCGGTGAAGCCGCTGGAGGACCAGATCGCCGTGGCGCTTGCCGGTTTCCGCGAGGGTGGTGCGTCGGCGGCGCGGGTGGCACCGCCGTCGGCGCCGGAGACACCGCGCACCCCGGAGGGCGTCGAGTGCTCCTGGGTCAAGCCGATCACCTGCTGAGCGGCGGCCGGGAGGCGCGAACACGCCTCCCGGCCCGGCGAACGCTCAGGCCGGACGGTCCGGTGGGGGGACCACCGCCGTCGGGTCACCACGCTCGATGAGCGCGGCGATCTCGGCGGCCCGCAACCCGCGCAACGCCAGCACCTGCGTGCCCCAGCGGTGCAGGCGGCACGGGTGCGGGCTGGCATCGTTGCGACAGACCACACCCCCGGACCACCGCCGGGGGGCGTGCACCACCACCGCCCGTACGGCGAACTGGGTGTCCTCGCCCGTCACGTACGGCGGCAGTGGAATGTCGCGAAGAACCTCCCCGGACGCTTCACCGGTGCCGGACGAAGCGGCACGACGGACGCGGTGGGCGGTGCTGCTACTCATCTCCGCTGCCTCCACACTGGATGGTCGGATGGGGACAGCAGAAAGTTACGACGCGTTCGACGGTCCGCGACGGACAAACTGTCCCGGGGTGGCGACGCGCGGCGATCGATCAGTCAGTCAGCGCACGGCCACGGCCTGGAGGCCGACGTTGCCGCAGTGCGGCGTGAAGACCTTCTCGACGGTCCAGTTCAGCAGCAACCGAGCGCCCTTCGGCACTGTGAAGCGGATGGTGAACTGGGCACTCTGACTGGTGTAGGGGTCTTCCAGTCGAGCGGTGCTGGCGGGCCCACCGGTGGACAGCCGCGCTTCCAGTCGCCCCCGGGCCATCCAGATGCCGCCGTAGAGCTGGACAGTGCGCGGCTCGCCGCTGCCGGCGATGGCGAGGCTGAACCCGTTCCCGGCACCGCAGGTGTAGACGCCGTTGGAGCTGCCGTTCGTCGACCGCTCCGGCGTGCCGTCGGACCAGCGCACGTACTCCTGGTTGCCGTCCCAACCGACCCGTCGGCCGGCGCCACCCCCGTCGATGATCTCGCCGGAGCCGGAGCGCTTGCGGATCGTCGACCTGCCGCCACGCTCCCCCCAGTGCACCCAGTCCCTGGTGCCCACTGCGGTGAGGTCGACGGCGGCGGGCATCTCCCCCCGGCTCACCGACAGCGCCGGCGCGCCGGGCTTGGCCGGCGGCGGTGCGGGCGCGCTTGTCGACGGCGTCGGTTCCGGCGAGGGTGGGCGCTGGCGCGGACGCAGACCGGGAGTCGCCGGCCCCGCCTCGCCGGTGCGCCCGTCGGCGGCGGGGAGACCTGGGGAACGGGCGACCCCGGCGGGCACGCCGCCCGGACCCGCCCGGTCGTCGTCCGGCTCCGGGCCGGTCCGGGTGCTGAGGTACGAGATCAACACCACCAGGCAGACGAGTACGGCGACTCCCTCCACCGCCCAGCGTCGCCGCTGTCGGGCCCGGTGCAGCACGACGCGGATCACCCCGGTGGTAATGGCAGGCGGACGGTGCCTCGGCGGCGAGTCGCCAGCCCTCGAACCAGCCCGCGTGCGGTCTTCGTCCGCCACCGACCCCTCCAACTCCGCCGCCCGGCCGTTCTGGACCGCCGCGGACCACACCATCCACTGTGGGCCGATTCACGTTTATCCGGGCGTGGACGACACGCTAGATCCGGACTGCCGGACGTGTCCAGCCCACAACGGGACGCTGTCGGACAACCTGGCCCGCCCGGACGGACACTTCGGCGGACCACCAGCGCCTTTCGCGTCAACCGATCCGGAAACCCAGCAGCTGCGCGATGACCACGGCCTGCTCGACGTCGATGACGGCGCCGGCCCGCTCGACGACCGTCGGGTCCAGCGCGGTGAGATCGCTGCCCCGCAGGTCGGCGCCGCCGAGCCGGACGTTGGTCAGCTGCGCGCCGGAAAGATCGACACCGGTGACGGTAGCACCGGTGAGGTTGGCCCTCGTGAGGTCCACCTCGCGCATCCGCACGCCGGTCAGCCGGACGCCGCGCAGGTCGGCGCCGGGCAGCGCGGCGAAGGACCAGTCGCCGCCGTCCACCGTCAACGGACGCATGTCGCACTCGCTGAAGGTGCTGCCGACCAGCTTGCAGCCGGTGAATTCGGCCTCGAAGAAGTTGCACCGCCGAAAGACGCAACGGGTGAAGGCGGAGTCGACGTGTCGGGAGGCGTTGAACGCCACGTTGCCGAACGTGCACCCGGTGAAGACCGCACCTCTGGTCACCGCCTCGGTCAGGTCCACCCCGAAGAACTCGCAACCCACGAAGTGCCGGTCGGTCAACTCCTCGCCGTACCAGTCCTCGTTGCGGAAGGTCACGTCCTCGGTCAACTCCGGCATCCGGCCAGGCTAGTGGGCGGCGCCGACAGCCGGGGGCCGGCGTGGCCGGTGCCGGCCCCCTTCCGCTGTCGAGGTACCGGCGAGTAGGTTCGGCGGCGTGAGTGTGGCTCGGAGCAAGGACCCGGATCAGATCGGTTTCGACACGGCGCGCCTGGCACGGATCGACGAGCACTTCGGTCGGTACGTCGACGACGGCCGGCTCGCCGGCTGGCAGGTGGTGGTCACCCGTGGCGGCGAGGTGGCGCACTCCTCGACGTACGGGCTGCGCGACCGGGAGTCCGGCGCACCGGTCGAGCCCGACACGCTCTGGCGGATCTACTCGATGACCAAGCCGGTCACCTCGGTCGCGGCCATGATGCTGTGGGAGGAAGGCCGGTTCGAGCTGACCGACGAGATCAGCCGCTGGTTGCCCGAGTTCGCCGACCTGCGCGTCTACTCCAAGGGGTCGGTGCTCAAGCCGTACACCGTGCCGGCGGTCGAGCCGATCCGGGTCTGGCACCTGCTCACCCACACGGCCGGCCTGACGTACGGCTTCATGCAGACCTCGGTGGTCGACGGGCTCTACCGGGCCGCCGGCTACGACCTGCACCCGCCGGCGGACGTCGACCTGGCCGGCGCCTGCGCGACCTACGGCGAGCTGCCGCTGCTGTTCCAGCCCGGCTCGGCGTGGGGCTACTCCGTCGCCACCGACGTGCTCGGCCGACTCGTCGAGGTGGTCTCCGGGCAGAGCCTCGACGCGTTCTTCGCCGACCGGATCTTCGGCCCGCTGGGCATGACCGACACCCGCTGGTGGGTGGAGGGCGACGAGGCCGACCGGCTGGCCGCACTCTACGTACCGGAACCGCGCAGCGGCCGGGCCGTCCGCTACGACAGCCTCGGGTCGCTCGCGTTCAGCAAGCCGGCGCTGCTCTCCGGCGGCGGCGGCCTGATCTCCAGCGCCGCCGACTACCACCGCTTCACGCAGTTGCTGCTGCGCGGCGGCGAACTGGACGGCGTCCGGCTGCTCGGGCCGCGCACGGTCCGGTTCATGACCCGCAACCACCTGCCCGGTGGTCAGGACCTGGGCAGCCTGTCCACCGGCGGCTTCGCCGAGAGCACCCTGGACGGGATCGGCTTCGGCCTCGGCTTCGCGGTGGTCGACGACCCGATCCCCAGCCGGGTGCCGAGCAGCGTCGGCGAGTACTACTGGGGCGGGGTGGCCAGCACCGCGTTCTGGGTCGACCCGGCCGAAGAGATCACCGCGCTGCTGTTCACGCAGCTGATGCCGTCGAGCACCTACCCGCTCCGCTCCCAGCTGCGCCAGCTCGTCTACGCCGCCCTGGTCGACTGAGTTCGGCTCGGCGTCGGTCGGTCGAAGCGGGTCAGTCGGCGAGGCGGGCGGGGAAGCCGCCGGTGGCGATCGGGCCCCAGGCGTCGATGGTGACCCGGATCAGCGACTTGCCCTGGCGCACCATGGCCGCCCGGTAGTCGTCCCAGTCCGGGTGCTCGCCGGAGATGCTGCGAAAGTATTCGACAAGCGGCTCCAGCGCGTCGGGCAGGTCGAGCACCTCGGCGGTGCCGTCGATCTGCACCCAGGGGCCGTTCCAGTCGTCGCTGAGCACGCAGGCCGAGACCCGGGGGTCGCGACGCAGGTTGGTCACCTTGGCCCGCTCGGGGTAGGTGGAGACGACCAGCCGCCCCTGCCCGTCGACCCCGGCGGAGACCGGGGAGGACTGCGGGCGTCCGTCGGCCCGGGTGGTGATCAGCAGGACGCGGTGTCGCGGGCGGAGGAAGTCGAGCAGGCCGTCCCGGTCGACCCGGGTGTTCCTTGCGATGCTGCGTGCCATTCCCCGTTCCTACCAGGGCACGGGCGCAGCCGCAGCGGCGGGTCAGCTGGGTCGGGCCGCTGCCCGGTGCACCGACTGGGTGGGCACGCGGGGGCGGCCGGACGGCCGCCAGGCCCGACCGTTGGCGTAGATCACCCGAAAACCGAGGTACGACGCGAGCGGCGCCCAGTGCGCGGAGCCCATCCGCAGCTCGGCGGCGTTGTGTCGTTGGCCGTTGGCGAGCACGTCGAGGAGGACGGTTTCGAAGGCCGCCGATTCGACCCAGTCGACTTCGCGGGTGAAACCGCAGATCAGAGCCGCTCCGGTGACTTCCAGGAACTCGCGCAGCACCGCGTCCGAGGCGCGCAGCACCGAGCAGCTGCCGAAATAGAGTCGCCGGCCCTCGGCGCGGCCGGCCATCAGCTCGGCCACCTCGTTCAACTCGACCGACTGCCAGTCGGTGAGGCAGAGCCGGCTCGGCTCGCCGTGCATGGCGAAGAAGCCGACCCGGTGGTCGGCGTACTGCTTGAGCAGCCACCGGTCCAGGAAGTAGAACAACTCGTCGCGGGTGGCCGCGTCCTTGTGGATGAAGCGGATCTTGCCCAGCCGCTCCAGCAGCTCCAGCGTGGGCAGCACCGAGCCCCGCTCGTTGAGGTCACGGTGCCACTGACCCTCGACACAGAAGACGCCACCGCGTGCCACGCGCACCTCCGCCAGTCCGCCCATCCGAGGCTGACGTTACCGGCCGTCGTTGACCCGGGAACATCACCCTCCGTGTGACAGATTGCGACGTTCGGTGTCCTTGCCCGCAGGAGGGTCGATCGGCGGGAAATGACTGTTTCGCAAATCAGCCGAATTCCCAGGCAATACCCAGGGATAGCGGATTGTGAGCACGATTCTCGTTAACCACCTCCAACCGCACGGATCGGTGCGAGGGTGGAAATCGCAGGACTTCTCGGTCGATGTCCTGGAGCCACCCCATTCGCTCTCCTATCGGGAGGACTTCTGTGCGCGTAAACACCTTGAAGCGGGTCGCCGTCGCATTCGCCCTGGCGCTGCCCGGGGCCGCAATCGCCACGGTGATCGCCGCACCGGCGGCGCACGCGGACGGCTGTTACACCTGGAACCGCACCCTGACCCAGGGGCGTTCCGGAGACGACGTCCGCCAGTTGCAGATTCGGGTCGCCGGATGGGCCGGCTACCGGGACATCGTGGAGAACGACGGGCGCTACGGGCCGAAGACCGCCGCCGCGGTCAAGCGGTTCCAGCAGGCGTACGGGCTGCGCGCCGACGGCATCGCCGGCCCACAGACCTTCGCCAAGCTGTACCAACTCCAGGACAACGACTGCACGCCGGCGCACTTCAGCTACAGCGAGCTGGACAACGGGTGCGGCGGGAGCGGGTGGAGCGGCGGCCCGCTGTCGGCGAACCAGACCAAGCAGAACGCGCTGCGCACCATGTGGAAGCTGGAGGCGCTGCGTAAGGGCCTCGGCGACAAGCCGCTCAACGTGTCCAGCGGTTTCCGCAGCCGTGCCTGCAACAACCAGGTCGGCGGCGCGTCCGACAGCCAACACCTCTACGGCAACGCGGCCGACGTGACCTCACGGACGTCCTCGCTCTGCCAGGTCGCCCGCGGCGCCCGCAACAACGGCTTCAGTGGGATCTACGGGCCGGGCTACCCCGATCACGACGACCACGTGCACGTCGACTCGCGGCGGGAGAACAACAGCGACAACAGCTCGAACACGACGAACTGGTCCGCCCCGGACTGCGGGGTCGGTAACTGAGCCGCCCGCTCAGAGCGACGTCGGCCCGACGCGGAGGGGGAATCTTCGCGCCGGGCCGACGTCGTGTCGCCCCGGGTCGGGTGGGCGGAGGGGTAGCGCGCTCAGCTCGCCCGGGGCCAGCGCGGCGCGGTGACGGGGGGAGTCACCGGCCGGCCAGCAACGGTGGGCCGTATCCCCTGGGGGACGACCCGCGCGGCCTGTTGCCGCGACGGCCCAGTCGCCGTGAACGGGAACGGCACGTGCACGAACGGATTACCGTGCCGGATCAACGCCTCGATCTGCCGCTCGTTGAGCCCGTGTGCCTCCAACACCCGTCGCCCCCAGCGGTGCAGCCGGCACGGGTAGGAGGCGCCGTCGTTGCGGCACAGCGGCCCGGTGGGCCACTCCTCGGCGGTGTGCACGACCACCGCCCGGACCGCGAGCCGGACATCCTCCGGGGTCAGGGGTGCCGGCATTGGCACCTCACCCAGTACCTGATCGATGGGATCCGTCGACTGCTCACCAACTCGCACGGCAGGCCTCCCGCAGTTCGGCAGCGGTACGGCGGACCCACCGCACCGACATCCTCGGCCATGGGTACGGCGGACACTGGACGAAAGTTCAATTCCGGTACGCGGTAAGCAGATCCTCCGCCGACAACACCCGGATGCCGTCGACGGCAGTGCCGCTGCGCGACACGGCGAGGACCGGCACCGATTCGTCGGCGCCGGGGAGCCGAGACCGGTGCAGAAGTAGCCGGCCCAGGTCGTGGGCGTCAAAGGGGCGGTTCTCCTGCCACTTGACCGATCCGACGAAGCTGATGCTCCGAGCGACGGGCGCACGGTCGGCGCCGACTATGTCGATCTCCGGGTCGTTGGTCCGGGTCCAGTAGCCGCCGATCACCGCTGCCTCCGCCGGCAGGTGGTCACCGGGCAGCCGGCGCAGCGCCTCCCGGACGACAGGTTCGATGGCTCGACCTCGCCAGGACGCCCACGACCTGTCGATCCGGTCCAGGGTCAGGTCGCCCCGCCCCCGCTCGATCTCGGAGAGGTGCGACCCCAGGAACGACAGCCAGAAGCGCAGGTACGGGTCGGCCACCGCGTACCGGGTTTCCCGCGACGGCTTGGTCGACAGCGGAACGGTGATCTCCACGGCCCGCTTCTGCGTCAGCAGGCGCAGGGCCCGGTTGAGGGACGCCTGCGGAAGATCCCCCGCCGCGCGGGAGATCAGCGAGAAGGTCCGCTCACCGGAGCCGATGGCCCGCAGCACCAGACCCGCCTGGGACTGGGGCGGGAACTCCGCCGCCAGTGCCCGCTCGCCGCTGACCAGCAGGGCAGAGGTCGGATCTCGTACCGCATCGGTCAGGTATTCGTGGACCGATGCACCCGTCGGCCACTCGTCGAGGATCAGCGGCAGACCACCGGACACCAGGTAGGCGTCGAACGCGTCGGCGGCGGACAGGCCGAGCATGTCGCTGACGTCGGCCGGGCTCAACGGCGGAATGACCATCTCGGTGGCTCGCTGGTGGAACGGCCGGCCGTAGTCGTTGAGGGCTTCCATCATGGCCAGGTCCGAACCGACACAGATCAGCAGGACGGGTCGCTTGGACAACTCGCGGTCGAAGACCTTCTGCAGCGTTCCTTCGAAGCCCGGGTCGCCCGCGATGAGGTACGGCATCTCGTCCAGGACGACGACGCTCGGCCGGTCGGACGGCAGCGCGGCGGCGAGCAGGGTCAACGCCGCGTCCCAGGTCCGTGGTTGCTGCTCCCGAAGGATCTGTGCACCCGGCAGCGTCGAGGCGGCCGCCTCCTCCACGAAGAGGGCCAGCTCGGCTGCGACGGTCGGCTGCGCGGAGGCGGTGAAGAAGAGGTACGGCACCTCGGCCCGCTCGACGAACTCCTCGACCAGTCGGGACTTGCCTACCCGTCGGCGACCGCGCATGAGCAGGGCGCGCCCCGGCCGACCAGCGCGGCCACCGCGCTGCACCCGGCCGAGCATGCCGCCCAGGAGGTGGAGTTCACGGTCCCGTCCGACAAAGCCGTCCACGATCACCCCTGACACTACCAACGATGGAACAACCAAAAATGATTGTAACCTCTTCAGTATTGGTGTGCCTGATCATTCGGCCCGGCGAAACCGATCGTCAGACGAGGCCGGCGTCGTGCACGAGCAGCGCCACCTGGACCCGGTTGTTCAGCTCCAGTCGGGTCAGCAGCCGGGACACGTACGCCTTCACGGTCGCCACGCTCATGAACAACTCCCCCGCGATCTCCGCGTTGGTGTGGCCCCGCCCCAGCGCGACCGCCACCTGCCGCTCCCGCTCACTGAGCCCTCTGAGCAGCCGCAGTGCCCGCTCCCGGCGTGGGTCGGGACCGGCTGGTCCGGGAGTGGCGGCGGTCACGTGGGCGATCAGCGTTCGGGTCACCGTCGGGGAGAGCGTGGCCTCGCCGGCCGCCACCCGTCGTACGGCGTGCACGATCTCCGCCGGCGGGGTGTCCTTGAGCAGGAATCCGGCCGCCCCGGCGCGCAGCGCCCGCAGCACCTGCTCGTCGGCATCGAAGGTGGTCAGCACCAACACCTCCGGCGGGTGCGGCTGGGCGCGCAGCGCCTCGGTGGCGGTCAGCCCGTCGACCCGGGGCATCCGGATGTCCATCAGCACCACGTCCGGGGCGTACGCGGCGACCGCGGCGGGCACCTCGCCGCCGTCGGCTGCCTCACCGACCACTGTCAGGTCCGGCAGACCGCCGAGGATCATCGACAGGCCGGCCCGGACCAGTGCGTCGTCGTCCACGATCAACACGCGCACCGGCGGCGCAGTCACACCCGAGGGCCCGGTCACACCCGACGGCCCGGTCACGCCGGCCACGGCAGCCAGGCGGCCAGCCGGAAGTCGCCGGCGTCGTCCCGGCCGTAGGCCAGCCGGCCGCCGGCCAGCGTGACCCGTTCGCTGATGCCCACCAGGCCGGTGCCGGCGCCCGGCAGCGTGCCGCCGGGCGGTGCGCCGACCGGCCACCGGTTGCCGATCGCCACGGTCAGCCCGGCGCCCGGTCCGCCGGCCACGTCCACGGTGACGGCCGCGCCGGCCGCGTGCTTGCGGGCGTTGGTCAGCCCCTCCTGCACGATCCGGTACGCGGCCCGGCCCAGCGCCGCCGGTACCTCCCCCGACCGGTCGACGATGTCGCTGACGTTGACGTTGACGCCAGCCGAGCGCGACTCGGCGATCAGGGTCGGCAGGTCGGCGAGGGTCGGCTGGGGCGGCTCCGGGGCGTCGACGTCGTTGTCGCCCTCGGCGCGGAGCACCCCGATCACCTCCCGCAGGTCCTGAAGGGCGGCGTGCGCGCTGCCCCGGATCACCCCGGCCGCGCGAGCCACCTCCTCGGCCGGCGCGTCCGGGCGGAACTCCAACGCCCCGGCGTGCAGGCTGAGCAGGGAGATCCGGTGGGCCAGCACGTCGTGCATCTCCCGGGCGATGCGGGTGCGTTCGAGGTGGCGGGCCTGGGCGACCCGGAGCTGCTGCTCGGCCTCGGCCCGCTCGGCCCGCTCGCGTAGCGACACGATCAACTGCCGGCGGGCCCGGACGAACATCCCCCAGGCCAGCACGGCGAAGCTGAACACCACGCCCCACGACGCTGTCGCCCAGTACGGCCAGGCCGGGTCCGGACGCAGCCAACTGAAGACCAGGTTGGTGACCAGACCCGCGACGGTCACCGCCATCGCGATGGCGGTCCGGCGGTGCACCACCACCGTGAAGAACATGATCAACAGTGGGATCGCGGAGGCCAGCGAGAACATGGTCAGTGGCGTGGTGGCCACCAGCAACCCGAGCGGCCACCGCCGGCGCAGCCAGAGCAAGCCGCAGCAGACCAGCCCGATCAGGGCGTCAGCGACGGTCATCCAGTCGTGCGGGAGCGGGATCGCGATCGCCGGATCCGGCGACAGGGCGTCCGCGGTGACGAACAGCACCCAGAGCAGCGAACCCAGAAACGCGACGATGTCCACGATCCAGTCGCGGGTGGTGCGGCGCGGGTGGGTGCGCCCCTGATCGGCCGGCACGGCCAGCTCCCCTGGCAGCAGCCAGGGGTGCTCCGGGACGGCGAGGCTGGTCACCGCCCCATGCTAGGCAGCCGACGGGCACCACGACCAGCTACCAAAGTCGAGACCCAAACGTCGACCAAGGTCGACGTGGCGCCGACCGGTGGCCGCAGCGGATGGCCGGGCGGCGCGGGCAGGCTCAACAGCATGATCAGCGTGGAGAACCTCACCAAGCGATACGGGCCACACCCGGCCGTGGACGACGTCTCGTTCCAGTGCGAGCCGGGCACCGTCACCGGCTTCCTCGGCCCCAACGGCGCCGGCAAGTCCACCACCATGCGGATGATCTGCGGGCTCACCGCCCCGACCGCGGGCCGTGCCACCGTCTCCGGACACCCGTACCGGGAGCTGCCCAACCCGGGGCGGGAGGTCGGGGTGCTGCTGGACGCCTCCGCCCAACACGCCGGGCGCACCGGCCGCGAGGCGTTGACGCTGTCCGCGTACACCATGGGTTTGGACCGGCGCGAGGTCGCCGCGAAGCTCGACCTGGTCGGGTTGAACGCGGTGGCGGCGAAGCGTCGGGTACGGGCGTACTCGTTGGGCATGCGCCAGCGGCTCGGCTTGGCGCAGGCGCTGCTCGGCGACCCGCGGGTGTTGATCCTCGACGAGCCGGCGAACGGGCTGGACCCGGAGGGGATCTTCTGGATGCGCGGTCTGCTGCGCGACTTCGCCGACCGGGGCGGCACCGTGCTGCTCTCCTCCCACCTGCTGCGCGAGGTGGAGGCGGTCGCGGACCGGCTGGTGGTGATCGGGGGTGGCCGGATCGTGGCCCAGGGCAACAAGAATGAGCTGCTGGCCGGCGGCGGCACTGTGGTCCGGGCCCGCGACGGCGCGGCGCTGCGCCGGGCGCTGGAGGTAGCCAACCTGAGCGCCGCCGACAGCTCCGAGGGGCTGCTCGTGCAGGCCGACGCCGAGGCGGTCGGCCAGGCCGCCGCCGATGCCGGCGTCGCGTTGGCCGAGCTGCGCCCCGCCAGCGGCGGTGGCCTCGAACAGCTCTTCCTCACCCTGACCGCCGGCGAATCCACCAAGGAGTCCGTCCGATGACCACCACCACCGCGCCCGCCGCCGGCGCCGTCGCGCCCCGGCAGCACTCTTCGGTACGCCGCCCGTCGCTGCTTCGGCTCTCCGCCGTGGAGGTGCGCAAGCTCGTCGACACCCGGGCTGGCCGTTGGCTGCTGATCACCATCGGCCTGGCCACCGCCCTGATCGTCACCCTGCAACTGATCTACTCGAACGAGGCCGACCAGACCTTCCCCAACTTCTTCGTCCCCTCGCTGCTGCCGGTGTCGGTGCTGCTGCCGGTGCTCGGCATCCTGTCGATCACCAGCGAGTGGTCGCAACGGACGGCCCTCACCACGTACGCCCTCGTGCCCCGCCGGGAGAGGGTCGTCGTCGCTAAACTGATCGCCGTGATGCTGACAGCGCTCGCCTCGGTGCTGGCCAGCCTCGCCTTCGCCGCCGTCGGCACGCTTGTGGCGTCCGCCACCGGTGGCGCGGGCACCTGGCAGTTCGACTGGTCGCTGCTGCTGAACGCGGTGGTCATCCAGGTCACAAGCGTGTTGATGGGCGCGGCCTTCGGCCTGCTGCTGCTCAACCCGCCGCTGGCGATCGTCGGCTATTTCCTGCTGCCCACTCTGTGGGGGGTGCTCGGCGAGATGGTCAAGCCTCTGCGTGGCCCGTCCGAGTGGTTGGACACCAGCAAGACCATGGAACCGTTGTTCAGCAGCGACGCCGTCACCGGCGGGCAGTGGGGGCGGATAGTGGTGTCCCTGCTGGTCTGGATGGTCCTTCCGCTGGCCGCCGGTCTGTTCCGGACGCTACGCCGCGAGGTGTCCTGACCATGGACCTGGCCGGCGATCGACCACGGACCGTCGTCAGCGGCGGCGCCACAGAGCTGGCCGTCATGTGGGGTGGCTTCCCGCTGGTCGGCGCGGGCCTCGGGTGGCTCCTCGCGGCGACGACCGGCTGGCTGGCCCGGCTGCCCTGGGTGCCGTTCGGTGACCTGGTCGAGTGGCTGGACCGGCTGCCCGAGCCACAGGCCACCGCCGGCGCGGTCGTGGTGGGCGTGCTGGGCGGCCTGGTCGTCGCCGGGATCGGCACCGCCGAGCGGCTGATCGTCACCGTCGACGCGGCGCAGGTCCGGCTGCGCCGCGCCGACCAGGACCGGGCCGTCGCACGGGCCGACGCCCGGGTGGTCTTCCTCGCCGACAAGCACCTGGTGCTGCTCGACGCCGACGAAGCGGAACTGGTGCGGGAGTCCACCGACCTGCCGGCCGCGAAACTGGCGGCGGCGTTCCGGGCGCACGGCTGGGGTTGGGCGGACGACGACCCGCACCGATCGGCGTACCGGCTGTGGGTTCCGGACCTGCCCGGGTTGCCCGCCGGCGCGGACGCGCTGCTGCGCGCCCGGGAACGGGCGGTCGAGCGGGACCGCCGCGACGACGCCCGTGAGCTGCGCCGCGAGCTGGGTCTGCTCGGTGTGGTGCTGCGCGACGAGGGCAAGCGGCAGTACTGGAGGTTGACCGCGCGGGCCCTCGCCTCCGGGCCGGAGCAGCCGACTTCGGCCGAGCGGGAGCCGGACGGGCGGTAGCGTCTGTCCCAGCAGACCCTGGGAGCCGCGCGATGACCGAACAGCAGCCGTACCGGGTGGTGTCCCGACACCCCGGCTTCGAGCTGCGTCGGTACCCCGCCCACCTGGTGGCCGAGATGCAGATCCAGGCGTCTTTCACCCGGGCGCCGATCGAGGCGTTCCGGCCGCTCGCCGCGTACATCGGTGGCGCCAATCGGGCCCGGCACCCGATTGGTTCCGCCGCTCCGGCGATGGCGGCGGCCGGCGACTCGGAGAAGATCGCCATGACCGTGCCGGTGGTCCAGATCGAGGGCGAGTGGCCGGGCGCGTACCTGATCCAGTTCGTCATGCCGGCCACCTTCACCACCGCCACCCTGCCCGAGCCGGTGGATCCCCGGGTGCGGATCCATGCGGTTCCGGCGCGACTGGCGGCGGCGATACGGTTCTCCGGACGGTGGACGGAGCAGGCGTTCAGCCAGCGGGCCACCATGCTCGGCCGGTCGGTGACCGCCGCCGGGCTGCAACCGACGGGCGCCATCCGGTACGCGCGCTTCGACCTGCCGTGGAAGCCGTGGTTCCTGCGCCGCAACGAGGTGGTGCTGCCGGTCGTCGAGTGAGCTACCTGAGCTGCCGGCGGTCCTCCACGCTCGGTCGCGCCAGCAGCACTGCCATTCCGAGCCCGGAGAGCAGCCCGGCCAGGGAGACAAGCAGATCGGAGTCGGCGGCGTGGATCGGGCTGTTGCCGGCCAGTTCGGTGAACGTCGCGCCGATCGGCATCATGATCATCATGGGGATGGCCGTAGCCACCAGGAACGCCACCGGGCCCACAAGCGCGATGAGCGCGGCCAGGGCGTGGTGCCACCAGATCGGCCGACCACCCGGCCAGTCCCACGCCAGCAGTGTGACCCCGGTGAGCAGCACCGCCCCGAGAGCGACCTCCGGCAGGAGGCGTGTGCCGGGCGCGGTGGCACGGACCAGCCCGACGCCGAACAACGCCACCACTGTGAGACCGACCGCCAGCCCGACGCGAGCCCGGGTCCGCGTCGGAGCCGCCGCCAGCGCGGCGCCGACGGCCAGGGCCACCAGCAGCGCCGCGGTGACCAGGGCACCCTGGTTCAGTTCCGGCTCCCGGTCGGTCGGTGACTCCATGCCGGCCGCCACAAGTGTCAGCACCCCGGCCACGCAGGCCGCGCCGGTCAGCACCCGCCGGTCGGCGGCCGGAGTCGTGCCAGGCTCCCGCGTCTGCGGCGTGCGGCGCTCCCAGCACAACAGAATCGCCGCGACCACGCCGAGCACGGCGTAGCCGGCGGCGGCGAGCCGCACCGTCGCGTCGAAGCCGATCACGTCGGCCCGGTCGATCACCACGTCGGCGGCGACCCAGCAGCCGCCCAGCACCACCGCCGGGCCGCCCCACCGCACCTGCCCCCGCCCGGCCAGCACCAGACCGAGCGGCACCGCCATGATCGCCATGAACCGCAGGTCGCGCGCCCAGTAGGTGTTGTTGCCCGGCAGGTGCTCCGACCACGGTCCGAGTGGCTCGGTGAGCGGTTGCCACGTGGTCATGCCGTACGCCCAGAGCGCGACGGCGGCGGCGGAGAGGAGCAGCCCGACCGGGCGCGCGGATCGCATCCGTGGACGGTAACGGCCCGCCCGCCCGGGCGGGGGGCGCGGTCATCCGACCAGGCCGACCGGTGACCGGGCGGGGCGGTGACGCAGCAACCGCCACGTCGGCAGCACACTCGACACCACCGCGAGCAGCAGGCACAGCCCCACCACCCCGGCGACCACCGACCATGGCACCACCAGATCGACGGGGGCGCCGACCTGCTCGGCGAGGCCGGCGCTGATGCTGAGCAGACCGACGAACGCGACAGCCCCACCCAGCAGGGCGCCGATCAGGACCACCAGGGCGGACTCCGCCGTGACCAGCCAGATGACCTGCCGTCGGGTCGCCCCGGCCATCCGGATCAGCCGAAGATCCGCGGCCCGGCCGGCGGCGGCGAGCAGCAGCGTGTTGGCCACCGCGATGGCCCCGTAGCCGGCGGACACCCCGATCAGCAGCAGTGTGAAGAGCCAGACGAGGCGGTCCTCCGCGGCGTCCGCCTCGGCCGCCCAGCCCGGGACGTCGAGGATCCGCGCGCCGACCGGCGGATCGATGCGGTCCCGGACGTACACGGTGGACGTCAGCGCCGACGGGTCGTGCGCCCGCACCACGGCCCGGGGCACCAGCAGGTCGCCGGGGATCGAGGTGTCGTCGACCACGGCGACGACACGCAACGACACCGACGTCCCGTCGGCGAAGACCACCGGGTACGGCTCGGACGGCAGCCGGTTCGCCGAGGCGGTGACCACCACAGTGTCGTCGCCCTTCAGGTCGTTCAGCGAGCCGGCGACGACGGTGAGCACCCGGTTCGCGGCGGCGAAGCCCTCCGGTTCCACACCGAGCGCGGTCATCGGCCGGTCCCGTGGCGACGTTCCAGGATCGGTGCGGTAGACGGTGGTCGGCAGGAGGGCGGTGCCACCTGTCGCGGCGACGGCCCGGTCGGACAGGCCGGGCGCGCGGTCCGGCACGACGATCCAGCCGGCGTTCACGTTGTCCGCCCGACCGGCCGCGTACGCGGCGGTGGTGGTGCGCACCATGCCGGACACCAGCACCGCGAACGCGACAGTGAGCAGCACCGGCGCGGCGATGGCGGCGGTCCGCCGGGTCGCTGTCAACGCGCCGCCCCGGACCAGCATCCCGATCGCGCCACCGGGCCGACGCACCGGAGAACGCAGCAGCCACACCAGCGGCCCGACCACCACCGGGGCGAGCACCGTGGCACCGGCCACCAGCGCCATCACCGCGTAGAGCGCGTACTGCGCCCCGACCCGAGCCTCGTCGGCGGTCGCCGTGCCAACACTGAGCGCGGCCCCCGCCGCGACGAGCAGCACCCCGGTGGCGGCGCGCAGCCACCCGATCGGTCGCTGTTCCACAGCAGCCTCGCGCAACGCCTCCAACGGGCGGACCCGCGCCGCCCGTCGGGACGCCGACCAGACGGCCAGCAACGCGATCGCCGGCCCGGCGGCGAGCGAGACCGCGACCGGCCAGAGTTCGTAGCGGACCCGGAAGGTCGACGGTTCGTAGCCGACGTCGACCAGCAGCCGTCCCAGCAACGGGGCGAGCGCGGCGCCCACCAGCAGGCCGACGAGCCCCGCCGAGACGCCCACGGCGAGCGCCTCCGCGTACACCAGGCGGCGGACCTGACGCCCGGTGGCGCCGACGGCGCGCAGCAGGCCCAGCTCACGGCGGCGCTGCGCGATGGTGAACGCGAAGGTGGAGGCGACCACGAACACAGTGACGAAGCCGGCGAGGGCCGCCGTGGCGGTGAGCACCTGCATACCGATCCACCGGGTACGGGCGTCGCCGCGCGGCTCCAGCGCGCCACGGGCGTCGCCGGTGAGCACCCGCCCGTCCCCGCCGACGGCTCCGCGAGCCGCCGTCGCGACCCGTTCGGGATCGGCGCCCGGCGCGAGCACCAGCCCGATGGCCCGCACGCCCGGCGCGAGCGCGGCGGCGACAGCGTCCGCGACATGGACGCCGGGCCCGTCGACCAGACCGGAGACGGTGTACGACTCCGGGCCGCCGGCGGTCAGCACTGTGACAGGTGCACCGGCGCGCAGCCCGAGCGCGCTGTCGACGACCACCTCGCCGGGCCGGCGGGGTGGCTCGCCAGCCGTGAGGCGCAGTCCGCCCAGCTGGGCGCTGGACCAGCCGTGGCCCTGGTGGGCGTCCTCCCGCCGGGTGTCGGTTGCCGAGGGTCGGCCGTCGACGAGCGGCTGAGCGTAGAAGGTGCGGTCCGGCACCGCCGCGACCACGTCCGGCAGACCCGCCAGCCTGCGAACGAGCTCCGCGGCCGTGGTGGCGGACCAGGGCCGGCTCGGCACGAAGTCGTCCGGCGACGCGCCCGCCTCGGGGCTCTGCACCACGACCGCAGCCCGTGCCAGTCGGTCCGGCACCTGCGGACGCCCCGAAGCGAGCAGCAGTGTGGCCGCCGCGACAAGCGTGACCCCGATGGCGACGGCCACGAACGCGCTGGCCGACCGCCGGACGCTCACCACGACGACTCCGCGACGGTTTCCCGCTCGGCGATCCTCGCGGCGACGGCGGCGGCGCTGATCGGGCCGGTCAGCTCGTCGACGACGCGGCCGTCGGCCAGCAGGAGGACCCGATCGGCGTACGCGGCGGCGGCGGGATCGTGGGTCACCATCACGACGGTCTGCCCGTGGTCGTCGACGAGCGCACGCAGCAGCCGAAGCACCTGCCGGGAGGACGCGCTGTCCAGTGCCCCGGTGGGTTCGTCCGCGAAGACCACCGCCGGACGGGTGATCAACGCTCGGGCCACGGCGACGCGTTGCTGCTCGCCGCCGGACAGCTCACTCGGCCGGTGCCCGGCCCGGTCGGCGAGTCCGACGGCGTCGAGGGCGGCGGCGACGTCCCGGGCCGGCGGGCGGCGGCGGGCCAGGCGCGACGGCAACTCGACGTTCTGCGCGGCGGTCAGCGTGGACACGAGGTTGAACGCCTGGAACACGAAGCCGATCCGGTCCCGCCGCAGCCGGGTCAACGCGTCCTCACCGAGGTCGTTGAGGCGGATGCCGTCGATCGTGACGATCCCCTCGGTCGGGCGGTCCAGCCCCGCCGCGCAGTGCAGCAGTGTGGACTTTCCCGAGCCCGAGGGGCCCATCACCGCCGTGAACGTGCCGCTCGCGAAACCGGTGGTCACGCCATCGAGCGCCGTCACCCGCCGGGTTCCGGTGCCGTACACCGCGCGCAGCCCCGTCAGGGTCACCGTCTGTGTGGTCATGACCGTTACGGTCCCGAATGCGGGGCTGCGGCGCGTCGTGCCGGGGCGGGCACTTTCCGGCCCTCCCCCGGGTGGAGTCGGAGGCCCGGAAACGCCTGCACGTCGTCCTCCGGGATGACCACCCGCAGGCCGACGCGGCCGGCCCAGCCGGCCGATACCGTTCGACGGGTGACCGCTCCCCTGCTGACCCGACGGATGCGACCGGTGGACCTCTACACCGTGGACGCCCTGCTGGCGGTGGCCGTGGGCGGGCTGCTCTGCCCGTACGCGGCGCTGGAGTCGCCGATGCACGGTGGCGTACGCGAGCCGCTCTGGGTGTCCGTGCTGGTCGGGATGGCCCTCGGGCTGCCGTTGGCCGTCCGGCGACGGTGGCCGATGACGGTTGCCGTCGTGATCAGCTCCATCACCACAGTTGTCCTGGTCACCGGGGTGATACCCAACTTCGCGGCGGCCGCGCCGGCGTTCGCCATCGCCCTGTCCTTCTACACGGTGGCCGTGTCGACGCCCACGCGCCGGTCGCTGCTCTGCGCCACCGGTTGTCTCGCCCTGGTGAGCGTCGGCCTGGTGCTGACCGCGGGGGACCTCTGGTCGCGGACCGGCGCGGTCGCCTACGCCGCCGTCATGGTCGCGCCGGCCTGGGTGATCGGCTGGCTGGTCCGGGAGCGACGCGCCCTCGCCGCCCGGCAGAGTGACCAGTTGATCGTTCAGACCGCTGCGGAGGAACGGTTGCGGGTGGCGCGCGAGCTGCACGACGTGGTCGCGCACACGCTGAGCCTCATCGTGGTGAAGGCGGCCGTCGCCAACCACGTCGCCGAGGCGGACCCCCGCGAGGCGGGCGCCGCGCTGCGGGTCATCGAGGAGACCGGCCGCACCGCGCTGGCCGACGTCCGCCGGGTGCTCGGCGTCCTGCGCGAGGACACCCCGTACGCGCCGACACCTGGGCTGGACGAGTTGCCCTTCCTCGCTCGGCAGGCGGCGATCGGCGGCGTCGACGTGCAGCTCGACGTGCGGCGGGAGGAGCCGGCCGGCGCGGTGCCGGAGTCGGTGGGCCTCGCGGTGTACCGGATCGTTCAGGAGGCGGTGACGAACGTGGTGAAGCACGCCGCGCCGGCCGCCTGCCGGGCTACGGTGACCGTCCTGCCCGACGAGGTGCGGGTGGAGGTGACCGACGACGGCCAGCGGCCGGTCCTGCTCGGCGGGGAGGGACACGGGTTGATCGGCATGCGGGAACGGGTGGCGTTGCACGGCGGGGAGTTCCGCGCCGGCCCACGTTCCGACTGTGGTTTCACGGTGACGGCCAGCCTGCCCTACCGGGTGGCAGCGTGATCCGCGTGCTGATCGCCGACGACCAGGCGCTGCTGCGCGGCAGTTTCCGGCTGCTTGTCGACCTCAGCCCGGACTGCACCACGGTCGGCGAGGCGGGCACCGGCGTGGAGGCCGTCGCGTTGACCGGGCAGCACCGGCCGGACGTGGTGCTGATGGACGTCCGGATGCCGGAGATGGACGGCATCGAGGCCACCCGGCGGATCTGCGCCGACCCGGCGACGGCCGGCACCCGGGTCATCATCCTGACGACGTTCGACCTCGACGAGTACGTCTACGGTGCGCTGCGCGCAGGAGCCAGCGGCTTCCTGCTCAAGGACACCCCGCCGGCGGACCTGCTGACCGGCATCCGGGTGGTCGCCGCCGGGGATGGGCTGCTCGCACCGACGGTGACCCGCCGACTGATCGACGAGTTCGCCCGGCAGCCGGAGCCGACCCGGCCGCTGCCCCGCCAGCTCGACGGGGTGACCGATCGGGAACGGGAGGTGCTCGCGCTGATCGCCCGGGGCCTGTCCAACGCGGAGTTGGCCGCGCACCTCAACCTCAGCCAGGCCACCGTCAAGACGCACGTCGGGCGGCTGCTGACCAAGCTGGCGGTACGCGACCGGGCGCAACTGGTCATCGTCGCGTACGAGACGGGCCTGGTCGGGCCGGGCGGCCTACGCTGAGCCAGTCGGCCGCGAACCCAGGAGGAGCCATGACCCGGTACGTCGCCCTGCTGCGCGGGGTCAACGTCGGCACCACCCGGCTGGCGATGGCCGACCTGCGCCGGATCGTCACCGACCTCGGGCACGAGGACGCCAAGACGTACCTGCAGAGCGGCAACGTGGCCTTCGGCAGCACGGTGCGCGACGCGGAGAAGCTGGCCGCCGGGATCGAGCGGGCGCTCACCGACGAGCTGGCGTTGACGGTGCCGGTGCTGGTGCGCAGCGGTCGGGAGTTGGCGGCGATCGCCGGCGGCAACCCGTACGCCGATCGGGAGGACGACCCGACGCGCCTGCTGGTGGCCTTCCTCGCCACCGCACCGAAGAAGTCCACCGTGGACGCGCTGGCCGTGCCCGGTGGCGAGAACGTGTCGTTCACGGTGACCGGCCGGGAGGTGTTCCTGCACTACGTCGACGGCGGTTACGGGCGGTCGAAGTTCACGAACGCGTACCTGGAGAAGAAGCTCGGCGTGGTGGCCACCACCCGCAACTGGAAGTCGGTGCGGGCCCTGGCGGAGATGACCGCCCCCTGACCGGGGGTGGGGGCCGCGGCTCGGCGACCCCCACCGACGCCGCTCAGAAGTGGTAAGCGGTCTCGTACTCGGGCACCAGCACCCGGCTGCGCGGCGAGATCCGGCGCACCGCCGCGATCATCTCGTTCAACCGGGTGCGGTCGGTCGGGGCGACCGGCGGCGGGTTCTGCAACGCCGTCTCGAAGTTGTCGTAGTGCACCGGCACCACGACCTTCGGGTAGTCGAGCCCGGCCAGCAGTCGGGGCAGGTAGTCGCCGGTGGTGGTGGCGTTCTGCATGGCCACCATCGCCACGTCGGGTGCGAGGCCGGTGAGATTCCGCTCGGCGACGTCGCTGGCCCCGGTGAAGTAGACCGACGGGCCGCCGTCGACCCGCAGCAGGTAGCCCAGCGTGTCGCCCTCCGGCAGGTCCGCGATGGTGGCCGGCTGCGGCGGCGGGGTCACCCGCACCCCGGGAAAGGCCACCGAGTACGACGGGTTGCGGCTGTGCAGCGAGCCGACCACCTCGACACTGTGGTCGCCGAAGTCCAGCACCTCCCCACCTTTCACGGAGCTGAGCTGCGTCGACGGCAACCCGTAGGCCAACCCCAGGTGGTACGCGGTGAGCGTGCCGAACACCCGCGCGCCGGTGCGCTTGGCGATGTACGGCACGTCCATGAAGTGGTCCCAGTGGGTGTGCGTGACCAGCACCGTCATGGCCCGGTCGACGCGCGGGTCGATCACGTCGGTGCGCACGGTCAACGGGGTCTCCGTCTTGAACGGGCCGGTGAACAGCCCGGTGTCGATCCGGCTGAGGAACGGGTCGACGAGGACGGTGCGGTCGCCGATGTCGACGCGCCAGCCGGCCGTACCCCACCAGCGGAAGCTGACCGCGCCCTTGCGGCGGGCGGTCGGCGCGGCTGCGGCGGTCGGCGTGGGCGCGGCGTGGGCCGGGGTGGCGACGCCGGCGGCGAGGCCACCGGCGGAGACCAGGGCTGTGGTGGCGGCGGCGTCGCGCAGGAAGCGTCGGCGGTCGAGACTGGGCATGCGGATCTACTCCCCGTGGTCGGGCGATGTGTCGACCACGAGCCAACCAGCGGCACCGGGCCCTGGTCCAAGATCGAACGCCGCCGGCTCCGATACGTCAGCGGATATCGGTGCTGGTCGGTGGGGGTGCGGCGGCGCTCGGACGGGCGCGAAATCAGTAGCCGCGCAGCGCCTCGACGGCCGTCCGGGCCGCCTCGCCCATCGCCAGGTCCACGTCGATGCGACGCGGGGTCAACTGTTCGGCGCGGGCGAAGACGGCGATCGCGTACCGGCCGCCGTCGGGGTACTCGGCGACCCCGGCCTCCAGGTGGAACCCGGGCAGGGTGCCGGTCTTTCCGGACACCCGGACGCCCGGCGGAAAGCCGGCCGCCAGCCGGGTCCAGAAGATCTGCTGGGCCATCCAGGTGCGGACCATCGCGCAGGCCGCGGCCGGCCCGGCCTCGTCCCGCCAGATCAGCGTGAGCAGCCGGGTGATCTCCCGGGCGGTGCTGGACGTGGTGTGCGCGGGGTCGAAGACCCGCATGGCCCGGACCCGGTCCACCGGCAGCGTGGGGAAGATCCGGGCGAACTCCGCCTCGGTCCGGGCGCCCACGTCGGCGAGCATCATCTCGACCAGCTCCCGAGGCCCACCGAGCACACGGGTACGGGTCAGCCCCAGCTCGACGGCGAGCATCGGCAACAGATCCGGGCCGACCCGGCGCAGCAGCAGGTCGGCGGCCGTGTTGTCGGTGACCGACATGGCGAAGTACGCGAGGTCGCGCAGCGACACCTCGGCGTCGTCGGTGCAGCCGGCCAGACCCCACCCACCGAGCCGGTCGGCGGCGGTGACCAGTACCCGCTCGGTCGGATCCAGCTGACCGGCCTCGACCTGCCGGGCGAACTCCAGCACCAGCAGGATCTTGAAGATCGAGGCGATCACCACCTGCTCGTCGGCCCGCACCCCGACCTCGCGAAGACCGCCGCCGGTCGGGCCGCCACCCTCGACGGCGCTCAGGTCGACGGTGTCCAGGTCCACGACGTGCAGGCTGGCCGTCACCCCGACGGCGGCGAAGATGGCCTCGATGCGTTCCTCCACGTCCACGACAGCACGGTATCCAGCGACGGCGTGGCGGCGCTGGCGTAGGGTCCCGGCCGTGGATCTGCTCCGGCACCTGCGGCACTTCGTGGTGGTCGCACACGAACTGCACTTCGGGCGGGCCGCGGAGCTGCTCGGGATGGCCCAGCCACCGCTGAGCCAGTCGATCCAGCGGCTGGAACGGGAGCTGACTGTCGAGCTGTTCGACAGGTCCCGCCGCCAGGTACGCCTCACCACCGCCGGTGAGTTACTGCTCGGCGAGGCGGAGGAGCTACTCGCCGGCGAGGGTCGACTCCGCAGCCTGATGGGGCAGATCCGCGCCGGTGAGCTGGGCGTACTCCGGGCCGGGGTGCCACCGGAGACGCCCGCCGTGACGCTGCGCTCGCTGCTGGACGGGCTCACCACCCGGGCGCCCGGCCTGGACGTGGAACTGCACGAGCTGACCACTGCCGAGCAGGTGCGGATGCTCGCCGAGCGGACCCTGGACGTGGGGCTCGTGCATCACCCGGTGGCGGCGGAGGGGCTGCGTTTCGGCGCCCCTGTCGACGTACCCCTGGGGGTGCTGCTGCCGCGCACCTCACCGCTGGCCCGCGGCCGTGCGGTGACGCTCGCGTCGCTCTCCGACCTGGATCTGGTGGCCGCGCCCCGCGCCACCGCCCCCGGCTGGCACGACCACCTGCTGGCGGTGTGCCGGCAACACGGTTGGCGCCCGGCCCGGGTGCGCCCGGCCCGCAACCCGGAGTTCCTCTTCGGGCTGGTGCTGGCCGGAGGCGGGGTGGCCGTGGAACCGGCGGCGGTGGCCCGCCGGGAACCCCGGATGGCCTGGCGGCCGATCACCGAGGCGCCGCTGGCCAAGCGCACCTCGGCGGCCTGGCCGGACCGGTCGGCGCACCCGGCGGCCGCGATGTTCGGCCAACTCGCCGCGGAGGTGCTGGCCGATGCCGAACCCACCGCGCCCGCGCCGCCCGCGACGTCGGTGCCGGCGGAACGGCCGTGGCCGGTGCTGTTCGACACGACCGGGTGAACAGATCCGTCGTTGCGCTCGTCACCCCCGGTTGGGCGGTGAATCGTCCACCCACCCGGGTATGGATGACAGGTAACGAAGACGCGAAGGAGCCGCAGTGGCAATCACGATTCCCGACATCAGCCTGAACGACGGCACCACCATTCCGCAGCTCGGCTTCGGGGTGTTCCAGATCGAGCCGAAGGACACCGTCGCGGCGGTGACCACCGCTTTCGAGGCGGGCTACCGGCACATCGACACCGCCCAGATGTACGGCAACGAGGCCGAGGTCGGCGAGGCGGTACGCGTGTCCGGCCTCGACCGGGGCTCGGTCTACGTGACCAGCAAGCTGAGCAACGCCTTCCACCGCCCGGACGACGCCCGCAGGGCGTTCGACTCGACGCTCGCGGCGCTGAAGATGGACCACATCGACCTGTTCCTGATCCACTGGCCGCTGCCGACCCTGTACGACGGCGACTACGTCTCGACCTGGAAGGTGCTGGAGGAGCTTCAGCGCGACGGCCGGGCCCGCTCGATCGGCGTGTCGAACTTCCAGGTGCCGCACCTGGAGCGGCTGGCCGACGAGACGAGCGTCGTGCCGGTGGTCAACCAGATCGAGGCGCACCCGTACTTCGGCAACGACGAGGTCCGCGCCTACGGCCGTGCGCACAACATCCTCACCGAGGCGTGGTCGCCGATCGCGCAGGGCAAGGTGCTCGGCGACCCGACGGTGGTCGACATCGCCGAGCAGCTCGACCGGACCCCGGCGCAGGTGGTGCTCCGCTGGCATGTGCAGCGCGGCGACATCATCTTCCCGAAGTCGACCACCCCGAAGCGGATCGAGGAGAACACCCGGATCTTCGACTTCGAGCTGGACGACGCGGCGATGGAGCGGATCACCTCGCTGGACAAGGGCGAGGCCGGCCGCCAGGGCGCGAACCCGGACACCTTCGCCTACCTGCCCAACTGACCTGAGCCGCCGGCCGCCCGGCGGGTGATGTCCCGGTGAGCGCGATGCCTCAGAGTCATCATGATGACTCTGAGGCATCGCGCTCTTCGGCAAGGTCAGGAGCCGACACGTTCGGCGAGCCGGCGGACCACCGCCTGAGTGGGCGAACCGGGCTCGGGGACGTAGACGATCAGCCGCTGCTCGGTCTCCGGTACCAGCAGCACCCGGCACTCGAACTCCAACGACCCCAGGTGGGGATGCGGCACCCGCTTGATCACGGGACGGCGTTCCTCCACCTCGTGTTCCGCCCACAGTCGGGCAAACGAGGGCGAGGTGCCGAGCAGCTCGGTGACCAGCTCGCGGATCGCCGGGTCGCCCGGGTAGCGACCGTAGGCGGCCCGCAGGTCCGCCACCGTGCTGTGCACGAACCGGCGGGCGTCGGCATCGGTCCAGTGGCCCTCGGTCACCGAGTGCCGGAACGTCCAGCGGATCATGTTGCGCTCCGCGTCCGGCACGGCCGAGAGGTCGCCCATGAAGTACGTGGCAAGCCGGTTCCAGGCCAACACCTGGTACGCGGCGTCGACGAGGTACGCCGGAGTCTCGATCATCGCGTCGATCAGGTGCCGCAGCCCGGGGGTCACCTCCCGGCTCGGCCCGCCGGCCGGAAGCGGATTCTCCCCGGCGATCCGGAACAGGTACTCGCGCTCGTCCCGACTGAGCAGCAGCGCCCGGGCCATCGCGGCAAGCACCTGCCGCGACGGGTGCGGCCCGCGGCCCTGCTCCAGCCGGATGTAGTAGTCGATCGACATGCCGGCGAGCTGGGCGACCTCCTGCCGGCGCAGCCCGGGGGTCCGTCGGCGTTCACCCTCGGGGAGCCCGACCTCGGCGGGCCGCAACCGGGCACGGCGGGTACGCAGGAACGCCGCCAGTTCGTCACGCCGCAGGCCGCTGCTCGTCATGCCCCCAGCATGCCTCTGTCCGGGCCGACCAGGGTGGTACCGCCGGTCCCAGCCTCGGCCCGTCTCTCCCCGGACGCCGTCGGCGCGGACACGCTCGACGGCATGACGAACATGACAGCCCTGATCACCGGGGCCAACAAGGGGATCGGCTTCGCCACCGCCCGGCAGCTCGGCGCCCTCGGGATGACAGTCCTGGTGGGCGCGCGGGACGCCGAGCGGGGTCGGGCGGCGGAGCGGGAGCTGCGCGACGGCGGCGCGGACGCGGTGTTCGTGCCGCTCGACGTCACCGACGCCGAGTCGGTGACGGCCGCCGCGAAGCGGGTCGAGACGGAGTACGGCCGGCTGGACGTGCTGGTCAACAACGCCGGAATCGTCCTCGCCGACGGCGCTCGTGGGTTGCCCAGCGAGACGACAGTGGCGACGCTGCGCCGGCTGTACGAGACGAACGTCTTCGGGGTGGTGACTGTGACGAACGCGCTGCTGCCGTTGCTGCGCCGGGCACCCGCCGCCCGGATCGTCAACGTGTCGAGCGAGGTCGGCTCGATCGCGGTGATGACCGACCCCAACGGCGCCCTGTTCGAGCTGACCTCAGTGCCGTACCCGTCGTCGAAGGCGGCGCTGAACATGCTCACCGCGATGTACGCCAAGGAGCTGCGGGACACCCCGATCACTGTGAACGCGGCCAACCCGGGCTACTGCGCCACCGACCTCAACGGCAACAGCGGCTTCCGCACGGCCGAGCAGGGCGCCGAGGTGAGCGTGCACCTGGCGACCCTGCCCGCCGATGGGCCGAGCGGCCTGCTCTGGGGCTTCCAGATGGACGCCGGCGGCGGGTACGGCGTGCTGCCCTGGTGAGGATGAGCGCTTGACCTGGAGCGCGCTCCAGCCTGCAGGGTGATCTGTGCGCCCACCGGTAGGGCGCACGAGAGGAGATCCCCATGCGGTACCGCACGATCGGCTCCGACCCGGCGACCCGGCGCGAGGTCAGCGTGCTCAGCCTCGGCGCGATGCTCTTCGGCAGCGCCACCGACGAGGCCATCTCGTACGCGATCCTCGACCGGTACGTCGAGGCCGGCGGCACGTTCATCGACACGTCGGACAACTACGCGTTCTGGGTGGACGGCGGGCAGGGCGGGCAGAGTGAGGAACTGCTCGGTCGCTGGCGGCGCAGCCGGGGCGTCGGCGCCGAGATCGTCATCGCCACGAAGTTGGGCGCCCGACCGTTGGCCCCGGGCACCAGCTACCTGGACAACGCCGAGGGTCTCTCCGCCAAGGTGATCCGCGAGCCGGCGGAGCGCAGCCGGGACCGGCTCGGTGTGGAGCGACTGGACCTGCTCTACGCGCACATCGAGGACCGGACCGTGCCGCTCCAGGAGACCGTGGAAGGCTTCGCCGAGTTGGTCGCCGAGGGCACTGTGGGTCTGCTGGGAGCCAGCAACCACCGGGCCTGGCGGGTGGAACGGGCCCGCGCGTTGGCCGCCGCCGCCGGCCTGCCGGGGTACGAGGTGCTCCAGTACCACCGCAGCTACCTGCCGAACCGCACCGACCTGGTCAGCGAACTGGACCCGGACGGCGAGCCGGGTGGCGTCGGCGGTGACCTGCTCAGCTACCTGCGTGCCGAACCCGAGCTGACCCTGGTGGCGTACTCGCCGCTGCTCAAGGGGGCGTTCACCCGGGCGGACAAGCCGCTCAGCTCGGCGTACGACCTGCCGAGCGCGCCACGGCGACTGGAGGCGCTGCGG
This sequence comes from Micromonospora ureilytica, assembly GCF_015751765.1. Lineage (NCBI taxonomy): Bacteria > Bacillati > Actinomycetota > Actinomycetes > Micromonosporales > Micromonosporaceae > Micromonospora > Micromonospora ureilytica. The sequence continues at coordinate 4,385,655 of NZ_JADOTX010000001.1, forward strand.
GAGGTGGCCGGGCAGAGCGGCGCGACTGTCAACCAGGTGGTACTCGCCTGGTTGCTGGGCGGCGAACTACCGTCCATTCCGCTGGTGGGCGCCTCCTCGATGGCGCAGCTGGAGGAGAGCCTGGCAGCTGTCGACCTGGAGTTGACCGCCGAGCAACGGCACCGCCTCGACACCACCTGGTGACCTGACCAGCCGCCCCGCCGACCTCAGCTCCCGGTCGGTGGGGCGGTCAGGTCGAGCTGCCAGTCGTTGGCCCGCATCATCTGCCCCGGCGGGTATTCGAAACCGGTCTCGCCGAGCAGCGTGAAGCCGGCCTTGCGGCACACAGCGTTCGAGGCGGGATTGTCGACCGAGGGGTAGGCGTGGGCGTAGTGCCGGTCCCGTCGGGCGCGGGCCACGTCGACGACCGCGCGCACCGCCGCGGTCGCCAGCCCCTGCCCCCGGTACGCGGGCAGCACCGCCCAGCCCATCTCGTACACCTGTCGCTCGCGCCACTCGCGGGCCCAGTAGCCGACGCTGCCCGCCCTCGCCCCGTCGGGCAGCACCAGCGTGAACATGCACCCCTGCTCGGTGCCGGAGAAGTGCACGTACCTGTCGTGTCGGGCGAGCACCTGCTCGTCGGTCTCCGGGCCGCCGGTGTGCTTGCGGGTGTCCGGTGAGTTGAGCTGCCGCAGCAGGTCGAGGTCGTCCTCGTGCCACGGCTCAATCCGTACCTGGGCCATCCGCTCCCCCGTTCGTCGACCCCAGTCAAGCCGATCCCACCGACATTTCGCCCCGAACCGCGCCCGCTAGATCGGATCTAGCGGGCGCGTGTCGTCACCTCGCGCCTTCAGTGTGGAAGGGGGGGTGGCCATGACGCAGTTGCGGATCGCCGTGATCGTCGGCAGCACCCGGGAGGGGCGGGTCGGCGATCGGCTCGCCCACTGGTTCGTGGAGCAGGCCGAGCGGCACGACGACCTGACGGTGACGGTCGTTGACCTGACCGAGTACGACTTCCCGGCCACCTACCCCGCCGAGCCGACCGCGTCCATCCGGGCGTTCGTCCGCGAGGTGGGCCGGGCGGACGCGTTCGTCGTGGTCACCCCCGAGTACAACCACAGTTTCCCGGCACCCTTGAAACAAGCCATCGACTACGCGTACGACGAGTGGCAGGCCAAACCGGTCGGCTTCGTGTCGTACGGCTGTCGGTCGACCGGCCTGCACGCGGTCGACCAGCTCCGTACCGTCTTCACCGCACTGCACGCGATGACGGTGCGCGACGTCGTCGGGATCGACCTGCTCGCCGGCGAGCCGACCGCCCAGAGCACCGACGAGCTGCGCCGCGACGTCGGCGTCCTGCTCGACCAGCTGCGCTGGTGGGGTCTGGCACTGCGCGAGGGCCGGGCGGCTCGACCCTACGTCTCCTGAACACGTCCAACACGAAAGGCAAGGATCATGAGTAGACGCACCACCGGTCTGGCCATCGAGGCCGAGGGGCTCACCCGCTCGTTCGGGGACACCCGGGCGCTGGCCGGCATCGACCTGCAGGTGCCCGCCGGCACCGTCTACGGCCTGCTCGGCCCGAACGGCGCGGGCAAGACCACAGCGGTCCGGGTGCTCGCCACGCTGCTGCGACCCGACGGCGGCTCGGCCCGGGTCTTCGGGCACGACGTGGTCACCGAGGCCGACAAGGTCCGGTCCCGGGTCAGCCTCACCGGCCAGTACGCCTCCGTCGACGAGGACCTGACCGGTACGGAGAACCTGGTGCTCCTCGCCCGCCTGCTCGGCCTGCGCAAGCCTGCCGCTCGGGAGCGCGCGGCGGCACTGCTGGCCGCGTTCGGTCTGACCGAGGCGAGCGACCGCCAGGTGAAGAAGTACTCGGGCGGGATGCGGCGACGCATCGACATCGCCGCCAGCATCCTGAACACCCCTGATCTGCTCTTCCTCGACGAGCCGACGACAGGTCTGGACCCGCGGAGCCGCAACCAGGTGTGGGAGATCATCCGGGCGGTGGTGTCGCACGGCACGACCGTGCTGCTGACCACCCAGTACCTCGACGAGGCCGACCAGCTCGCCGGGCGGATCGCGGTCGTCGACCACGGCCGGGTGATCGCGGAGGGCACCCCGGGTGAGTTGAAGTCGTCGATCGGCTCCGGCACCGTCCACCTGCGGCTGCGCGACCCGGGGCAGCGACCCGAGGCGGAGCGGGTGCTCCGGGAGGCGCTCGACGTGCCTGTGCAACTCGCCGCCGACCCGGCGGCGTTGACCGCCCGTGTCGGTGAGGCCGGCACCGACCTCGACGCCAGCGCCCAGGCCGCTCGCGCGCTCAACGACCTGGCCCGCGCCGGCATCGTCGTCGACAACTTCTCCCTCGGCCAGCCGAGCCTGGACGAGGTCTTCCTGGCCCTGACCGACCACCCCGCCGTGCCGACCGACGAGCGCGACGACGAGCTGGAGGCAGCCCGATGAGCGACACCACGACCACCACTACCGAACGGGCGCCGTCCGTCTACGTTCCGTCCGCCGAGGCGCTGGCGACAGTGCTCGCGCCAGGTGCCCGACCGCCCCGGCCGAGCGCGCTGGGCGCGTCGCTCACCTTCGGCTGGCGGGCCATGCTGAAGATCAAGCACGTGCCGGAGCAGCTCTTCGACGTGACCGCGTTCCCGATCATCATGGTGCTGATGTTCACGTACCTGTTCGGTGGCGCCCTCGCCGGCAGCCCGCGCGAATACCTGCAGTTCTTCCTGCCCGGCATCATGGTGACAAGCGTCGTCATGATCACCATGTACACGGGCGTCGGTCTCAACACCGACATCGAGAAGGGCATCTTCGACAGGTTCCGGACTCTGCCCGTCTGGCGCCCGTCCGCCCTGGTCGGCATGATCTTCGGCGACGTGCTGCGCTACATCCTCGCCGCCGTGGTGATCCTGAGCCTCGGGCTGGTGCTCGGGTTCCGGCCCGAAGGCGGGGTGGTCGGGGCTGCCGCCGGGATCGGTCTGCTGGTGGTCTTCTCGTTCGCGTTCTCCTGGGTCTGGACGTTCTTCGGGCTGATCCTGCGCAGCGAGAAGTCGGTGATGGGGGTCAGCATGATGGTGCTGTTCCCGCTGACGTTCCTCAGCAACGTCTTCGTCGAGCCGAGCACCATGCCCGGCTGGCTCCAGGCGTTCGTGAAGGTCAACCCGGTGACGCAGCTGGTGGCCGCGATCCGGGGCACGATGAGCGGCGAGTCGGACCCGTCGGCCACGATGTGGCTCCTGCTGTGGAGCGCCGGCTTCGTCCTGGTCTTCGGCACCCTGACCATGTACAGGTACAACCGCCGCTAACCCCCTCGCACCCCTAACCCCCGCGATCTTGCACTTACTGTCCCGACAAGGGTGGCAAATCCACCTGAATCGACGACCGAAAGTGCAAGATCGCGGAGGGCTGGGGGGTGTGGCTCAGAGCTGCCAGGGCTGCGGGCTGGCGGGCAGGTAGCGGCAGGTGGTGCCGGTGGAGACGGAGTCGCGCAGGTGGCTCGCCAACTCCGGGTGTCGGTCGTCGAGCTTGCGTAGCGTGTCGCGGATTCGCGCGGTCACCGTCTTGCGGGCCCGCTCGGCCTCGTCCCCCAGGCGGCGGCTCCGGCCAGCCAGCCCTGCTGCGGCGCGCAACTCGTCCAGCAACGCGCCCCGCTCGGCGTCCAGCTTGGACACCTTCCGGTCGTCATCGCGTGCGGCGGCCCGGTCGATCTCCTCGTCGAGACGGGCCAGGTGCCGCCGGTAGCGGGCCTTCGCCTCGTCGTCGAGGACCGGGTCGGCGCCCATCCGGCGGGCGGCCACCAACTCCGGCCCGGCCGCCGGGTCGAGCAGTTCGACCGCCGGCACGTCGGTGCCCGGGCGGCTGAGCAGCAGGTGCAGGTCGTGCAGGCCCTTGGCGTCGGGCAGGTGCACCACCACACCGTCGTACGCGAGCTGCCAGACCGGCCCGTCGCGCCGAAACTCGTACCCCTCGATCGCAGGCGCAATCGGCGCGGCCCGGCCGGGCGCAGCAACCCGGCCCGACCCGGCGGCCTGGCCCGACGCGACACCCTGACCCGACCCGACAACCTGGCCCCACCCGGCAACCTGGACCGGCTCGGCGGCCTGGTCTGGGCGGTCGGCGTCGGCGGCCGTCGGGGCGGCGAGGCGGTGGAGCACCTGCGTCATGCCGAGAGCGGTCGCCTCCTGGATGGTGGCGGCGCGCAGCGCGGTCAGCGTCGCGGTGTCGCCCGGGTGGCCTCGGCCGGCGAGGGCGTTGACGAGGCCGGTGCGGGCGAGCAGTGACCAGGGTCGGGAGCCCATCCGATCGGCGGAGTCCCGGGCGGCGGTGAAGCCGGCGATGGCGTCGTCCCAGCGTTCCTGGGCGGCGTCGATCAGCGCCAGCCAGTGGTCGACGGGGCCGCTGATGTCGCAGCCGAACAGCCCGACCGTCCACTCTCCACGATGTGGGGCGAGCGCGGCCCGCGCGGCGTCGCAGCGCTGCGGGTCGGCGGACGCGGCGGCGGCCTGCGCGCGTAGCCGTAGCCAGAGTGGTGACACCGGGCGCGGGTACCGGGTGGCGGCGGCCTCGATGCCGGCGGTCAGCCGGACCGCCGTCTCGCCGTCACCACGCTCGGCCGCGGTGATCGCCCGCAGCAGCTCCCGGTAGGGGTAGTCGACCGGGGCCAGCCCGTCCACGAGCGCGGCGGCCTCGGCGATCCGGCCCTGGAGCAGCAGCCGGGACCAGTGCAGGTGGTGGCCCATGAACCCGAACTCGGCGTGGTTCGGGTCGGCGTCGTCGCTGAGAACGGCGAACCGCTCGTCGGCCATGGCAAAGTCGCCCCGGAACGCCGCGATGATCCCGCTGTCGACGGCCGCGGCCATCCGGTGCCGGGCGAAGCCGCCCTGCCGTTCGGCGTCGACGAAGGTGGTGAACTCCTCGGCGAAGCGCGGGTCGCCCAGCTCCAGCAGGGCCACCCAGCGTAGCGAGGTGGCCCACAGTTCGGTCTCCCGGTCGCCCGTCCGGCGGGCCACGTCCCGAATCTCGGCCGTGAGCGCGGCTCGGGTCGCGGCTGTGCCGAGCCCCCACGTCGTGTCGTGGCGGGCCCAGAGGCTGAAGCTGAGCGCCTCGTCGTCCTGCCCTCGACGGGCGATCGTCTCGCTGGCGGTGATCAGGTCGGCGACCAGGGCGCCGATCGTCGAGGTGGCGTCCGGCTCGCCGATCAACCGGCGGTACGCCTCGCGCACCAACTCGGCCGCCTCGATCGACTGGGCGGTCTCCACCTGGCGGGAGCGGTTCACTGTGAGCGCGACCCGGGCCAGCAGCACCGGGTCGTCGAGTGAACGGGCCAGCCGGGCGGCCTCGGCCAGCAGTCGCATGACCTCTTCCCGGCCGGTGTGGTGATAGTGCGCCTCGGCGAACTCGACGAGGATCCGCACTCGTTGTGCCCGGTCTTCGACGACCTCGAGGGCTCGGTGAAAGTGCACCGTCGCCTCGTCGCCGGCCAACCGGGCGAACGCGTCCCGCCCGGCGGCGACCAGCAGGGTGGCCACCCGGGCCCGGTCGAGCGCGGGGCCGGCGAGGTAGGCGTGCCGGGCGAGGTCGGCCGGGATCAGCCGATCGGTGAGTTCCCGAAGGTCGTCGACCGCCCGGACCACCGCGCCGTGCCGGGCCCGCCGGTCGTCGTCGGTCAGCCCGTCGTAGAGCGTTTCGCGGACCAGATCGTGGGCGAAGGCGAAGCGGCCACCGCCCCGGGCCACCACCAGTCGGGCGGTCACCGCCCGGTCGAGCAGCCGGTCGACCTGCGCCGCCGGTGCGGCCACGCAGGCCGCGAGGACCTGACGGTGGAACTCGCGACCCAGTACGGCGGCGACGGTCAGCGCCTCGACCACGGCGGCGGGCAGTTGGGCCAGGCGACGGCGCACCGCCTCCCGTACGCCGGGTGCGATCGCGCCGACCGTGTCGTCGGCGTGCCACAACCGCGCGGTCTGCTCGACGAAGAACGGGTTGCCGCCGGTGCGCCGGTGCACCTCGTCGACCAGGCCGGCCTCGGGCTCCCGGCCGGCGGTCCGAGCCATCAGCTTGGCCACCTCGTCGCGGGAGAAACCGGTGAGGGTGATCGTGGTGGCCTTCGCGACCATCGGCATCAGCAGCGGACGCAGCGGATGTTCGCCGGATTCGACCTCGGCGTCCCGGTAGGTGCCGACCAGCAGGAGCCGTTCGAACCAGGTGTGTTGCGCGGTGAAGCTCAGCAACCGTAGTGAGGCCGGATCGGCCCAGTGCAGGTCGTCGAGGACGACCACGACCGGCCGGCGCTGGGAGACGGCGACCAGTGCGGCGGTCACCGCGTCGTACAGAGCGAACGCCTCCTGGTCGGCGGCGTCCGGGCCCGGGTCGACGCCGGCCCAACTGACGAGGCGACCGGCCTGCTCGCCGCCGGTGCCGGACTGGCCCAGCAGGGCTGCGAGGGCCGGCTCCGCGGACTGCCGCGCCACTGCCCAGTCGTCGGCGGAGCGCCGCAGGCCGCGCAGCACCTGCACCCACGGCCAGTAACCGGGGGCGCTGTCGGAATCCCAGCAGGCGGCGCCGAGCACCAGCGCGCCTCGCTGCCGGGCCTCCCGGGCTGCCGACGTGACGAGGGTCGTCTTGCCGATGCCCGGCTCGCCGGTGACCAGGACGAGACCGCCGTGGCTGCTGGTGGCGCGTTCCAACTCGGCGCGCAGCAGGCCCGCGGGGTGAGCCCGCCCGATGATGGCGTCGTCGAGCGCGTCCATGGTCCCCAGACCGTACTGGAACCGTCCGACAACGCGGGCGGGTTAACCGGCCGGACGCCTCGCGGGGCCTCGCCGGCCCAGGTCGGCTCGGAGCCTTTGGAGCTGATGCCGCAAAAGAGTCGGCCCCATCACTCCTCATACTTCCCTATCGGGGTATTGTAGGGAGCGATGACGGAAGAAATGTACTCGGTTGAGCAGGTGGCCGACCGGCTCAACCTGCACGTACGCACCGTGCGCGGCTACATCCGCTCGGGCCGGCTCCGGGCCGTGCGGATCGGCAAGCAGTACCGGATCGCCGCCAGCGACCTCGACGCCCTCACCGGGCAGGCCCCGGCCGCCACTCCCCTGAGGGGGCAGGCGGAGGTGTCGAGCATCGTGCAGATCGACGGCGTCGACCGGGCTGCCGCCGACCGGCTCGGCACGCTCGTGCTCACCAGCGCCAACACCGCCCACGACCAGGCCCACCCGCTGCGGGTGCAGACGGTGCACGACGAGGAACGCCAGCGTATGAAGATCATCATCCTGGGTGACCCGGCTGCCACCGCCGAACTGTTGCACCTGCTCGACGCCGTCCTCACTGCCGACAATGGCCTGCTCAACCGGGAGGTTCGCGATGTCTGACGAGATCCAGGAACGCGTTGGGGTGCCGGTGCTGGTCTGTGACCCGGCGGGGCCGCCGGTGGCCACCGAGCAGGACGCGCTGGACCTGATCGGCGCGGCGTTCCTCGGCGCCCAGGTGGTCGCCGTGCCGGCCAACCGGCTCGACGAACGCTTCTTCTCGCTGGGCACCCGCTTCGCCGGCGACGTGATGCAGAAGTTCGTCAACTACCGGGTAAGGCTGGCCGTCGTCGGCGACATCTCGGCGCAGCTCGCGGAGAGTTCCGCGTTGCGCGCACTGGTGCACGAGTCGAACCAGGGCGGGCAGATCTGGTTCGTCCCCGACCTCGACGCGCTGGACAACCGTCTCCGCGCCGCCCGGTAGCCACCTCACCGCTCGGGCACGACAGCCATCTCCACCGCGTCCGGCTCCACTCCCCTGACCCGAGCCTGCTCGGCCGCCCACCGCAGGTAGGCCAGCCACTCCTCGGACGACCAGTCGTTGCGCCGGCCGGCACCCGCCTTGGCCGGGAGTTGGCCGGCCACGACACGGTCGAGGATCAGGGGCTGCACCCCGCCCGCCCCGCGCCGGTAACCGGCGAAGTAGAGGACCTTCGTGGACAGGCCCGGACCCAACCAGGGCAGACGAGCGTGGTCGGGGTCGCGAAAGCGGCGGTACGCCGTTAGCAACGCCTCCTCGTCGGGCGCGGGCGTGGACACCTCTTCCAGCGCGTACGCCAGGCGTTTGCCGCTCGGATCGGCGTCGAGCGACCTGGCGGCGCGCCACGGGCCGTACCCGATGGGGCCGTAAGCCCAGGCCAGCACGGCGGTCAGCAGTTGACGGGGGCTCGCGGCGCCGGCGCGGTACGCCTCGGCCACCGCGAAGACGTCGCGGCGCCAGATCTCGCCGCTCGCCGGAAGGCCGTCGGGCCATGCGTCCGGCGGTAACCCGGCCCGCCAGCGGTCGACGTTCACGGTGACCGGGGCCCGCTCGCCCGGTAACACCACACCTTCGGTCGTCTGCATGGTCGCCTCCCACAGATCGCGCGCTCGCGGAACTCCGTGGTTCGGACGCTATGGTCGGCCGCTGCTACCTGCCGCCCGCCGACAGCAAATCGCGGTATCGGCCGCAGGGGCGCCTGCCTTCCGGGCGGCCGGCATTCGGCGGGGGTCGTGAACGTCGGACGGTTGACCTACGGTGCTCCCGTGCTTCCCCGAAACGTGAAGATTCTCGATCAGGTCCGTGCCGAGGCGCTGCGTCGGAACATCCCCGCCGCCGACGTGGAGCGCTGGCTGGAACTCGCCCGCCCGTCGGCGCTCCTGACACAGGGGGGTGACGGGCCGGTCGTGGGCGCCATCCGTGGACCCGTGATGCTCCCGGCCGACGCCGAGGACCCGACGTTCCCCTTGATCGCCAGCATCGACTGCGCTGCCCTCCCGGCAGACGTGACCGACCTTCCGCTACCGGCCGACGGCCACCTGCTGCTGTTCGGCTGGCCCGAAGAGCACGGCTACGGCCAGGTGATGTACGTGCCGGCGGGCGTGGCCGTCGAGGAGCGAGAAGAGCATCCGCCGGGCTTCTCTCCGGACGACGAGGAGTGCGCCGAGGTCTACGCGGAGATCCCGCAGGGCGATCTGCACCTCACTGTCGACATCTCTCTGCCCTACGTCAAGACGATCCCGGGGCCCCCGTGGTCGCCGCCGCTGCCGGGAGATCCCCCGTTCGAAGAGATGACCGAGGTGTGGCAGGAGGTCCTGGGCGACGTGCCAGACGGCATGTCCTCCTATGGCTGGACCACAACGCCGCTGCTGTTGGGCGGCTACGGCACTGACTGCAACGGTTTCAACCCCGCCTGGTTGGGCGCCAACCCCTCGGGCCGGTCCGGCCAGGACGAGTCGGACCATGGTGACTGGGTTCTGCTTGCCGAGTTCCATGGCGGCAGACAAGGCGGCGCGAGCATCCACTGGGTGATACAGCGTGCCGACCTGGAGGAGCGACGCCTCGACCAGGCCAGCGTCCTCGTCTACTGGAATCCGTGACTCCGCTCGCTCCCGTGAGCTGACGGGGGCTCAGGACTAGCCGCACAGTGACCGGGTACGCGCGATCCATGGGTAGCCACAAGCAGAACAAACACGACAATGGCGGCGAGTCGGCGCGAGGCCGGCGGCATCCGGGCAGCGGCGCTCGGGGCCGCCAGGGCTCGCCCGTGGAGCACTCGCCGGACCAACGGCACCGCCGTACCGCGACCGGCCCGGCCGGCACCGAACGCGACCTGGGCCGGGCCAAGGTCTCGGGCGACGGGCGGATCCAGCGCCAAGGCGGCTCCTGAGCCGAGAACTCAGCCGGTGCAGCGGCTCGCACGTTCGCAGGGCTGCTGCACCGGCCGACTGGGTTCTACGGCAAGGCGCAGATGGCGTACGCCGTGTCGGACCAGTTCCCGGCGAAGGCGTCCTCCTCGTACGCGCCGGACGCGGCGGACGTCGGGGCGGTAGCGGGGCCGCCGTTGGGGCGGAAATCGTCGACGATGCCCTCGCCGGTCACCCCGTTCAGCTCGTAGCCGGCGCCGGTCAGCACCTTCCCGACCGGGCACGTGGCCGTGACGCTGCGGAAGTCGAGGGAGTTGCTGGCCCCCACGGCCGAGGTGCGCACCAGGCCCGCGAGCGGGTTGGCGCAGATGGCGTACGCGGTGGCGGACCAGTTCAGGGCCGTCGCGTCCGACTCGTACGCGCCGACGGTGACAGCCGTCGGCGCTGTGGCGACGCCGCCGTTGGGGCGGAAGTCGTCGACGACACCTTCACCGGTGAGGCCGTTGAGCTCGTAACCGGTACCGGTCAGCACCTTCCCGACCGGGCACGTCGCCGTGACGCTGCGGAAGTCGGTCGAGTTGCTGACGCTGGCCGTGGAGACCCGGACCAGGCCGGGCACCGGGTTGGCGCAGATCGCGTACGCCGTCACTGACCAGTTCCCCGCGAACGCCTCGGTCTCGTAGGCGCCGACGGTGACGGCCGTCGGTGCCGTGGCGACGCCGCCGTTGGGGCGCAGGTCGTCGACGATGCCTTCGCCGGTGACGCCGTTGAGTTCGTAACCGGTGCCGGTGAGTACCTTTCCGGCCGGGCAGGTCGCCGTGACGCTGTGGAAGTCGGTCGAGTTGCTGACGCTGGTCGCAGCGACCCGCACCAGACCGGGGACCGCGGCGGACGCCGGGCTCGCCGGGACGAGCACCGCTCCGGTCGCGACAAGACCGAGCACGAGTACGGACACTCGGGCGCCGTACCGCCGGCTTTTGTTCTGAGTACGCATGTGTTTCTCCCGTCTGAGGCCGGACGGGGCGGCAGGTGCGACGCCGACGTCGAGGCCGTTCGTGATGACGGGGTTCACGCTAGGTAGCCGCGTGACCAGGCATTATCTCCAAGCCGACTACGTCGCGTAACGGACCATTCGGCCTGACGGTTCACGTTCGAATCACGCGTGCGACTCCGCTGGTTGCGGCGGATGTCAGTCGGGATGGGCGGCGGGCGTGCCGGTCCGCAGCAGGCCCGCGAGGTCGTCCATCGCCGCCTGGAAGTCGGTGCGGTCCGCGGCGTGGAACCGTCGGAAGAACCAGTCCGGGACTCGGGCCTGCCCCTGCCTACTGTGGAAGATCAGGTCCTGGGTCTGCCGGGCGAGGGTCAGCAGCTCCGCCTCGGTCGCCGGGTCGGCGTCGTGCCGGGCGGCGGCGGCGACCTGCTGCTGGAGGAGCGCGAGGGCCCGGTCCCGCTCGGCGGCCACCCCGCGCTGGCCCCGGTAGATCTCCAGGCCGAGCAGCAGGACGCCGAGCGACGGCACGAACCACTGCGTCAGCAGGGCCGAGACGGTCAGGTCGGCGGTCACCGCGAAAACGACCCCCACCGTCGCCCAGAGCGCCACGCCGGCGAGCACTGTGTACGCGTACCGTCGGCGCACCCGGGCGCCCCACCCGAGGTTCTGTTGCTGACAGGCGAGCACGTCGTACGGGCGGGGCAGGTCGGGGACCTCGTAGTAGTCGCGGAGGTACTGCTCGTCGCCCCGGTAGGCACGGTCGAGGCGGCTGACCTCAGGCGGGCCGACCGGGTCGCCGGCCGCGACCGTGTTCCACGGCAGCCGGAAGAGTCGTACGTCGAACATCTCCTGGAGCACGGCCGCCCGGCGGAGCTGCCCGGTCGACCAGGAGCCGAGCCCGATCGCGTTGACCACCGCCCAGAGGGCACCCACGGCGGTGACCGCGTTGGCCGACACGCCGGTGAAGGCGACCACCGCCCCAGCGACGCCAATGGCGACGGAGAGCGCCATTCGGAGGTTGTCGAGGCGTTGGGCCCTGCGGTGGCAGACCGACATAGCGTGCAGCAACGCCATCATTTCGGGTCGGCGCTGCCGCTGGAGCAGGGTTTCCGTGCGCTCTGTCACCTCAACCTCCCGTTCCGTGACGATCGTATATCCATTCATCGACATGTCACGGATTGCATTTTCGCGAGAGCGTAAAGTAACCCTTTGTTACCTTTAGGTAGGTGCGGGATCGGCTGCGAATAAATGCCGCGTTCGCCCGAAAATTGAGGTAGCTTGACCTTCGCGTTTACCCGCGCATCCCTCATTCGGACGTGCCACCCCTGCCCGTCCGCGTCCACTTTCACCACTCGTGGAAGGTCCAACGGCGGACATGGGCGACGGTCTCGTTGACGAGCTCGAACGGTACATAGCGGATGCGACGGTCACGGCCGCGCTGCGGGACTGGGCGGCCGGGCGCGACGCCGTCGTCCGCCCCCCGTGCCATTCCAGCCGACGCCGTGGGCGCAGCGACGCCGAGCTGATTCCGGTGATTGCCGAGCGGCGTGACGGCCGGAACGCCGAGCAGCTGTACGTCAAGGTGCTGCCCGCCGACCAGGCGGCCGAGGAGGCCGCCCGGCACACCAGGGCTGCCACTCTCGATCCCGGCTTCGCGGAGCGCCACCTGGTCGGCCAGCCGTACCCGCCGTACCCGGTGCGCGACGGCCGGTACCTGATGTTCCAGGACATCGCGCACGGCGCCGAGCAGGTCGTTCCGCTGGCCGACGTAGGCGACGACCAGCGCAGGGACGCCTACAAGGCCCTGCTCGACGAGGTGTGGAACCACTGGTACCGCCAGGGACGGCGAACCAGCCGGACCAGTGTCGGCCGATTCGTGCGACGGGAGCTGACCGACGCAGGGGCCCGGGACGAGCTGTCCGAAGCCATGAATTCGCTCGGCCTCGGCACCGCCCAAGGCGACTGGCTGCACGACGTAGCGACCGGGGCGGTGCTGCCGCACCCACTGCGATTCGTCGAGACCGGTTCGCTCTTCGACGACGACCAGCTCGACCAGCTCTGTGGGGCGTCACACGGCGACCTGCACTCGCGCAACGTCCTCTATGCCTGCTCCCGCGCCGGACAGGTGCACGTCAAGAAGTTCTGCCTGGTGGACACGGACCGGTTCGCCGTGGACGCGCCGCTCACCCGCGACCAGGCCACCCTGCTCCTGGACGCCGTCCGCCCGGACGTGGCGAACAGCCCCCGCGGCGTCGACACGGACGCCCTTCGCACCCTGCTGATCGACCCGGAGGAACGCGCTTCGGACCGGCTGTCCGCGCGGCAGGTCAAGGCGATCAAGGCCAGCTACTCGGTCGGGTTGACGGTGGCCAGGACGGGCAACTGGGGGGTGAGCTGGCGGGCGCAGTACCTGCTCTCGCTGCTGAGTCAGGCGCTGATCTGCTGCACCTACGAGGACGCCGGCCGCGCCGGGCGGGCCTGGTACTTCCAGCTGGCCGCCTACACCGCGCACGCCTATCAGCGTGAGTTCCGCCGCGATGTCGTCCCACCGGCGGGGGCCGGCCTGCCGACTCTGCCGCAGGCCGACCCGCTTCCGCAGCTCGCGTTTCCGGGCAACGACCAGTCGGCCCGGTTCAACGCGGTCGGACCGCAACCGAGCCAGCAGAACCGGGCTGCCCCGCTGGACCGGCTGCCCTTCGAGCAGACGCCTCGCGCGCTGGAGGTGGAGGCACCGGCGCGGCAGCGGGGCCCGGTGCCGATCCCTCCGCGGCAGACCTCGGCCGGCTGGCACGCGCTGCCCCACCGGACGGCTTCCTCGCCCGTCGCCCGCAGCAGCACGTCGGGTTGGCCCTCGGTGCGGGACGCAGGTCGACGGGTGAATCGGGCGGCCCCACGACACACCGGCGCCGCCCGGACGACCAGAATTCCGCGGCCGCGCCGACCGGCAGTCGAGGAAGTCGTCCGGGCCCCGACCGCCACCAGCCGGATCAATCGGCTGCCACCGAAGGTGCGTGCCGTCCTGGCGATCCTGCTCGGTGGGGTGTCACTGACGCCGCTGGTGGTGATCGGCGCTACCGCGATCAGGGGGCGCGACGAGGCCCCTGTCGTACCGACGACCGAGGCGACACCTGGCACCCACCCGCCGACGGGCAGCACCCCGACGGCCATCGGCAGGTCGGGGCGTCTCACCGATCTCGCGCTGACCGTGGCCGGCATCGCGCCGACCGCCGCCGCCGGGGCGTACACCGTGTCCTGTCTTCGGGTCTGGGCACCGGCGGACCTCGCGCCCGGGATCGATCGGGACAGCTACCGGGACGAGACGCTGTGGTGGACGGCGGAGCTGTCCGGCCGCCGGGTCGTCACCCCGGTCACCCACGGACGCCGATCGGCCGCGCCGGAGACGTTCCGCTATCTCCCGGGCGACCTGTCCGAGATCCCGCCAGCGCCGTCGGTGGACCCGCAGGAGCTGCGGCAACAGCTGGCCGCGCAGCTGGGCGAGCTGCCGCCGGAGATGCGCACGGCGGCCGGGATGCTGACCGTGGTCGGCCGCATCTTCCGCTACCACCTGCTGAGCCCGGGTCAGATCTCGGCGCTGCTGTTCGAGCTGGCGGCGACGCCGGGCATCCAGGACCGGGGCGCGTACCCGGATTGGGACGACCGGTCCGGGCTGGCTTTCAGCGCCGACGACGCACAGGACCGCCGGGAGACGTTGCAGTTCAACCCACTCACCGGCGAGCTGCTCAGCCACCAGACGACCACCGTGGCCGACGAGCAGATCCTCGGGTACGTGCTGTTCCTGGACAAGGGACGGACCGACCGGACCACCTCGCCCGAGTGCTCGTGAGGCGATCACGCCGCGGGGGTCATCGGCAGCGGCGGTCCACATAGTTCGGCCAGTTCCGGTAGGGGGACGCGTCGCTGCGGACCCGGTTGCCCGCCCCGATGTCGAAGAGCCGCGTGTCGTAGTAGTAGAACGACACCGTGCCACTAGCGAGGTTGTAGTGCGCCGACTCGACCCGGAACTGCCAGTGCCAGGTGGCGAGGCTCTGCCGGCCGCAGTCGGAGAGCCGGCCCCGGGGGTAGCCGTAGTTGGGCCACTCGTAGAAGCAGTACCAGCCGGAGGGACAGTCGGCGGCGGCCAGCGTCCCGATCGGTCGGCGCAGGGTCACGATGAGCGCCCCGCCGTCGTAGCTGATCTCGTTGTCGTTGAGCGCCTTCCCACCCGGGTGGGTAGCCAGATAATCCGCTATTTCCTGACTCCCGGCCGCGCCGGCACCGGCCGGACCGGGCGCCGAAAAGACGATCAGAAGCCAGCAGAGTACGGCCGCGAGCACGGCAACAACGGGACGAGGAATGACCATTCGACACCTCGCGATGTGGGCGCGCAGGGACGGACGGGCGGCAGCACCGACCAGGTCAACTGGGCGGTGTGCGCGGAGAACCGATGGATACGCCGCTTAGTCAGCGTATTGAGCAGTATTCATTGATCGCCAGGCGAACTCGGTGCAGAATTTTGACAATGCGCAATTCCGGCGCACCTCGGCCAACGAGTGGGACAGTGCATTGACCTCGATGCATGGCGGTTACGATTCGGTCATGTCTGCTCGCCGTGTCGCCGCCACCGTCGCCCTCGCCGCGCTGGCGAGCCTGCTCGCCGTCAACGCCGCCCGCGCCGACGGCCCGGCGATCAGCACCCCCGGCACCCCCACTGTGGTGGCCAACGAACCACATCAGCTCACCCTCAGCTGGGCGCCCTCCACCTGGGTCGAGCCCGGCACGGAGCAGCCGATCAACTACGAGGTGCAGGTGCCGCTGGGGCCGAACACGTACCGCTTCCTCGGCTCCACCACCGACACCACGATCACGCTGACCGACCTCGCACCCGGCACGACGTACCGGATCGCGGTTGCCGCCCGCGCGCTCGGCGGCTACTCCGACACCTCGCCCACCACCACAGTGCGCACCGCGGCCGGTCGCGCGACGGTCAGCTACCTCAACCTGGACTGGTCCCCCACGAACAACCAGATCCAGCACCTCCTGAAGGTGACAAACACCGGTACCGCGCCGCTTGACCTGAGCACGGTGCGGGTGCGCTACCACCTGCGCTTCGAGGGCGCCAACACCTCGCTGGTGCCGAACTGCGACTGGGCCGCGCTGGGTTGTTCCCGGATCCGGCAGACCGTGCAGTTCTTCATCCCGCCGGGCGGGCCGCCCGGCGGGATGACGACGCCAGCGCCGCCGGGTTACCCGATCCCGGGAACGCCGGTCCCCGGCTGGGTGGAGCTGACCTTCACCGACGGCACGCTCGCGCCGGGTCAGTCGACCGGGCCGATCCAGCTACGGCATCACCGGCACAGCTGGAGCAACATCGACGAACGCGACGACCCGAGCTGGGCCGCCGCCACCGGCAAGTGGACCGAGAACGACCGGATCACGCTGGACGTCGACGAGGTACGCGAATTCGGCGACACCTACTCCTGACCACTCCCGACCAGGCGCCGGGCGACCGGCGTGCCCCAGGTCCGGCCGGCCTTGTCCCGACGAACGTGATGCCTGTGAGTCATCATGATGACTCACAGGCATCACGCTTCAAGGGGAACTACTCCCGACCGTCCGGCGCCCTCCGTGCTGAGCCGTTGGCTCCGCCGCACGGGCGCGGTGTCCCTCACCGCTGCGCAGACAGAGCCATCAGCGGGTGAAGCTGTCGGGCAGATGGATGCGGCCTGCGGGGATGCCTCGCGCGAGCAGACGTGGCCGCGCACCGGCCAGCATTGCGGGTGGGCCGCAGAGGTAGATGTCCTGGCCGGGCCGGTGATGGTTGACTGCGATGGTCAGGGCGTCGCCCTGCTCGGCCGGCTCCGCGCAGGGGTCGTCGGAGAGGGCCGGCACGATGGTCAGCCAGTCGTGGGCGCACTGCAGCTTGTCGAGGGCGATCGCGTCGTACAGGTCGGTGAAGGTGCGCGCGCCGACGATCAGCGTCACCCGCCGACCGTTCGGTGCGGCGGCGACCTGCTCGACCAGGGCGCGCAGCGGCGCCAGGCCGGTGCCACCGGCGACGAGGAGCAGATCGCTCGTGGTCGCCGGGTCGAGGCTCAGGCCGGTGTCGCCGGGCGGGCCGAGCCAGAGCAGCTCGCCGGGGCGTACCTCATGGACCAGGCGGTGGGAGACGGTGCCGGCGGGTACGGCGCGGACGTGCAGCTCGACGGTGCCGTCCGCGCGTGGGGCGTTGGCCGGCGAGAGCCAACGCCAGTGGCCGGGCAGGCGCGGTGTGCAGACCGGCACGGCCTGACCTGGCTGGAAGGGCAGGCGCCGCCAGGGACGTACCGTCAGGATGGCGATGTCGGGCGACGGCCGGTCATGGCCGATGACCTGGACGTGCCACCAGGCCGGGCCGTTGTCGGCCTGCGCGGCGGCGCGGCGGATGGCGTGCGTGGCGCGGCACAGGGCACGCTCGGCGGCCGTCGTGAGCTGTGGCGTCCACAGTGGCTGCGCGTGGCGGGCCACGGTGGCGAGCAGCGCGTCGCCGATGGTGGTGGCGTGCGGGAGCAGGTCGAAATGACGGTACGCGCGGCCGAGCACCAGGAGCAGCGCCGCCCGGCTCGCCGGGGCGTCGCCGCCGACCAGGAGGCGGCCCAGCGCGGTGAAGAACAGTGGCGCGTCGCGGTGTGGGAGCAACCCGGTTCGGCGGTCTTCGAGGGTGCACCAGAAGTCGCCGGCGGCCCGCGCGTCGACCGACTCCCAGGCGGCGGCCAGACTCACGCGGGCCGGGTTGTCGTCGTTCACGGCAGGCATGCCGGCTCCAAGTCGTTGACTCATGGGCTGGCACCGGGGCGGGCGGGAGGAGCTGCGCCGTTGAGGGCCGGCGCAGTTCCGGGACAAGGCACCCGCCCCGGGCCATGCGTTGACTGTGGCGGCTGACCAGGTACAACGGGATGTCACGGTGATCATCGGCGCTATGCGCGATCGGTATGCGGTCGACGTCGCGGCTGTCGAATCGGGCAGACTGCGGGCATGACGGAACGCCCGGTGCTGTATCTGGTCGTCTGTGCCGCGGGCCCGGCGGAGCACATCGACGAGCTGGTCGACCTCCTGATCGCCGACGGGTGGCGGGTGTGCATGATCGTCAGCCCGACCGCGGCGCCGTGGCTCGACCGGGCGTCGTTACAAGACAAGACCGGCTATCTGGTACGCGTGGAGTGGCGGATGCCCGGCGACCCCGAGCCGCACCCGCCTGCTGATGTGGTGGTGGCCGCGCCGGTCACGTTCAACACGGTGACGAAGTGGGCGTTGGGCATCAACGACACGCTGGCGCTCGGCGTCCTCAACGAGTCGCTGGGGGCGGGGTTGCCGATCATTGCGTTTCCGCACGTCAAGGATGAGCTGGCCGCCCATCCGGCGTACGCGGGTCACCTGGCGGTGCTGCGCGCCGCCGGCGTTATCGTGGCGGACGGGAAGCCGCTGAACTCGGTAAACGGGCGCGGCCGTTGGGGCGTGGTCATCGACGGGGTGCGCTCGGCTCGGCGGTCTTGAGGGTGGTCCCCGTCGGCGCTGTCGGGCCGCCGGACCGATGCGCGCGTTTTCGGTAGGCCGACCACCGCTGAGCCGCATCGAGGAGCGGGCCGTGGTGGGGTGCCGACGCGGCAAGCTGTTTGCGTTGCCAGAGCCGCGTCAGGGCGTCGACGAAGCCAGTCACCGACTGTTCGGGTGCGGAGGCGTACACGGGGATCTGCATGGCCCAAGCCTCGGCCGCAGCCGGCGTGTGACCAGCGCGAACGAGTCGAAGCAGGAGGAACGCAGCGTCGATCCAAGCCGCGCCACGAGCCGGGCTGGACCAGTCGACGAGTCGAACTCGCATCGCAGCCCCAGCTCTCCCCTCGGGCACCAGGAAGTTCCGGGGCGTCATGTCGGTATGCAGGAGAGCGTCGCCGTCGACCCACTTCGGATCGATGAGGGTGTGCCAACGGTCGGCGAAGGGGCGCACAGCTAACGGTGGGCAGGGCGTGAGCTGGCCGCTCAGCTCGGTGAGCAGTGCCACCAGCAGTGGCAGGTCGGGTGATCCGGGGGCCAGGTCGGGGTGCCTCCCCGCGACGTGCTCGAAGCCTAGGAGTAGCCAGCCGTCGCGCTCGACGGTCCAGAGCAGGCGGGGTGCCGCTTCCGGCAGCCACGGGTTGACGCGAGCCTCGTTGCGATAGAGCCAGGCGGGCGGGCTGCTCGACTCCCCGCCCTTGCAGAAGAGTGGGCCGGTGGCGGTGTCGAGGGTGACTGCCACCTCGCCGGAGGCCCCGGTAGGAATCGTCCTGGCCGAACGGATCGGGCCGGTGCGCCGCTCGACTTCGGCTCGTACCGGCTCGGGAAGCTCGTGCCAGTGGCGACGGCGTGGCATACGGCGGCCCTCCGAACGGCGAGCGGTCCCGGGCAGTCTATGCCCGGGACCGCTGGTCAGCCGCTCTATCCTGTTGGGCTGTCGGTGCATCCGGCGTGGCACTGGGTGCACTCAGCTGCACCCTCAATCGTCCAGACCGCGGCGTCAACGATGAAGCCGGCGGCTCGGATCGCATCGACCGTCCGCGAGATCGGGGCGCCGATTGGATGCGGGACGTCATCGTCGGGTGTCGGCTCGGGCTCGTGGTGGATGAAACGGCCGGCGATGCGGTGGCAGAACTCCGCGTAGTCGTGGGTGTGAAGGATGAACGTGTGCCAGCCGACGTCGACCAGGACGCTCGGACCGATCGGCTCGGCGGTCACGGCGCAGGTGCCGAGGAAGGCCAGCGCCTGGTCCAGGATCCTGGGCGGCAGGTCGGTGGCCAGCTCGGGATGGTCGTGGGCGATGCGGGCGGACAGCCGGGCGAAGAGTTCGTCGGAGACGAGTGCCCTCCCCGTGCTCGGTCGGGACGTGGTCAGCAGCATGGCGCTCCTTCCGGTGGCTTTCACCCACCGTGCGGCCCGGCGGCCTGACATTGAATGACGGCACGAGCATCATCGATATGCGCGCTGCGTATACCGCGCCTACACGCAGCGGGTTCAATGGATAGGCTCGATGAAGCTGGATGGACGGAGCCGCCTGTGACCCACTCGAACTGCCCCCGCTGCGGCGGACGGCTGGCCCGGGACAACGACAGCGGGCGGTGTACGCCGTGCCAGGCCGCCGAGCGCGATCGGTTGAGCGCGCCGCCGGTGGTACCCGCGAGCTTCTGGGAGCACGAGCCGGTACGGCAGGCGCTGGCCGGGCGGCATCTGGGGCGGGCGATCAGGGCGTACCGGTGCCATCCGTACCACGGGCGGGTCGCCTTGCCGCAGACCGTGGTAGCGGGGTGGCTGGGGATCACGCAGGCGCAGTTGAGCCGGGTAGAGAACGGGCCGCCCCTCGTGCACCTGGACCGGCTGGCGCACTGGGCGCAGCTTCTCGGGATACCCGCTTCTTGTCTCTGGTTCTCCCTCCCTGGACAGACTCGGCAGTCGGTCGAGAAGGTCGAGACCACCCGCGACTCAACTGATCCACAGGGCGCTAGGCCGGACGAGGGTCGGCGGGCCCTGTTGGCCGGTATCGCCGCTGTTGCTGCGGGCGCGGGTCTGCTCGGCGGCAGCGAGCTTGTCCAGCCTCGGAGAATTGGCACAGCGGACATCGCTCGACTGAACGCGGTGCTGGAGCTGTACCGATCGGTGGACCGGGAGTCTGGCGGTGGTCTGCTGTATCGGGAGGTGGCCCGGTTCGCGGAGTCGGTGTACCGGATGCTTGATTGGTCGCACCCGGCTGGGCTTACATCGCCCCTCATCGCGGCGGTTGCGACAGCTCGCCAATTGGCTGGCTGGACCGCCTTAGATGCGGGTAGGCATGCCGACGCTCAGCGGCATTTCGTTGCTGGGGAGCGCGCCGCGCTCGCTGCTCAAGACGTGCCGTTGGTCGCGATGATTCGCTACGCACAGGCCAAGCAGCTTCAACACCTCCGGCATAACCGGGATGCGCTCGCGACACTGCAGCTCACTCACGCGCAGCTCGGGTCACACGCCACGCCAGCGGCCAAGGCTCTGCTCTGGGGCGCGGAGGCGGCCTCGATCGCGGCGCTCGGGGACCATCAGACCGCTGTGAGAGCCCTCGGCAAGGCGAGTGATCAGTTCGAGCGCATCAACAAGGAGCAGGAGCCGGACCGGATGGGCTTCTATGACCGCGGTGAGCTGTTGGCTCAGCACGGTCGCGTCTACCGCGACATGGCACGGCGAGACGCCCGGCACGCGGCCAAGGCGGTGCGCTGGGGCAGGGATTCCATCGCGGCCTTCGGAGCGGGGAACGTGCGCAGCACCGTGCTCAACGAGGTCGGGATGTGCAGCGCGCTGTTCCTCGCCGATGAGCCCGAGCAGGCCATCGAGATCGGGAATCGGTTGCTGGAGAAGTCGCAAGTGATGACTTCCAAGCGCGTCATCGACCGAGTGATCAATCTGCGCCGTGATCTCGCTCGGCATCGGGAGCTTCCGGAGGTGGCCGCGTTCGACCGTGTCCTCACCGCTCGGGCTGCGGCCGCATGAGCGAGCGGTTCTCCGAGGCGGCGATGACTGCGGCCATGCGGGAAATCGCCGCCACCCTTGGAGTCTCTCCCGAGGCTGCCCAGTTGCTGCAGTTGACCAACAACGCCGTCTTCGCGTTGCCTCGATCTGGAATCGTCATCCGGATCGCGCGAACCCATCAGCTCCTGGACCGGGTGACCAAGGTCGTTCAGCTTGGGCGTTGGTTTGCTGGGATCAACGCGCCGACGATCCGGCTCGCGCCCGTTGTCGAGCAGCCGGTCCGAGTCGGAGACCATGTTGCCTCGGTCTGGTCCTACGTTCAACCACAACCGCCCGCTCCGACGGTGAGGGATCTCGGCCTTGTGCTGCGCGAGTTCCATGCTCTCGACGTGGCCCCCATTGCACTCCCGACTTGGGATCCGGTCGGCGACGCCCGACGACGCCTGGCTGACGCCGAAGGTCTCGATCCGAATGACCACGACTTCCTCATGAAGTGGTGCGATCGCTTGGAGCCGCAGCTCGTTGCGCTCAGCCACAGGGAGGAGCCGAAACTCGTCCACGGGGACGCCCATGTCGGCAACCTGCTGCGAGAGGCAACAGGCCGGACGGTGATGTGCGACTTCGATGCCACCTGCATCGGGCCATGGCAGGTTGACCTGGCAGCTGTGGCGGTAGGCGAGGCACGGTTCGGAGGCACGGGCCTACATCGAGGGTTGGCTAGCGCCTACGGCTACGACGTAACCTCGGACCAGTCATGGACACTTTTGCGGGAAGCGCGCGAGTTGAAGATGATCGTAGCCGCCGCGCCGGTCATTACTGACTCGCCAAGTGTCGCGGGCGAGTTTGCAGACCGCCTCCAATCAGTACGAAAAGGCGATCTGAAAGCCCGTTGGAAGCCATTCGCCGACCTCGCGCCAAGCCGCTAGGGAATACGTCTGTCGGCGAACCGACACTCGTGATGGGACGTCAGCCAGGGGCAGCCTCAAAGCGTCGCGATCGATTAGATTGCGCGGATGACGGATCTTGAGCGGGGTGTTTACGAGCACCTGATCACCCGTGAGCTGGCCACGCGCCTCCAGCACGTCGATCCCGCCCTGATCCAGCACCACAAACTCGATCCCGCAGACGCACACCACACCCTCGCCCGCCACATCGCCGCCCTGGCCGCCCGCGCCCTCCACTCCGTCCCCAACGGTGACGACAAGCTCCATCACCAGATCGCAATGGCGAACCAGATCGCCGAGGCCATCGCTACCCTCAGCCCAAAGGCGGCCACGGAGCAGGACCAGGTAACCGACGCCAAGCACCTGCTCCACGCCATCGCCGCCCCACCAATCCCACCCGCGGAGCCCACGTTCCCGCAGCGCCCCACCACTCCCCTCTCCACCGGCGCGCTGCTGGTCAACGGCCGTCACCAGCCCCGCATCGGCCACGAGGTCAACCACGAGATGGCGTCGGCCGAGAGCGTCGACCTGCTCTGCGCGTTCATCAAGTGGTACGGCCTGCGGATCGTCGAGCCGGCCATCCGCGAGCTGATTGCCCGAGGCGGCAAGGTCCGCGTCATCACCACCACCTACCTCGGCGCGACCGACCAGCGGGCGCTAGACCGGCTCGCCGAGCTCGGTGCCGAGGTCAAGGTGTCGTACGAAACGAGGACCACCCGTCTGCACGCCAAGGCGTGGCTGTTCCGCCGTAACAACGGCACCACCACCGCGTACGTCGGCTCGTCGAACCTGTCAAAGACCGCGCTGGTGGATGGCGTGGAGTGGAACGTGCGCATCTCGAACATGGAGCAGCCGCACGTCATCGACACGTTCACGGCGACGTTCGAGGACTACTGGAACGATCCGGCGTTCGAGACGTACGACGCGACCAGGGACGCCGAGCGGCTACGGCATGCGTTGAGCGGGGAGCGCCGCGACGATGCACCGACCGCGATCTCGAACCTCGACGTGCGCCCGTACCCGTATCAGGCCGAGATCCTGGCCGACCTGGACGCCGAGCGACTGGTGCACGGACGCTGGCGCAACCTGGTGGTGATGGCGACCGGTACCGGCAAGACCGTTGTCGCGGCCCTCGACTACCGCCGGCTGCACCGCAGCAAGAAGGCCGATTCGCTGCTGTTCGTGGCTCATCAGGAGCAGATCCTGCGGCAGAGCCTGTCGACGTTCCGGCAGGTTATGGGGGACGGTAGCTTCGGCGAGACACTGGTCGCGGGCGAGAAGCCGAACGGTTGGAAGCACGTCTTCGCCTCCATCCAGTCGCTGCACCGCCGGGAGGTCGACCCCGAGGCGTACGACATGGTGATCGTCGACGAGTTCCACCACGCCGAGGCCCCGACGTACACGCGGTTGTTGGAGCGGCTGCGTCCCCGCGTACTCCTGGGCCTGACCGCGACCCCCGACCGCGCCGACGGCGGCGACGTGCGCCGGTGGTTCGATGGCCGCGCGGCCGTTGAGTTGCACCTGTGGGACGCGTTGGAGCGGCAGTTGTTGGCGCCGTTCCAGTATTTCGGGCTACACGACAACGAGGACCTCTCGCACCTCACCTGGAAACGCGGCCAGGGCTACGACCCGACGCAGCTGAGCACCATCTACACCGGCAACGATGCTCGGGCGAAGACAGTGCTGCGCGCGGTCCGCGAGAAGGTGGACGTCGGGCGGATGCGGGCGCTTGGGTTCTGCGTGAGCATCGGGCACGCGGAGTTCATGGCCAACTCGTTCAGGAAACACGGTGTCGAAGCGGCGGCGGTGACCTCGCGGACCGGCACCGATCGGGCGGGGCTGCTGCGGGACTTCAAGGCCGGCAAGCTGCGGGTGCTCTTCACGGTGGACCTGTTCAACGAGGGCGTCGACCTGCCGATGGTCGACACGATCCTGATGCTGCGACCCACCGAGAGCGCCACGATCTTCCTGCAACAACTCGGCCGCGGCCTACGCCTCGACGACGACAAGCCCTGCCTCACGGTGCTCGACTTCATCGGTGGGCAACACGCCAACTTCCGGTTCGACCTGCGCTGGCGTGCCCTGACCGGGGTCAGCCGGCGGGCGATCACCGAGGCGGTCCGGGACGACTTCCCGAGCCTGCCCAGCGGCTGCCACGTTGAACTGGACCGGGTGGCGAAGGAGGTCGTGCTCGCCAACCTGCGATCGGCGCTACCCACCTCGAAAGCCGGCCTCGTGTCTGAGCTGCGGCAACTCGGCGACGTCACCCTGGCGACGTTCCTGCGCGAGACCGGCCTGGAGATCGAGGACGTGTACCGATCGGCCAGCGTCGGCGGCTGGACCGGGCTGCGGCGGCTCGCCGGCATCGAGACGTCCGCTCCCGGTCCGGATGACCGGGAGTTGGGCCGGGCCATCGGTCGCATGCTGCACACCGACGACATCGACCGGCTAGAGCTACTGACGAGGGTCGCGGCCGGACCGCCCGCTCCAGGTCAGCAGGTGTACGCGGGCAGCAGCCGACTGCTGGACATGCTGCACTTCAGCCTGTGGGGGCCGAACGCCCCGCTGGCGATGCGCGACGAACGGCTGGCGCGGCTGTGGAAGGAACCGGCCCGCTGCGCCGAGCTGCGGCAGGTCGCCGAGGTGCTGCGGGACCGCATTCACCGGGTCACGCCGAGCGTCGCGCCCGGTGCGGTGCCGCTGCGGGTGCACGCGCGGTACAGCCGCAACGAGGCATGTGCCGCCTTCAGGATGACCAACCCGGGGTCACTGCGCGAGGGCGTGAAGTGGCTGCCCGACGCCCACGCCGACCTGTTCTTCGTCACCCTGGTCAAGTCCGAGGCGCACTACTCCCCCACCACCATGTACGCCGACCGGGCCATTACCGACACGCTGTTCCAGTGGGAGTCGCAGAGCACGACGTCCGCGACGTCGACGACCGGGCAGCGCTACACGTCGGGCGGCTCGACCGTGCACCTCTTCGTTCGGGAAACCCGCATCGCCGACCGCGACCTGGGCGCGCCGCCGTACCTCTACGCCGGCACCATGACGTACGAATCGCACACCGGCGACCGACCCATGCGCGTCCTGTGGCAGCTCCACCACGCCCTACCCGCCGACACGTACGCCGCAGCTCGGGCCATCGCCGCCTGATATCGGCCGTCCGTCCGCTCGCCCGGCTACCCCTTCGCCACGGCCTCCGGCTCCGGCGGGACGTGCGGCCCGCCGGCCGGTCGCTCGTCGCCGTGGCCCGGCCACCACGCCTTGTGCCCGATCAGCGCGGTCAGCGCTGGCACGAAGAACATCGACATGACGAACGCCGACAGCACGATGCCGATCGCCACCGCGAAGCCCATCTGCTGCAGGAACGAGATCGGAGCAAGCAGCAGCACCGCGAACGTCCCGGCCAGGATCAAGCCTGCTGCCGCGACCGTCGGGCCGGCGTGTTCGACCCCGATGGCGGCGGCCTGGTGCGGCTCATTGCCCTCCCGCGCCTCCTCGCGTAGTCGGGCGATCATCAGGATGTTGTAGTCAGTCCCGATCGCCACCACGAAGAGGTAAAGGATGATCGGCAGCTGGAAGGTGACACCGGGCTCGCCCTGCAACCCTTGGAAGAGGTAGACAGTGGCACCCAGCGTGGCGGCGAAGTTGAGCAGCACCGCTATCACGAGGTAGATCGGCGCGACCAGACTGCGCAGCAGCAGCGCGAGGATAAGCGCGATCAGGCCGGCCGCGACCGGCAGGATCACCGACAGGTCCCGGTTGTTGGCCGAGTTGATGTCCGCGAAGATCGCGGTGGTCCCGCCGACCAGCGCCCGGGTGCCCGGGGGGGCCGCCGCGTGCACGGCACTGCGCAAGTCGTCGCGGACGAGGGTGATCGCCTCGTTGGAGACCGGGTTCTCGTTGAGCAGCAGGTTGACCCGGGCCACACTCGGGTCGGTGCTGCGCTCCGGGGGCTGTGCCTGGCCCACACCCGGGGCTTTCGCCACGGCCGCCGCGAAGTCGTTGACCTGCTGCTCGTTCAACGGCGACCCGTTGCTGGTGGTCAGGTAGACCTCGGTAGGGGCGAGCGCACCGGCGGCGAACCCGCGCTGTAGGTCCTGTGCGGCCTTCGCCGACTCGGTCTCCTGCGGGAAGCCGGCGCTGAAGTCGTAGTCGGCCTTGTAGCCGAGCACGCCCGCGGCGAGCGCGACCAGGAGGACGCCGGAGGCCGCCGCGACAAGCGCCGGCCGGCGCCCGACCGTGTTGCCGAGCCGGTGCCAGATGGTGGCCTTGGGCGCACGCTGCCACGCCTTCGAGGGCCAGAAGACGTAACGGCCGAGCAGGGAGACGACCGCCGGGATGAGGGTGAGCGAGGTGACCAGCATGACGCCGACCGCGATCGCGAGCGCCGGACCGAGGGAGCCGAAGAAGCCCAGCGAGGCGAGGAGCAGCACGAGGAACGCGACGATGACCGCTCCGGCGGCCGAGGTGATGACCTCGCCGACCCGCTGGACGGTGACGATCATCGCGGTGCGCTTGTCGTCGCCGGCGCGCAGCCGCTCCCGGTAGCGGAAGAGCAGGAACAGGATGTAGTCGGTGCCGATGCCGAACAGCACGATCAGCAGGATCGTCTGCAGATCCTGGCTGACACTGAGGTCGAATGCCTTGCCTGCGGCGGCGACGAGACCCGTCGTGATGCTCAGGACGACGCCGACGACCACCACGGGCAGCAGCGCCGCGATGGGGCTGCGGAAGATGACGAGGATCAGTCCGATGATCAGGATGATCGTCGCGACGCCGACCACGGCGAAGGCGTTGTTGAAGGTGTCCTCGTTGTCGACGAAGCTCGCCACGTCACCGGCCACGCCTGCGGTCAGCCCACTGTTCGCCAGCTCCGGGCCGATGTCCGCGCGCAGGTCGCGCACGGCGTCGAGCAGTGCCGGGTCGTCGGGGGTGGGGGCGTCGAGCCCGACGTTGATGATCTGCACCGACTTGTCCGGTGCGACCGCAGGCGGGCCGGTCAGGTAGCCGGACGTGCGCGGGATGTTCTTGGCCTTGAGCGACTGGGCGAGCTGGCCCACCTTCGCCTCGTCCGCCGACGTGAGTTTCTGACCGTCGGCGCGCTTGACCACGATGGTCGCCGTCGCGGTGGCCTGCTGCGGGAACGCCTTCTGCCCCAGCTCGGTGGCCTGCACCGACTCGTACGAGCGAGGCAGGAAGCTTTCCTGGTCGGCGGAGGTGATGTCGCTCAGGGACGGTGTGGTGAGGATGATGGCGGCTGCCGCGACCACCCACCCGGCGATCACCCACCACGCTCTGCCCACGACGAATCTGCCCAGCCGCTCGAACATGGTTCCCCCCGTGTTTCCGGCACAACCGACGTCTGGTGGCCGAGGCGCCCACAGACGCCCCGATCACCACCCTGCGCTACCGACATGCAGCGTACCGTCACGCCCTAATCCTTTTCGGACGCACGGGAGTGTCAGGCGCGTGCTTTTCAGCCTCGCCGCCGATGACCAGGCAGCCGTCCGGGTACCACACCCGGCGGCTGATCACGCACTAGGTTGAGGGCATGGAGCAGCGGATCAGCCTGATCACCCTTGGCGTCAGCGACCTGGCGCGCGCCAAGGCGTTCTACGAGCACCTTGGCTGGCGTGGCCAGGAGGTTGAGGAGACGGTCTTCATCCAGGCCGGTGGCCTGGCGGTCGTTCTGTGGGGCCGCGACAAGCTCGCCGACGACGCCGGCATCGCCGACCCGGGCACCGACGGCTTCGGCGGTGTGGCCCTCGCCCAGAACGTCCGATCCCGCGAGGAGGTGGACGAGGTGATCACCACGGCCACCGAGGCGGGTGCCACGGTGACCAAGCCGGCCCGGGAGACCTTCTACGGCGGCTACGCGGGCTACTTCACCGACCTGGACGGCCACGTCTGGGAGATCGCGTGGAATCCCGGCTTCGCCCTCGCGGACGACGGCACCCTCAATGTCCCTGACTTCAGCGCCATGGGCTGAGCCGCGCACCCACGAACACGGATCAGGGCGTCGGAGGCGGGCAGAGCAGCGGGTCCAGCAACGGCAGTTGCAGAGGGTTCAGGCAGACCGCCAGCAACGAGTTCGGCGAAGCCGTCGCAGTAGGGGTTGGAGTCGGAGAGGCCGACGTGACGGGCGGCGTCGGGACGGCTGAGGTGGACGGTTCCGTGGTGGGGATCGGCCCAGAGGTCGGCACCGGGGTGGGCGACGGCGCAGGGAGGTCCGACGGGGTGACGGCCGGCGCTACAGCCAACGCCACGGCCGGTGACAGCACTCTGGAGACGGCTGCCGCAGTCGACGGCCGGACAGCCGGGGCGTGCGGCGGGCTCCAGACGGCACTGTCGGCCGAACCGACCCGCGACCGGGGTGCCACCGGCCCGACGGCACCGATCGGCACGAGGGTCGCACCAGCCCTCGGCACGTCCAGGGCGATGGTCTCCGCCAGCGGCACGGGCTCGGATGCCAAGAGGTGCGGGTTCGGGCCGAGAGCGCCGGGGCCGACCGTCGCGAACACCACAGCTGCGATGGCGGCAGCACCGAGCGCCCGCCGGTCGGGGCGTACCGCGGTCAGGGGCGCGTCGTCGGGTGCCGCCAGCACGATAGGCGCGGGTCGGGCGCCCCGGTGTGCGGCCAGCAGCGCGTCGACCTGCGCCAGGACGGCAGCGCGATCCGTAGCGACAGCGAGGGTGAGGTAGAAGCGGAAGTTCGCCACGGCGTTGGCAGGGACGAGCAGCCCGGAGAGTCGACTGTGGTCGGGCAGCAGGGTGAACGGGGTGTCGGGGTGGTGGGCGGGGCCGACCAGGTCCTTGTACCGCCACTCGCGCCGGTGCTCACGGCCGTCGAAGGCCACCCGGTGGCTGGTCACGACGGCCATGCCGGTGTCGACGACACGTAGGCCCGCCGGCAGCGCCTCGCCCGAAGCCTCAGCGAAGGAACAGGAGCCGCCCGGCGTGGGCAGCCCGGGGATGTGCCGCGCCTCGGCCTCGACGAGCTGGGCGACGGGGAGGACGCGGAAGACGAGTTCGTCGTCGTCGAGGTCCACCGGTAGGCCGGTGCGGGGCTGCGTACACCCGAGGAAGCTGGCGGCTTCGATGCGGAGCCGGGCCAGGTGGTCGTCGCGGTCCCGCCAGGCGTCGGTGGCGTCGCGGTACGCGCGCTGCCGGCGCTCGTTCTCGCGCTCGGCCCAGGCGATCCGCCAGGGGGCGCAGGACACAGAGGTCACGGTCACACGCGGTACAACCGCTCATGTACGTGACAGGGAACGCGACCAGGATCGATGTGTCCCCTTGTGCCCGGAAGGAGAGAGTTGCAGGTGATCAGCCGGCCTGCCGCCGGTACGGCTGCGGGCCGTGGGTCGGGAACCGCGACTGGGTACGCGGTGGGTACGCCTCGCAGTGCTCGGCCCAGTGTTCGGCGGCGGTGGCGAGGGCGTCCGCGGACACGGTGAGGATCAGCGGGTAGATAGCCGTGGACGGGCGGCGCATCCACGGTGGCAGGGACTCGGCGGAGAACTCCACGATCAGTTCCAGCCGGCGGCGGCGCAGCACCCGGCTGCGCAGGGCCAGGTTGGGTTCGGTGAAGCTGACCATCGCCGGCGGCGCGCTGAGCCCGAGGGCGGCGGTGGCCTGCCCGTGCAGCCAGCCGCCGAGCGCGCGGGCCTCCTCGACCATCAGGCTCGGGTAGTGGTGTGACCAGGTCTGACCGTCGGCGGTGCGGGCGTCGACCTCGATGAGCAGCCAGTCGTGCCAGCCGGGCGTGGCGCGGTCGGGGTCGTCGGGCGGGTCGATGCCGGGCTGGTAGCCGACGGGGCGTACCCGCACCCGAGCGCCATCGTCAGACCGGATCTCCACTCGATCATTCTCGCCGAGTGAAGCGGACTTTTGGCCCCGAATCGGTCACTTGGTGATGGTCCGCCGCACACCCTGGTGGTTGGCGCAGGCCTTGGACCCGCCGCCGGCCAGGCTGATCGAGCCGTCGCGGCACTGCACGAGGTAACCCCGACCCGCCCAGAACTGCGGTACGCAGTCGAACCAGTCGCACACCTCGGCGGCCGGCTTGCGGATCCGCGTGCCGCCGCAGAAGTCGTACCCCAGCGGGTTCTCCGGCGCCCCGCAGCGCGGGCCCTGGGTCGCGCCTGGCGACGGGCGTGGTGACTTCGTCGGCTTCGTCGGCGGGGGTTTCAGGGCAAGCGCCGGGCCGATCCGCGCCGGCGCCACGCTGGGAGTGGTCGCCGGGGTGGCTGCGGCGGCGACCTCCGCGCCACCGGTCGGGTCGGACGGGTCCGACTCGATCAGCGCCGCCGGCACCAGCAGCGCGATGGCCGCCGCCACCGCGATGGTCCGCCGACCACCCGGCACCAGCGCGGAAACCCGGGCCTGCGCCGGGGTGTTCACGGCCGGCCGGAACGGCTTGAGCTGGGCGTGTTCGGCGATCAGCTCGTCGAGTTGGGCGATCACCGCGGCGCGCTGTTCGATCGCGTCGGCGAAGGCCAGCGTGAGCTTGAACCGGAAGTCCGGCGCCGCGTCGGTGGGCAGCAACAACCCGGAGGTACGCCGCCGGTCCAGCACCTGGATCAGGGTGACCGGGGCCGCCGGGTCGTGGGCCAGCCCGGTTATCCGGCCGTACGCCCAGTCGCGCCGGCCCCGCCCGCCGAGCAGCACGAGTCGACGGCTGGTGATCACGGCCATGCCGGCGTCGGTGACGCGTACGCCGTCCGGGCGGCGCGGGCGCAGCGGCCCGGTTGGCGGGGCGACAGTGAGGTCCGGCGCGGGCAGCACTGTGGTGTGCCGCACCTCGACCAGTTGTGCCGCGGGCAGTGCCCAGAGCACCACCTCGTCGGCGGCCAACTCCAACGGCAGACCGGAGCCGGCGGCCGCCGAGCCCTGGAAGTCGGCGGCCAGGGCGCGCAGCCGCCGTAATTCGTCGTCGCGTCGTCGCCACGCCGCCTCAGCGCCTCGGTAGGTGCTGACCCGCCGCACGTTCTGCCGGTGCGCCCACCGGTACCGCCAGGTGGAACCCGTCGATTCAGTCTTTGCCACGCCGACTCCTTCGCCGCGTAGGCCACCAATCTGGGGTGTCACACGGTTTAACAGGCG
Organism: Micromonospora ureilytica; assembly: GCF_015751765.1. Classification (NCBI taxonomy): domain Bacteria; kingdom Bacillati; phylum Actinomycetota; class Actinomycetes; order Micromonosporales; family Micromonosporaceae; genus Micromonospora; species Micromonospora ureilytica. The sequence goes on from NZ_JADOTX010000001.1 coordinate 4,416,845, forward strand.
CGGCGCGGCGCCCGGACACGCCGAAACGGGCGAAGTACCCGATCAGCGGACCAACCAGCACGATAGGGGGATACTGGTGCGTCGGTTCATGTTTTCCGAGGGGGTGGCGTCGTGCCGGCAGTAACGCTGCCCGGGGTCGTGATCGGGGTCGACATCGGCACCACAAGCACGAAGGCCGTCGCGTACGACACCGAGGGGCGGCAGCTCGGCAGCCACCTGGAGGGCTACCCGCTGAACAACCCGCAACCCGGCTACGCCGAGCAGGACCCGCAGCTCATCCTCGAAGCGGTGTTCAGGTCGATCAGCATGGTCGTGGCCGAGTTGGTCCAGCCGGTCGCCGGGCTGTCGTTCGGCTCCGCCATGCACAGCTTGATCGGGTTGGACCGAGACGGCAATCCGCTCACCCCGTCGGTGACCTGGGCCGACTCGCGATCGACCCGGCAGGCCGAGCGGTTGCGGGCGGTGCCGTCGGGGCTGGCCCTGCACAGGCGCACCGGCACGCCGATGCATCCGATGTCACCGCTGCCCAAGTTGCTCTGGTTCGCCGAGCAGGAGCCGAAACTCTTCGAACGGGTGGCGCACTGGGTGGGCATCAAGGAATGGGTGCTGCTGCGGCTCTGCGGCACGCTGGTCACCGACCACTCGATCGCCTCGGCCACCGGCCTGCTCGACATCCACACGCTGGAGTGGGACCCGCAGGCGCTGGGCATCGCCGGCATCACCGAGGAACAGCTCCCGCGGCTCGTCGCGACCACCGCCGTGCTGCCCAATCTGATCCCGCAGGCCGCCGCCGAGACCGGCCTGCCGGAGCGCACCCCGGTGGTGGTCGGCGCGGGCGACGGACCGCTGGCGAACCTGGGCCTGGGCGCGGTGCACCCGGGCATGGTGGCCTGCTCGATCGGCACCAGCGGCGCGATGCGGGTGATGGTCGAGCGGCCCGGCGTGGACCCGCTCGGCGGGGTGTTCTGCTACGCGCTGACCGAGCAGCGCTGGGCGGTCGGTGGCGCGATCAACAACGGCGGCATCGTGCTCAAGTGGGCCGGCGCGGCGCTCGCCCCGGATCTGGGCGAGCACTCCGAGGAGGACCTGGTCGCCCTGGCGGCCCGCGCGCCTGTCGGTTCGGGTGGGCTCATCATGCTGCCGTACCTGCACAGCGAACGGGCACCGCACTGGAGCGCCCTGCCGCGCGGCGCGTACGTGGGGTTGACCCACGCGCATCGCCGCGAGCACCTGGTACGGGCCGCGCTGGAGGGCGTCTGCCAACAGATGGCGCTGGTGCTCAGCTCGGTGCGCGCGGCCGGCAACGAGGTCCGCGAGGTCCGGGCCGGTGGCGGCTTCGCCCGCAGCGGACTGTGGCGGCAGATGCTCGCCGACGTGCTCGGCCTGCCGGTGAGCTTCCCGGCCGCGCACGAGGGGTCGAGCTTCGGCGCGGCGCTGCTCGGCATGGAGGCGCTCGGGCTGATCCCCAGCATCGACGTCGCCGCCGAGCTGGTGCGGATCGAGGAGACCGTCCGCCCCGACCCGGCCGCCGCCGCCACCTACGCGTCGCTGCTGCCGCTCTTCGCCGAGCTGTACGACGCCCTCACGCCCACCTTCGCCTCGATCCGCCGGATGGCGCCCGGCCTGCCCACCGGCCCCGAACCACAGGCGTGAGCGGTGGGGTCAGGGTGCTTCCACGCCGGCGATCAGGTAGCGCTGCACGTCGGCGTCGAGGATTGCCACTTCCTGCGCGTCGTCCGGCCCGGAGCCACGGAACGCCGCCAACTGCTCCGGTGACTCCCAGCGTTCGTAGACGTGGATCCGGCCGGGCTCCAACGGGTCAGCCGCCAGCAGGAAGTCGAGGCAGCCGGCGGTGGCGCGCGCCCGCGCGATGACCTGCTCGCAGTCGGACAGGTACGCCTCACGGGTGGCCGGTTCGACGTGCAGACTGCCGGCGATGATCAGCATGGGTCCTCCAGGTTGGTGGCTGACCTTTGCTCTGCACCCGCCGGCGCGCCATGCACGGTCCGTAACTGGCGCATGGGCGGGTGCAGAGCAAAGCGTGATACCTGTGGGTCACAGTTATACCTGTGGGTCGTCGCGCTCGGGGGGACATTGCCGCCCGGACGGGTGACGCCGGTCCCGCCGGTCTCACCAGCCTCCAGCGCTCCATATCGTGCAAACGTGAGAAAAAGCGACAAGAGGCGCTCATCTTCCCTGCTGGGGAACTCTGCCCGCGTACCCCTGAAGGTGCTGACGGCGGCGGTCGCGCTCGCGGTCCTCGCGACGACCGGGCCGGCCACCGCGGACGGCCCGGGCCGCGCGCCCGGCGCGGACCCGGCGCAGACGACCGAGCCGGGGTACGGGGTTGAGCCCGGTGACGGTCAGAGCCACGAGCCCGGGGTGGACCCGACGCCGGAGCGCCCGCCGACCAGCGAGGTTTCCTGGCTGTCGTTTCCCGGCGGGGTCTTCGCGGTGGACTCGCTCGGGCACACAGTGCGCTACCGCGCCTGCGACGGCGACACCGGCCGGGTCGCCGACCCGACCATGCGGGTCGCCGCCGGGGTGGCCAGCGGCGCGGTAGTCGTCGGCGGCACGGCCTACCGCTACCGGGTGCCGCTGGTGGGGCGCAGCGAGGGCACGATTGAGGTGATCCAACGGCACCGCCCGCCGACGACGCTTACCGGCGTGGTGGTCACCAGCCCTCAGCCGCCCACCGACCCGGTCGAAGGGGCCCGGCTGTTTCCGCTCAGCGGGCAGCTCGCCCGGGTGGTCGCCGACGCGAGCCTCAACCCGGCCGGGGTCACCGTCCGCGACCTGTCCGGCCGCTACGGCGACCAGCAGATCGCCGTCAACGGATCGCTACGGCCCAAGGCGGCAAGCGTCATCAAACTGTGGATCCTCGTCGAACTGCTGCGACGGGTCGACTGTGGACAGGTTTCCCTCGACGACGGGGTGCTGGTCACCCCGGAGGACGTGGTCGGCGGCACCGGTCAGCTCCAGTTCGAGACGTTCCCGCAGGTGGTCACACTGCATCGGCTCGCCCAGTACCTGATCAAGTACAGCGACAATGTGGCAGCGAACGTGCTGATCACCTACCTGGGTGGGTTCGCCCCGGTCAACGCGCTCATCGACTCGATGAACCAACGCTCCACCATCCTGGCCCGCCGGATGCTCGACAGCGCGGCGGCGCAACGCGGCGAGGAGAACTACACAAGCCCGGACGACGTGGTGTCACTGCTCGGCGCGGTCTGGGACGGCGAGATCCTCACCCCCGCCTCCCGCGACATGATGATCGGGTTCATGCGGGAGCAGACGCTGAACACGAAGATCCCGGCGGCGTTGCCACAGGGTGTGCCGGTGGCCCACAAGACCGGTGACTTGCCGGACGCCTCACACGACGTCGGCTACTACCTGATCCCCGGCACCGAGACCGCCGTCGCGTTCCTCACCGCCGGACCCATGGCCACCGGCGACGAGACGGTCCGGCGGATGGCCCGCACCGTCTACGACTTCCTGGTCACCCCGGTCGAGGGGGCGGTCGAGGAGTGAACCGACGTCAGGCGCCCGGAATGTTCGCCGGCGGGTCCTCGCCGATCAGTTCGGCCGCCGGCGGGTCCGCCGACACCGACAGCCCGAAGTCCGAGTACGTCAGGTCGAGCTGGGCGGTCTGCGACTGCTCGCTGGCCAACTCGATGCGGTAACGGACCAACCGCCCCTGCTCGTCGACGGCCGCGGTGAACGGCACCGCGCCGGCCCGGTCACCGAGCACGCTACCGACACCGCTGCCCAGCACCGCGTCGCTCTGGCGCAGGTCCAGCGTGCCCGCGTACTCCCGCTCGGCGGTCTGCCGGACCCCCGCCGGCGCGCCCAACGTGCTGGCCAGCCGGGTGTTGTCCAGGCCCTGTTTGGCCGCCGGGGCGCCCGGAGCGCCGACGTGCCACCAGGTCTTGCCGTCCCACACCGGCACGCGGCGGTCCGGAGCGGTGACCCGCACGTACACGTCCGGCCCGGTGGTCAACCGCTCGATCTTCACCACGCCGGTGGGCACCTTCAGCGACGTGGTCTCCAGACCGCGCTTCGCCGTCGGGTCCCAGAGCAGCACCGTGGCGTCCCCGTCCGCGCCGCCGGTGCCGACGGTCAGCCGGTACGGCTGCTCGTCGGCCTTCCCGGCGGCTGCCTTCAGCACACCGGCCGGGTCGGCCGGGCCCGCCGCCGCCGTCGGGCGACCCGCGTCCGGCTCGTGGTCGCCGGCGGCGACCAGCGCCCATGCCCCGGCGCCGACCGCCACCACGAGCACGGCGACAGCGGCGATCAGCTTCGGTTTCTGCACTGTCATCTCCCCCGGGCGGTGCGGTCCGGCCAGACTAGCCGGACCGCACCCCGTCAGGCCCGGCTGATCGCGTTGGCGTGGATCGCCTCGTGCAGATAGGCGGCCAGCCCCGGCGCGATGTTCTCGTAGTACGCGGTGAACCGCTCGTCGGCCAGGTACATGTCGGCCAACCCGGTCTGCATCTCGTACGAGCACTCGTAGAACCAGCGGCTGATCAGCTGCCGGTGCTCCTCGGCCAGGTCCATCGCCTCCGGGCCGTCCGCCGGCGCGCCCGAGGCCAGCACGGCGACGATCCGCCGACCCCAGTCCTCGTTCTCCGCCTTGATCCGCAGCCAGTCGTCCTTGCTGTAGCGGGAGGCCCGGCGGTTCGACTCCCGGTACGCGTCGGTGTCACCCCACCGCTGCTCCGCCTCGGCCTCGTGCGCCTCCGGGCTGAAGTCACCGAAGACCTCGAACCGTTCCTCCGGCGTGAGTTGGATGTTCATCTTGCTCGCCTCCATCGCGAACTCGATCGCCGTGACCATCTCCTGCAACCGCCTGAGCCGTGCCGTCAGCAGTTCGTGCTGTCGGCGCAGGTGCGCGGCCGGATCGGCCGCCGGGTCGTCGATGATCGCGGTGATCTCCTCAAGCGGGAAACCAAGCTCCCGGTAGTACAGGACGAGTTGCAGCCGTTGCAGGTCCGCGTCGTCGTAGCGGCGGTAACCGGCCGAGGTGCGCCCGCTGGGCGAGAGCAACCCGATCTCGTCGTAGTGGTGCAGCGTCCGCACCGTCACGCCGGCAACCTTCGCCACCTGACCCACCGTGTACGCCATGGTCCCCCTCCCTTCCGGGAACCAGGCTCCTGCCTGCCGTTACGTGAGAGTCAACTCCGATTCTGGCCCACCATGGCGGGGGCGTCCGGCCGCCCGTACAGATAGCCCTGGCCGCGTGGGCAGCCGATCGCGGTGACCGCCTCGTGCTGGCGTTCGGTCTCCACCCCCTCGGCCACCACCGCCAGGTCGAACGCGCCGGCCAGGCGGGTGACCATCTCCACCGTCGCGTACGCCCGGTCGTCGGTGCCCAGCCGGGCCACGAACGACCTGTCGATCTTCAGCTCGGTGGCCGGGATGCGATGCAGGTAGCTCAGCGACGAGTAGCCGGTGCCGAAGTCGTCGATGGCGATCTTGATGCCCAGCTCCCGGAGTTGGTGCAGCCGCTCCAGCACCGCCTCGGTGCCCTCGATCAGCGCCGACTCGGTCAACTCCAGCGTCAACGCCCGCGGTGCCAGCCCGGCGGCGCTGGTGGCCGCGGTGACAGTGGCGATCAGATCCGGCCGACGCAGGTGCGCGGCGGCGATGTTCACAGCGACTGTCGCCTCCGGCGCCCGGCCCCGCCAGGTCGCGGCGGCCCGGCACGCCTCGTGGATCACCCAGCGGTCGATCGGCAGGATCAGCCCGGTCTCCTCGGCCAGCGGCAGGAACTTCGACGGCGGCAACATCCCCAGCCGGGGGTGCCGCCAGCGCACCAACGCCTCGGCGCTGCGCACCGCACCGGTGGCCAGGTCGACGATGGGTTGGAACTCCAGGTGCAGCTGGTCCTCGTCGACAGCCCGGCGCAGGTCGGCGATCAGCTCGGCGCGGGAGACGGCCGACTCGCGCAACACCGGCGTACACGTCCGGTACGCGGACTTCCCGGCCGCCTTGGCCGCGTACATCGCGATGTCGGCGTCGCGCAGCAGGTCGCTGTGCGAGGCGTGCTGCGGGCCGTACTCGGCGATACCGATGCTCGCCGACGGGTGCACCCCGACGTCCTCCTCGTCGTCGGAGGGCCGCAACGCGTCCAGCAGCCGCTCGGCGAGCCGCTCGGGTGACACCGGCCGCTCACCGTCGACAAGCACCGCGAACTCGTCACCGCCGAGCCGGGCGATGGTGCCGTCACCGTCGACGGCAGCGTGCATCCGTGCCGCGAGCCCGGTCAGCAGGGTGTCGCCGGTGGCGTGCCCGAACCGGTCGTTGACCTGCTTGAACCCGTCCAGGTCGAGCAGCAGCACGGCCACCGGTCGCCCGTCGCGCAGGGCCACGCGCAGCCGCCGGTTGAACAACAGCCGGTTGGGCAGCCCGGTGAGCTGGTCGCCGTACGCGAGCCGACGCAACCGGACCACCAACCGGAGGTTCTCGTTGGCGGCCAACCCCTGACGGACGGCGAGGGCCGCCAGCAACACCATCATGGTCACGAACACCAGCTGCGGGGTCTGCCCGGTGGGCCGACGCGCCAACACCACAGCGATGATCGCCCCACCCACCGGCAGGTACGGCAACGCCACCCGCCACCACGGCGGCAGCGGCGACTCGGCGGTGTCGTCGGTGGCGTCACAGTCCGGTGGCGGCGGATTCCGGGTGGCCAGCCCGATCAGCAGGTAACTCAACGGCCAACACAGGTCGATCGGGTGACCGGCGGCGTAGTCGGCGCGGGCGACAAGCGACACGTAGACGACGTCGGCGACGACCCGCAGGGTGAGGCTCGCCGCGAGGATGCTCATCGGCCGCCACATCGGCCGGGCCGGGCCGGACACCGCGACCAGGATGGTGAGCTGCATCAGGTCGAACATCGGGAAGAGCAGCCCCAGCGTGCGCGCCGGATCGGCCAGCTCGGCGGCGGCGACCCCACGGAAGACCAGCACCCAACCGATCGGCACCAGGGCCAGGGCGACGATCACACCGTCCAGCAACGTACGGGCCCGACCGACCGCGGTCCGTGGTGCGGACGGCGAACTGAGCAGCGCGGCCGTGCCGGTGAGAATGCCGGCGGTGAAGACCACCCCGACCACCGGCGTGTGCGGCAGGTCACCGCCGACGAGCCGTTGCGCCGTCCAGATCGCCCGGCCGATCGCGGCGAGCGCCATGGTGAGGGCGAGCAGCGTCCAGAATCGGCGCAGCGGCGCCGGATGCCGGCGGGCCACCCCTACACACGCGAGCGTCGCCCAGCCGGCGACAAGCATCGCGCCGATGTCACTGACCAGCGCGGCGCCCGGCAACCCGGCGACCAGCCAGCAGGCCTCCAGCAGGATGACCGCAGCCGCGACGAACGCGCCGACGGGGTTCAGCGCCCCCGCAGCCTGCTTTCCGTCCTGTCGGGACACGGTCGCTCCGGCCCTTTCGTCGTGCGTGCACCCTCGGCAGGACCGGTCCACGGCAAACCCCGAAAGCCTAACCAGCGCTCAGAAACGCCACCAGAGCCGAACGTGCACGCCGTCCCCGCCCCCGGGTCAACGGCCGGCCGATCGGTTCCAGGGTGAACGGGGCAGTGCGGTGCCGGCCAACGGACGGCGTGCGCGGCGGCGTCTGCGCCGGCCAGGGGTGCAGGGCGGGCGGGCAACTGTGTGCACTGCCACGTCGACCGGAGGCGTTGGTCGGCCGATCAGCCAGCAGAGGAAACGTTCCATCGTCGGATCAGCCGACCGGGAGACGCTCGGCGTCGGACTTGGAGATTTCGTACTCAGCCGCGCAGAACGTGCACTGCTGGGCGTACCGGGTGCGGATCGGAATGAGGGGGATGAAGAAGAGTGTGAATTTCGTCGAGCGGCGGGTGATCACCTGCGCGGCCTGGTTGCCGCAGTGGCGGCAGACCTGCTGCACGACACCGGACCGGTCGACCTTGGTACGCAGACCAAAGATGAAGAACATCGCCCGCCAGTACCCACTCAACCGCGAAAAGTCACCAGATCCCGCCACCGGATCGCCAACCATCGCCACCGGCCAACCGGAGGGGTATAGCGATTGGTATACAACCGTACGAGCTTTACTTGAAGGAACGTGCACAGCAGGAGGGGGGACACCAGTGAGTGGTCACGTGCGGTGGACAGACATCCGAGCCGAGTACGTGCAGCGTGCTGGTGGCGAGGCGGCTGTCGAAGCGGGTAAGGAAGAGCTGCTTGCGCAGGTCGTCGGGCACCGCCTCGCGGAGGTACGACGCTCTCGCGGCTTCACTCAGCAGCAGATCGCTGAGCGGATGGGCGTGACCAAGGGTCGGGTGTCCCAGATCGAGCAGGGCAGGATCTCCGGTCAGGATGTGGTGGCTCGATACGCTGCTGCTCTCGGAGGCCGGCTCCACCAAGCCATCTACTTCGACGACGGTGACATCGCCGCCATCGCGTAAGGATCCTGACGCGAGATCGAGGCGGGGCGGTCAGCCGCCTCAGTGCCAGGGCCGGCGCTGGTCCAGCTCGCCCGCCAGCCGGCGGAGAAAATCGCGGAACCCCTGTTCGCTGTGCGACGTCTCGATCTCGTCGGTGAGCGGGCCGTCGTACTGCTGCGCCTGGACGATCGCGTCCGCGTACACAGCCGGGCCGTCTCCGAAGTAGCGCCGCTCCACCATGGCCGCAGCCATCTGCTTGGCAGCGGCGTCGTCCAACTGCGCTGTGAACATCACCCCATGCAAGATCTGGTTGGTGACGCCCTTCCAGTCACGGTCGCCCATTCCGCACACCTTTCCGACGGGTCAATTCAACCGGGTACGGCCGTCGAAGCCGAAGAGCGGGATGTCGTTGACGCCGTTACGGCTCAACTCGTCGGTGACCTGCCGCATCTGTTGCGGATCAGGTCGATAGTGCCCGCTGGCAGAGGTCACGTACTGCACTCTACCGTCGACGACCGCGATCTCTCCGGCCGCCGCTACCGGCTGACCGTTGCCCAGGGTCGAGTGGTGGAAGGCACCGACCTCCTGGTAGTTCGAGGCGTAGATGTTGCCACGTTCGTCCATGACGAAGATGGCCCGGCCGCCGTCCTGGGTCCAGTGGGTGGACGCGGCGCGGGTGTCGAAGGGCTGGCCGTCCTTTGCCTGGCGCACGATGCCGTCCGAGTCGACGTACACCCGGTGCGCTTCCCGTTCCGCCTCGCTGAGTCGACGCACCGATTTGGGCCGAAAGGGGTTTCCCGGATGGTCGCCGGCGGTCTCGTACCGGTAGTCGTCCCGCATCGGCCGACCCTGGTAGCGGACCTCCTGCAGCGGTCCCGGCACACCGGGGCGCCCCGGACGTCGATCCGGACCCTTGCGGTTGAACCTGCGCAGCAACGTCTTGGCGCGGCGAAGTAGTCGCGGAATGATGTCGTTGACGACCCGTTGCACGACCTCCTTGATGATTCGACGGATCGCGACCCGGGCCACGCCGATCGCGATCGGGATCTGTGCCAGCGAGCCGCCGAGGGTGGGGGCCGCGGCCGCCAGCGCCATGGCAACCTGGACCACCAGGATCGTGAGCTGGACGATCGTGAGGACCTTCTGGGTCAACGTGATCACGGCCATCACGAGCAGCGCGGCGGCGATGAGCTCCGCGGCCTCGGCACCGTCCTCGATACGGCTGGTCGGGCCCTCCTCGCCGCGCCACATCGCCTCGAAGGCGGCGACGTCCCGCCCCCGGTTGGTTGCGCTCACGACACTCGCGCCGGCGTTCGCCCCGCTGGCCGCCGTGCGCAGGGTGCCCGCGAAGGACATCCACGCCTGGGCGGCCTCGTACAGCAGCTCCTCGTCGGCCTCTGGCCAGGTGAAGCCCACCCAGTTGAGGGCCTCGGCGAGCTCAGCTGGCAGCTGTAGGCCCACCGGGCAGCCCCAGTCTCGTGAACAGGGCCGCGTTGTCGAGGTCGCTGCGCTCATGGGCGTCGGCGGCGGCGCCAAGCCTGTCGGCCACGCTCAGGAGCTGGTCGGCCATCGAGGCGTAGACGTCGAGAGCGTGTTGCAGCACCTCGGTGTAGGCCGCTCCGAAGACCGTCCCGGCCTCGTCGCCACCCCAGGGACTGGCCGAACCGGTGACGGTGCCCTGCAACCGCTGCACCTCGGCGCCGAGCCGCTCACCGCTGGCCTCGATGCTCCGCGCCGCCGAGTGCAGCGCGGTGACGTCGACCTCCAGGGCGTCGGTCATCCGGTCACCGCTTGTCGAATCGGCGGGTCAACGCGTCCAGGTCGCCGATCATCCCGTCCAGCCCACGCCAAGCCTCTGCCGCGACCGCCTCCAACTGCCGATGCGTCGCTGCCTGGTCGATGTCGCCGCCGAGCATCTCCTGGCGCTGTCGCAGCTCATCATCCTGTGCGGTGCGCACCGCCTCGATCACGTGGTCGGCGATGGCCCCGGTGCCGCGCCGCAGCAGGCGGGGGTCGATCTCCAGCGACTCCAGCCGGCCATAGCCGACCACCACGGCCTCGACCAGCCCGTCGGCGGCGGTGCCGCGCCCGCGCAGCTCGCCCTCGCCGGTTGGCACAACTGGTGGCGACGTCGACTCCGTCAGTGCCGACGGACCGGCGGCCTGGCCCAACAGGCGCATTGCCGCTTCCAGCGAACGCCCGACAGCTGTGTGATCTGCATGCTCTGGACCTGCCACTCGCACCGCCCGGCCGCCGACTCGACACTGACTCAGCCGACCTTACCGATCGGCCGGCCGTTTGACGGACCCGCTGCCCGGTCCCTCCACCTTGGACACCGATGGCTCGGTGTGCCCAAGGTGGAGGTCGACCGTGGCTGTCGAGGTCAGCTGGTCGGTGCGGGCTCCAGGCCGGGGATCTCCTCGGAGATCCAGATCGGCTGCCAGTTCGGCACCTCGTGGAAGCGGCGCAGCTCGAACAGCCCGGCAACCGAGCCACTCCAGGCCCCGTACGGCGGGTTGGCCTCGTCGAAGCCACTCTGCACGAAGGTCAGCGTCGTCCGGCCACCGGACTCGGCCAGCTCCCAGCTCGTCACGCCGGTCGGCCCCCAGTCGATGGACATCCGTCGACCGGGCTCCAGGTCGACGACCTTGGCCGCGTAACCGGTCTCGAAGCCGCCCATGGCGTACCGGCCGCCGACCCAGGGCTCGATGCCGATCGGGTAGCCGAACCATGCGCTGGCCTGCTCGGAGTCGGTAAGCGACTCCCACACCTTGTCGGCGGGGGCGGCGATGACCAGCTCACCGCGCAGGTCGGCGGAGGTGAAGTCGGTGCGGGGCAGCAGTGGCTTGCCCTCCACGTGGGCGGCCAGGTTGGCGATGGACAGCGCCCAGAACGTCTGGAGCACACCCCGGATGCTGGAGCCGCTCATCGCCTCGGCGAAGTCGAAGTGGCTCTGGGTCAGCATCAGCACGGTGCTGTCGGTGCCCTCGGCGGTCAACTGAAACTCGGTGGTGGTCTCCACCCCGTCGAGCAGCCAGCCGAAGCGCAGCGTGTCGTCATCGGCGTGCAGCAGCCGCTGGTGCGGGGCGTCGCCCTCGGGCGTGTAGCGGCCCCAGAACTCGTACCGCTGGGGCAGCTCGACCTCGGCGTGCTCGGCCAGCCAGAGACGCAGCTCGGCCGGGTCGGTCAGGGCCTGGCGGACGCGCCCGACGGGCGCGGAGAGACGGGCCTGGACCTTCATCGGCTCACTCATTGTCGTTCCCTTTCGGATAGCAGGCGACGGCCAGCTTGAAGGCATCGCCTTCGCTGCCGCCGTAGCGGGTGAACAACTCCTGAAGTGCGGTTTGCAGGTCGTGCAGGAACTGCTGGCGCTGCTCGGCCGGCACCCGGATCTCGCCGGAGACCCCGATCGAGGGCAGCTCGGGTGCCGCCCGGTCCAGGCCGGCGATGTCGGCCTGCACCTCCTCCATCAGGTCGAGCAGGTAGCCCAGGCTCAGCTCGTCGCGGGCCCGGCGCAGGCCGATCCGGCCGACGAGCCGCGGGGAGAGCCAGTAGGAGCGGGCGGCGGCCTGGTAGATGCCTTCGGTGATGCCGCGGACCTTGCGTTCGTTGACCAGCTCGACGAGGCCGGCCGCGACGAGCTGCTTGACGTGGTAGTAGACGCGCTGTGGCGTCTGGTCGAGTCGGGCCGCGACCTCGGTGCAGGTGCGCGGCTCGGCCAGTTGCCGCAGCACCTCGACGCGCTGCGGCTTGAGCAGGACTTCGGCCTGCTCGATCTGCTCCAGGTACAGGACGTCTCTCATGGCAAAATCAGTTTGTACGTACAAAACTTCTTTGTCAATCACTTCGCGAGAAGCCGCGCCGACTTTCTCGGCGCGGCTTCAGGCAACGGTCAGCAGGTGGTCAGGGCAACCAGTCCGGTCGCAGCGGGTAGCCGCTCACGCCGTTCGGGCCGTTGTGGGTGGCCAGCACCTGGTGCAGCTGGATGCCGTTGCGTTCGAACGCCATCCGCGACCCGGCCATGTAGAGCCCCCACACCCGGGCGGTGCCCGCGCCGACCTCCGAGACGCAGAAATCCCAGTGCTCGACCAGGTTGCGACACCACGCGGCCAGCGTCAGCGCGTAGTGCTGGCGCAGGTTCTCCTCGTGGTGCACCTCGAACCCGGCGTCGTGCACCTCGCTGATCAACCGGCCCGGACCGGCCAGCTCACCGTCCGGAAAGACGTACCTGTCGATGAACGCGCCGGAGCGGTGCGGCGCCCGGTTGTCCGCGCGGGTGATGCAGTGGTTGAGCAGACGCCCGCCCTGCCGCAGCCGACTGCGCAGCGCCCCGAAGTACATCGGGTAGTTACGCACCCCGATGTGCTCGGTCAACCCGATCGAGGAGATGGCGTCGAACTGCTCGGCCGGCGCGTCCCGGTAGTCCAGATATCGCACCTCCGCCAGCTCGGTCAACCCCTCCCGCTCGATCGCGGCCTGCGCCCACTGCGCCTGCGCCTTCGACAGGGTCACACCGAGCGCCTTGACGCCGTACTCGCGCGCGGCGTGGCGCACCATGCCACCCCAGCCGCACCCGACATCCAGCAGCCGCATCCCCTTCTTGAGCGCCAGCTTGCCGGCGACCAGGTCGTACTTCGCCGCCTGGGCCTGCTCCAGCGTGTCGTCCGGAGACCGGAAAACCGCGCAGGTGTACGTCATCGACGGGCCGAGCACCTTCTCGTAGAAGGCGTTGGAGACGTCGTAGTGGTGCGAGATGGCAGTGCTGTCCCGTACCCGCGAGTGCCGCAGGCCGTTCACCACCCGCTTCCAGCGGGGCTGCGCCTCCTGCGGCGGCGCCGGCGGCGGCATCAGCCGCTCCCAGCCCAGCCCACGGACCAGCGCCAGCCCCTCAGCCAGCGACGGTGGACGCAACCGCAGCTCATCCTTGAGCACCCGCAACGCCTCGTACGGGTCACCCGGGTGCACGCCCTGCAACGCCAGGTCACCACTGACGTACGCCCGGGCCATGCCCAGGTCGCCGGGTGCGGTGAGCAGGTACGACAGCCCCCGCTCGGATTGGATCGCCAGGGTGATGCCGGCGTCGGACGGGCCGACGGCGCTGCCGTCGTACCCGGTGATCCGCACCGGCAACGGCCCCGTGGTGACCGCGCGGACGACATCCGCGACGGTCGGACCCGTGTGCCGGCCCCCCGCCGGCGGGGTGGCGGGGACGCTCGCCGCCCCCTGATCTCTGTCGGTCAGGCTCATGCTCGTGCTACCGCCTTTTCGTACAGTCCCGTCAGCCGGTGGTCCGGGTCGTAGCGGTCTTTCACCGCGCGCCACGTGTCGCCGCCGTAGAGGCGATCGAAGGCGTCCCGGTCGTAGTACGCGTCGGAGTAGAGCGACTTGTGGCCGCCCGACTCCGACACCCTGCGTTCGATCGTGCGGTTGACGTCGCCGTCGGCGGCGCCCGGCGCGATCGGCACGCTCCCCCAGAACCCAATGTTGACGTAGTCCTGCCCCGGCCGGAGCGGATACAGCGGCCAGGACCGCGCCGAACCGGGCCCCGCCGGCTCACGCAGTCGCAACGGGCACAGCCACACCGGGTTCATCCCCACCGCGCCGGCGAACCAGCGCAGGAAGTCAGCCGTCCGGTCCAGCGGGATCTCCACGTCCTGCACGACCCGCTCCCGGGCCGGTTGCCCGCGCAGCCGGTCGATCCGGGCCGCCACCTGGTGGCGGTGCTCAAGGCGGACCAGTCGGTGGTAGAAGTCGCTGCGTCGGTAACGCGCCGGCCAGAGCCTGCGCACGACCGGGTGCTGCGCGCCGAACGCCGACGAGCACCAGAACCAGTCGGTGTCCCAGCGCCACAGATAGTCGTACGCGGTGAGCACGTCGCGGGTGCGCTGGCGCAGCGACCGGTAGTAGATCGCCTGACCGGTGTAGTCGCTGGGCGGGTCGGCCACGTCGGTGAACGTGGCGAACACCAGGTACGACTCGCCGGGGCTGAACATCACCCCGTCCATCGCGTCCACCGGCTCGCCGGCCCAGGATCGGGTCGCGCTCACCTCCGCGATCGCGTCGGTCAGCGCCTCCAGTTGGGTGAACCGGACGTTGCGCAACGCCACGTACCGGCCGACCGGTTGCAGCTCGATGCGCAGCCGGGTGGCGTAGCCGAGGCTGCCCAGCGAGTTGGGGAACGCGGTGAACAGGTCGGCGTGCTCGCCGTCGGGTCGGGCGGTGACGATCTCGCCGGAGCCGGTGAGGATGTCCATCTCCAGCACCGACTCGTGCGGCAGGCCGTTGCGGAACGAGGTCGACTCGATCCCGAGGCCGGTGACCGCGCCGCCCAGTGTGATGGTGCGCAACTGCGGCACCACCAACGGCATCAACCCGTGCGGCAGCGTCGCGTCGACCAGGTCCTCGTAGGTGCACATGCCCTGCACGTCGGCGGTGCGGCCGGCCGGGTCGACCGACAGCACGCCGTTCAGGCCACTCACGTCGAGCCCCGGAGTCCGTGGAGCGGACCGGGGGCGGAACAGGTTGGAGGTGCGTTTGGCCAGCCGGACAGGCTCGCCAGTGGGCACCGCGGCGTACGACCGCCGCAGCGTGTCCACCGCTTGATCATGGTCAATCGGATGATCCACACGCTCAGCGCGCATGTGATCACCTTACGCTCGCCGTTCGGAAACCGTGGGATGTCGGCGCTGGCAGTTTCCCGTCCGGTAGCAGGCCGGACGGCTACCGTGGCGGGCATGCCATCGCCAGCGATCGTCGCCCTGGACGCCGCCCAACTGCCGTATCGGCTGGTCAGCCACGGTGCGGTCGGCAGTCTCGCGGAGGCGGCCGCCGTCCGGGGCGTGGCCGTCCCCGACGTGGTCAAGACGATAGTGGTCCGCCGCGGTGAAGCCGATCACCTGTTCGTGCTCACCCCCGGCGACCGGGTCATCTCCTGGCCCAAGCTGCGCGCCCTGCTCGGGGTACACCGGCTCTCCATGCCGGACGCGGCGGGCGCCCTGGCCGCCACCGGCTACGAACGCGGCACCATCACCCCGTTCGGCGCGAGCACTGCCTGGCCGGTGGTCGCCGACGAGCGACTGCGCGGCCGGGAGATCACGCTGGGGGCCGGCGAGCGCGGTCTCGCCGTCGCGATCGCCGCCGACGCCGCGATAGCCGCCCTCGACGCCACAGTGGCCGACGTCACCGATCCGCAGCCCACCCGCTGAGCGCTGCCGGCGCGGCGACGCGGCCTACTGTTGAGACATGCCGAAAGCCGTGTGGAACGACCTGGTCATCGCCGAGAGCGACGACACCGTGCTGGTGGAGGGCAACCACTACTTCCCCCGCTCCGCCCTGCGCGACGACCTGATTCGCGAGTCCGCGACCCACACCGTCTGCCCGTGGAAGGGCACCGCCTCCTACTACTCCCTCGAACACGAGGGCAGCACCAGCAGGGACGCCGTCTGGTATTACCCGGAGCCCAAACCGGATGCCGAGATGGTGCGTGACCGGGTGGCGTTCTGGAAGGACGTCCGGGTCGTCGACTGACGTCGCCGACTGGCCGTGACCGCCGGCGGTGGGTGAGGATGGCCGGTATGTCCGCGCCCGAGGAACGCCCCGACCCCCACGGCACCGTCTACGGCGGTCACCGGGCACCGCGCTCCGGCCCGCTGGCCGATCCGCTCTTGCGGGTCGCGGTGGCGGTCGGCGTCGTCGGCGTGCTCCTGGGGGTCGTGTTCGCCACCGGGCTGCTCGACGGTGACGACCAGCCGGCCGTGCCGGCGTCGGTCGGTACGTCGTCCAGCGCGGCCCAGCTGCCCAGCGAACCGGCCGGCGAGCCGAGCCCGACCGCCTCGGCCGAGCCGTCACCGACCCCGTCGGCCAGCGCGCCGGCCGCCCCGCCCACCGGGCCCCGGGTGCTGCGCGCCCCCTCGGGTCTCTGCCTGGGGCTCGACGGCGACGGCGAGAAGGCCGAGGCCGAGTTGGCCGTCTGCACCGGCGCCCCGGAGCAGCAGTGGGTGGTCAGCCCGGCCGGCGCGGACGTACTGACGTTGACCAATGCCAAGTACGGGCAGTGCCTCGACGTCGAGGGCGGCAGCGGGGACGACGGCGCGCGGTTGCAGCAGTTCCCCTGCCACGGCGAGGCCAACCAGCAGTGGCGGTTCGGCGGGACCGGCACTGGCGCGGTGCTGCTCGTCGCCGCGCACAGCAACAAGTGCGCCCAGGCCGACGACGACGCTGTCGAGGCCGGCGAGGACATCCGGCAGCGACAGTGCGACGGCCGGCCGGCCCAGCAGTGGACAGTGAGCTGACCGGCCGACGGGTCACGGTTCAGCCCCGGAAGCTCCACGCCCGGGGCGCGGTCGCAGCGACCAGCACGGCCTCCGGCACCGGCCGGCCCGGTCGCCTACGCAGCAGCAACGACAGCCCGGCGGCGCCGATCGACAGCGCACCCGCCACGTACCAGGCCATCGCATAGTCGCCCAACCGATCCCGGACCAGTCCCGCACCGGTCGCGGCGACCGCCGCGCCGAGTTGGTGCGCGGCGAACACCCAGCCGAACACCACAGCTCCGGCGCCACCGAAGTACTCCCGGCACAGCGCCACGGTCGGCGGCACGGTGGCCACCCAGTCCAGGCCGTAGAAGACGATGAACACCAGCATGCTCGGCTCGGCCGTGCCGGAGAACAGGCTCGGCAGCACCAGCAGGGACAGTCCCCGCAGCGCGTAGTACATGCCGAGCAGCAACCGGCTGTCCACCCGGTCGGTGAGCCAGCCGGAGGCGATCGTGCCGACGATGTCGAAGAGCCCCACCAGGGCGAGCAACCCGGCCGCGGTGGTCTGGGCCATGCCGTGGTCGTGCGCGGCCGGCACGAAGTGCGTACCGACCAGGCCGTTGGTGGTCGCCCCGCAGATCGCGAACCCTCCGGCCAGCAGCCAGAACGGTCGGGTCCGGGCCGCGGTGGCCAGCGCGCCGAGCGCCCGGGACGCCGCGCCGCCGGTCGCCGGCGGCGCCGCCACGACCTCGGTCGCCCCGTAGGCGGGCAGGCCGAGATCCGCCGGGTGCTCGCGCAGCAGCTACACCACCAGGGGTACGACCGCCAGCGCCGCCGCGGCCACGACAAGCGCGGCGGTACGCCAGCCGTGGTCGCGTACCAGGATGGCGATCAGTGGCAGGAACACCAGTTGTCCGGCCGCCCCGCCGGCGGTCAGCACTCCGGTGACCAGGCCCCGGCGGTGGACGAACCAGCGCCCGGTGACGGTGGCCACGAACGCCAGCGCCATCGAGCCGGTGCCCAACCCCACCAGCACACCCCAGCAGAGCAGAAGCTGCCAGCTGGCGGTCATGAAGATCGTCAACCCGCTGCCGGCGGCGACCAGCAGCAGCGCCACCGAGACCACCCGGCGGATGCCGAACCGGTCCATCAGGGCGGCCGCGAACGGCGCGGTGAGCCCGTAGAGCAGCAGGTTGACCGAGACGGCCGCGGAGATCGTGGCCAGGGGCCAGCCGAACTCCTCGTGCAGTGGGTGCAACAGCACCGACGGGGTGGCGCGGAAGCCGGCCGCGCCGACCAGCGCCACGAAGGCGACGGCGGCGACCAGCCAGGCGGGATGCAGACGGCGGTTCTTGGTCACGGAACAAGTCTGAGGCGGGCCGCACACCTCGACGAGTGGCCGGAAAGCCATCATGCGCAATAATCGGGCCATGAGCGCTCGCCCGCACCGGATCGCCGTACTCGCCCTGCACCAGGTGGTCGGCCTGGACCTCGGCACCCCGTCGCAGGTCTTCGGCACCGCTCGGGCCGCCGACGGGACGCCCTTCTACGACGTCCGGGTATGCACCCCGGGCGGGCAGCCGGTACGCAGCACCGGCGGCTTCCAGGTGCTCCCCGACCATGGTCTGGAGCTGCTCGACACCGCCGACACGGTGATCGTCCCGGGCATCCACGACAGCTCCACGTTGGCCTCGGGCACCGTCGAGCCGGAGGTGATCGAGGCGCTGCGCGTTGCGCACGAACGGGGTGCCCGGATCATGTCGATCTGCACCGGGGCGTTCGTGCTCGCGGCCGCCGGGCTCCTCGACGGGCGGCGGGCGACCACCCACTGGGCGTACGCCGAGCGGTTCCGCCACCTGCACGGCCGGGTGGACCTCGACCCGGGCGTGCTGTTCATCGCCGACGACAGGGTGCTCACCTCGGCCGGAGTCGCCGCCGGCATCGACCTCTGCCTGCACGTCATCCGTCTCGACCACGGCAGCGAGGTGGCCAACCGGGCGGCCCGCCGCTGTGTGATGCCACCGTGGCGCGACGGCGGCCAGGCGCAGTACATCGAGCAGCCGGTGCCGAAGGCGACCGACACCAGCACGGCGGGCGCCCGGGAGTGGGCGCGGCAGCGGCTGCACGAGCCGATCGCGCTGCGCGACCTGGCCGAGCGCGCGCGGATGAGCGTGCGCACCTTCACCCGACGCTTCCGGTTGGAGACCGGCCTGAGCCCGGCCCAGTGGCTGCTGCAACAGCGCACCGACCACGCGAGACTGCTGCTGGAGACGACCGACCTCACCGTCGACCAGATCGCCCACCGCTCGGGTTTCGGCACCACCGCCGCCCTACGCCAGCAACTGCACCAACGCATCGGCGTAGCGCCCTCGACCTACCGCCGCACCTTCCACCCCCGCCCAGCCCTAACCAAAACCTGACCCGCCCCGCCCCCGCGATCTTGCACTTACTGTTGTCGATCCGCCCTTTTATGCGGCTTTTGTCGGGACAGAAAGTGCAAGATCGGCGGAGGACTTGGGGCGGGGTGGGCAGCACGAGCGCGAGCGTGATGTCTGTGGGTCATCGTGATGACTCACCGACATCACGCTCAACTGGGCAAGACCTTCGGCGCCGACCGGCCGATCGACGTCGCTCAGGACCGCAGGACGTGCAGCTGGGACTGATGCTTCGGCAGGTGCACCCGCATGTGCAGGTCCAGGGTGCGGGACCAAGGCAGCGGCTCGTCGACGATGAGGTCGAAGCCCTCGCGTAAATGCGTCGCGACCGGGGTCTCGGCGGCCAGGCCGAGCTGATCGACCAGCCCGCACAGCCGATCGCTGGTGCCGTGCAGCAGCGCGGTCAGACCGCGCAGACCACCCTGCTCGGCGGCGAGCGCGTCCAGCTGCGGACGGTGCATGTCCTCTTCCAACTCGTAGTAGGCGAACGGCGACCCGGCCAGCAGCGCCTCGGTGGCCTGGATCATCAGCTCGTCGTTGGCGACCAGATGCGCGACGATCTGCTCGGCACTGAGCTGCCCCTCCGGAGCCGGACCGAACCCGCCGGCGTCGACCTCCGCGAACAGGGCACCGTAAGCCCGCCGCAATCCCCCGCTCTCCATCCCCCCAGTCAACCCGCCCCAACGGGAGTTAGCGGCGGGATTGGCGGGAGCGGAGGTAGTCGCTGACCACGTACTCGCCCAGGTCGTCGGTGTCCGGGGTGAACATGCGGCCCCGGCTGCGGCGGGCCACCGCGTCCACGAAGCGCCGCAGGCCCGGGTCGTCACCGAGCATGAACAGGTTGAGCGTGGCGCCGTAGCGGCTCAGCCGGTCCACCTCGCGGACCGTCGCCTCGATCGTCTCCGGCAGCGGCGGCCAGTGGAACAGCGCCTCCCCGTCGTCCGGGTCCAGGTGGGCGGTCGGCTCGCCGTCGGTGACCACCAGCACGATCGGCTCGGCGTCCGGGTGTCGGCGCAGGTGCCGGCCCGCCAACCGCAGCGCGTGCTGGAGGTTGGTGCCCTGCTCCATGTCCGGCTCCACGGCCGCCAACTCCCGCTGGGTGAGCGTCATCGCCTCCCGACCGAAGCCCACGATCTGCAGGGCGTCCTGCGGGAAGCGCGTCTCCATCAGGTGCGCCAGCGCCATCGCCGTCTGCTTCATCGGCCCCCAACGACCCTGCGAGATCATCGAGTACGACAGGTCGACGCAGAGCACCACAGCGGCCGAGGCCCGTTTCTCGGTCTCCACCACCTCGAAGTCGTCCACCGCGAGCTGCACGGGAACCGTCGGCCCGGCCCGACTGACCGCCCGGGTCAGCGTCCGGACCACGTCCAACGGTTGCTCATCGCCGTACTGCCAGGGCCTGGACGCGCCGCTGACCTCGCCCGCCGCACCGGCCGAGCGGAGGTCGTGCTGGCCACGCGGCCCGGCCGTCAGATCGGCGAATACCCGTCGCAGCGCGGTCCCACCGAGCCGGCGCAGCGCCTTCGGGCTCAGCGTGAGCCCCTCCGCGTCCCGGCTCACCCAACCCTGGCGGCGCAGCTCCCGCTCCAGATCGCGCAGTCGGCGCACGTCGTCGGCCGCGTCCCGGCCCAGCGTGCGCGCCACCGCGTCGACGTCCACGTCGTCGAGGGTCGCCCCCGGGTGTTCCTGGTCGAGCTGGTCCAGCAGGTCGTCCAGTTCGCCGATCTCACCCAACGCGCCGGCCGCGTCGGCGTAGTCCAACGGCTGGTCGCCGCGGACCCGCTCGCCGCGCCCCCAGCGCAGATCGGGTCGCAGCGCCCGCAGGTTCGCGTCGAGCGCGGACATCTCGCCCGCGAGGCGGTCACCGAGCGACTGCTGCATGAGCCCGGCCAGTTCGGCGCGTTGCCGGTCGGAGAGCGAGTTCATCAGCCGCTCACCGGCCGCCGCTCGGCGGGCCAGCACGTCGATCAACTCGTCGACGGTCTCCGGCTTCTCCGGGAAGAAGTCGCCGTGTCGGCGCATGAACTCGGCGAACACGTCGGTGGTGTCCTCCGCGCGACCGTGCCGGGCCAGCAGGTCGTTCAGGTCGCCCATCATCTCGGCGAGCCGCTGCTGGGCGGCCGGGTCGGCGGAGGCGCGCACCGCGTCGCGCAGGCCGGCGAAACGCTGACCGAGCACGTCGTCGCGGAGTTGGTCGAGGATCTGCTGGTACGAACGGCGGGCGTCGTCGCTGGCCCACTGGTAGCCAGACAGCTCCTCCACCGCCCGCGCGGTCGAGCGGGGCAGATTGTCCAGCACCGCCTCGGCGAACCGCGCGGCGTCGTCGTCGCGACCCCGCAGCTCGTCCCGCTCGGCGGCGAGGGCCTGGTCGAGGAGGGCCTGGGCCCTGGTCACGGCACCGTCCAGGTCACCCCTGCGCATCGCCTCCCGGCGCAGCCGCCGGGCCCGGGCGGCCAGGTCGTCCAGGCCACCCCGTCCCTGCGGGCCACGGCGCAACAGGTCGCGCAGCGCCTCCCGCAGGCTGCCGCCGGCCAGCACCTCGGCACCGACCGCGTCCACCGCCTCGCGCACGTCGTACGGGGGTGCGAGCGGGTCGGGCCCGCCGTTCCACTGCCCGTAACGGAACCGGTTGCCGGCCACTGTCAGCCCCGGCCGCCGTAGACGGTGCGCCCCGAGTCGGTGACGTCCTTGCCGAGCCGGCGGGTCAGGTGCAGCCCTTCCAGCACGAACTCGACGGCGGCGGCAGCCTCCTCCGAGGTCGGCGCGTCGCCCAGGTCGAGCCGGTCCAGGACCTTCGCCAACCCGGGTACGGTGCCGACCTGGCGCAGCAACTCGGTGGCGCTGACCAACTCGCCGGTCTCGATCGCGGCGCCGTCCTCGACCAAGGCGGTGAACCCGGACAGGTCCAGCCCGGCGAGGTGGGCCCGGAACGTCTCGGCGGTCGCGGTGCGCAGCAGATGCGCGAGGATCTCGGTCTCCCGGCCCTCCTCGCCGCTCTCGAACTCGACCTTGCCGCGCAGCGTGCTGGTCACCGACACCGCGTCACCGACGCGGGCAACGGCGGCCTCGGGGCGCCCCTCCGGGGTGTCGGAGGCGGCGAGCAGGCCGGCGCGACGCAGCGCGGCACCGGCGACCGTTTCGGCGGCGGCGATGGCGAATCGGGCGGAGACACCGGAGCGCGGGTCCACCGACGGCGACTCCCGGACGGCGCGGGCGAAGCGGGCCAACACCTCCAGCACGTGCTCCGGCACCTCGGCGACCAGGTCGGCCTCCTGGCGGATCAGCGCCAGCTCCAACTCCAGGTCGACCGGGTAGTGGGTACGGATCTCCGCGCCGAACCGGTCCTTGAGGGGGGTGATGATCCGGCCCCGGTTGGTGTAGTCCTCCGGGTTGGCGCTGGCCACCAGGAGCAGGTCCAGCGGCAGGCGCAGCTGGTAGCCGCGAACCTGGATGTCCCGCTCCTCCAGCACGTTCAGCAGCGCCACCTGGATGCGTTCGGCCAGGTCGGGCAGCTCGTTGACGGCGAAGATGCCCCGGTTGGTGCGGGGCACCAACCCGAAGTGGATGGTTTCCGGGTCGCCGAGGGTACGACCCTGGGCGATGCGGATCGGGTCGACGTCACCGATCAGGTCGCCGACGCTGGTGTCCGGGGTGGCCAACTTCTCGCCGTACCGCATCGAGCGGTGCAGCCAACCGATCGGCAGCTCGTCGCCGGCCTCGGCGACCTGGGCGCGGGACGCCGGGGTGAGCGGGTGCATCGGGTGCTCGTTGAGCACCGAGCCGGGCAGAACCGGGGTCCACTCGTCGAGCAACGCGCCCAGCGAGCGGATCAGCCGGGTCTTGCCCTGGCCTCGCTCGCCGAGCAGCACCATGTCGTGCCCGGCGAGCAGGGCCCGCTCGACCTCGGGCAGCACGCTGTCGTCGTAGCCGACGATGCCGGGGAAACGGGTCTCGCCGGAGCGCATCCGGGCGAGGAGGTTGTCGCGGAGTTCCTGCTTGACGGTGCGGTACTGGTGACCGGCCGCCCGTAGCGCGCCGAGCGTGCCGGGCAGGTCGGCCGGTGGAACCGGGATTACCGGGGTAGGCGCAGTCACCCGACCCACGCTAGCTCACATTCGCGGGGGCGCCCCGGGCATCGGGGGGCACCCCCGCCACCACCCTCAGCCCCGGTCGCACCGCTGGCAGGTGCCGCGGCGGCGCAGGTGGTACGCGTAGGTGGCCACGCCGAGCGCCACGCCCCACAGCGGCCAGAGCAGCATCGGCGCCCCGGTCAGGCTGAACCCGCCGGTCAGCTCCCAGAACTTCGGATTGCTGAGCAGCCCCAACGAGGCGGCGGTCACGGAGATGGCGACCAGGCTGGCAGGGACCACGGCCAGCTTCACCGGCACCCGCCGACCGGCGAGCCCGAACATCCAGCCCGGGAACCGCTCGCCCCAGCGCTGCACCAGGCCGAGGGTGAGGATCGCGCCGACGGTGGCGAAGGCGGCCAGCCCGAACCCGGCCCAGACCAGCCCGGTGTCCTGCATCTCGGTCAGGAACTCGCGGGAGATGCCGAGCGGGATGCCGGCCGCCCAGGCGAACCGGGTCACCGCGTACGTCAATGGGATGGCCGCGGCGATGCCGGCGGCCCACCGGCCCCAGCGGGTGGCGGCGGCCCGGGTGGTCCACCCCTGGGCGGTGTCGGCGCGGCCGCAGCCGACGCAGGCCCCGACGGTGCGGCGCTGCCAGGCGAGCACCGCCCCGGCCAACAGCAGCCCGCCGGCCAGCGCGGCGAAACGGCCGAACAGCGCCCAGTTGAAGACGTCGGAGTAGTCGACCGGCGGCCAACCGAACGGTGCCCCGACGATCAGTATCGGCAGGTAGCCGAGAATGACCAGCACTCGGACATCCGGCACGACCAGGACGAGCACGAAGGCCACCGCCCAGCCGTAGCCGGCGAGCAGCGCCCGCAGCGGGCCGGGTGGGCGCGCCGCCGGGCGGCTCATGGCCAGGGCGGCGACCGCGGCGGTGAGCAGTACACCGGCGAAGAGCGGGGTGGCCACCTCCACCGGCACCAGGCGCAGCAGGCTGACGTCGCCGCCGTGGGGGTCGTTCGGGCCGAACGGGTAGCCGGCGCCGGTGAGTGTGCCGAGCAGGGCGAGTACGCCCCACAGGCCCAACCACGCGGCGGCCAGTGGGGCGAGCCGGTCGGGCCAGCGGGAGTCGGTACGGGGTGGAGAGGCAGTGATCGTTGTCATGCTCTCAGCCTCGACGGACAGCCGCCGGATTCCCTCCCGGCCGCCGGTGAACCCGCTCCCCCGGTGGAGGGACCGTTCAGCCGGACGGGGTGACGAAGCCGGACTCGTAGGCGGCTATCACCGCTTGCGTACGGTCGCGGACGCCCAGCTTGGCCAGCACGTTGCCGACGTGCGTCTTGACCGTCTCCACCCCGACCACCAGGTGCGCGGCGATCTCCGGGTTGGACCGGCCGGTGGTCATCAACCGCAGCACCTCGGCCTCCCGTTCGGTGAGCCGGGCAGCACCCAACCGGTCGCCGCCCGTCGGCCCGTACGCCCCGACCAGCTGGCGGATCGCGGCCGGGAAGAGCAGCGACTCACCCGCCGCGACCACCCGGACCGCCTCCACCACCTCGGCGGGCCGGGCCCGTTTGAGCAGGAACCCGGAGGCGCCGGCGCGCAGCGCCTCGTAGACGTACTCGTCGTTGGCGAACGTGGTGACCACCAGCACCCGGGGCGGGTCGGCGGAGGTGGCCAGCAGGTGCCGGGTGGCCTGGATGCCGTCGATGCCGGGCATCCGCACGTCCATCAGCACCACATCGGGACGGTGCCGGGCGACCAGCGGCGGCACCTCGGCTCCGTCGGCGGCTTCGGCGAGCACGCGCAGGTCGGGTTGGGCGTCGATGATGGCCCGTAGCCCGATTCGGATCAGCTCGTCGTCGTCGACGATGAGCACGCCGGTGGTCATCGCGTCTCCTCGTAGGGCAGGCGGGCCCGGATCAGCCACCGGTCGCCGTCCGGGCCGACGGTGAGCCGGCCACCGAGCAGCAGCACCCGCTCCCGCATGCCGTCCAGTCCTCGACCGCCCCGCCCCAGCCGGGTCCGGTCCCTGTGGTTCACTGCGTTGACCAGCTCCAACTCCAGCGCGTCGGTGTGCAGGTCCAGGCGTACCGTCACCGGCCCGTGGCCGTGCCGGGCGGCGTTGGTCAGTCCTTCCTGGACGATCCGGTACCCCTCCCGGGAGACCACAGCGGGCACCCGTGCCGGGTCGCCGGCGCGATGCGCGTGCACGGCCAGGCCGGCCGCGCGAGCGTCGGTGACCAACCGGTCCAGGTCGGCGAGGGTACGCTGCGGCGCCACCACGGGCCGGTCGTGTCCGTTCTCCCGGAGCAGCCCGAGCACGTGGTCGAGGTCGTCCATCGCGTTGCGCCCGACGTCCTCGATGGCGGTGAGCGCCCGCCGGACGAACTCCGGGTCGGTGTCGAGGACCTCGCGGGCGGCCCCGGCCTGGAGGGTGGCCACTGTCAGCGCGTGACCGACCGAGTCGTGCAGCTCCCGGGCCAGCCGGTTGCGTTCGGCGAGCCGGGTGGCGCGCGCTTCGAGGGCGGCGATCCGTTCCGCCTGGGCCGGGCCGAGCAGCACCGGCGCCATGGACCCGGCGAGCGCGCCGAGCCCGGCGACTGCGTAGCCGAGGCCGACCAGCAGGAGCACCCCGGTCACTGTCAGCCAGCCGCTGTCCTGCCCGTCCAGTGGCCCGAACTGTTCCCGGCTGGTCAGCTCGGCGCCGATGCCGAACTGCTGGGCGATGAACGCCAGCGCCATCGGCAGGGCGCTGAACAGCGCGAGCATCACCAGCGCGCCGACGATGAGGTGGGTGGCGATCCAGAGCGCGCTGCGCAGCCGGGTCTCCCGGTCGCCGTGGTGGCCGGGCGCGGGGTCGGGCAGGTCGACACCGAGCAGAGCCCGGACGGCGGCGATCTCCAGAGCCCGGCTGCCGTCCAGCAGCAACGGGACGACGGCGATCAGCACCGCGATGACCAGCAGGACGTAGACCAGTGGGCGCGGGATCGCCGAGTCGGCGAGCAGTTGGGCGAAGGTCACCGCGAGGAGCCCGTACGGCAGCGCCAGCACGCCCCCGAGCAGCAGGAACACGCCGCGTCGCCAGGTGGTGCCGGCGACCAGCGGGGCCAGCGCCGCTCGGAGGGTCACCTCGCCATTCTGCTGCCGGGACCGGTCCCGGCGACTCCCCCTCGTCGGGGAGATGTCAGCGGTGGTCGGCGACGTACTGCTGCGGGTCCTTGTCGCGGAACGGGAGGTTGCGGCCGTTCTTGTGTTCGCCGTAGAAGGTCAGCCAGCGTTGGCCCAGCTCGGCGCGGAGTTCGGTGCTGGCGTGCCGGCGGAAGTCGGGCAGCGCCTCGTCCTCCTCTTCGGCCAGGTGCTCGCTGTTCTCCCGGCGGGCCGTGCCGACCGCCTCCCACCACTGATCCGAGCCGACCGGGTGCAGCTTCGCCTCGGCGATGGCGTCGCGGATCTTGTTGTGGTCGCCGATCGCGTCGGCGGTCTCGTCCTCGCCGTCGTCGCCGTGCTTCACCAGGTGCGGGTAGAGGATCGCCTCCTCGGCCTCGGCGTGGATGTCCAGGTGCAGGGCGAGGGCGTCCCAGATGGCGAGCATCTCCTGCTCGTCGCGGGCGTCGTCGAGGCGGGCGAAGCCACGCCGGAAGGCGGCGTGGTCGTCCAGGATCAGCGCGGTGATGTCGTCCACTGTGCTCACTTTCCGTTGGCCGGCGAGCCGGGCACGCGGCATTGCGTCGAAACTACCCCGATGTCCCGGTTTCCACGCCCGATCCCCGCTACGCTGGGCCGGAGCTAGGCTCATGATCGTGACCTACCTCGCCGCGGATGACCGCTACGACACCATGACCTACCGGCGCAGCGGACGCAGTGGCCTGCGGCTGCCCGCCGTCTCGCTCGGCCTGTGGCACAACTTCGGCCCGGACCGCCCGTTCGAACGGCAGCGCGACATCGTGCGCCGCGCCTTCGACCTGGGTGTCACCCACTTCGACCTGGCCAACAACTATGGCCCGCCGCCCGGTTCGGCGGAGGAGAACTTCGGCCGGATGCTCGCCACCGACCTGAAGCCGTACCGGGACGAGCTGGTGATCTCCAGCAAGGCCGGGTACCTGATGTGGCCCGGCCCGTACGGCGAGTGGGGCTCGCGTAAGAACCTGATCTCGTCGCTGGACCAGTCGCTGGGCCGGATGGGGCTGGACTACGTCGACATCTTCTACTCGCACCGGTTCGATCCGGACACCCCGCTCGAGGAGACGATGGGGGCGCTCGACGCCATCGTCCGCTCCGGCAAGGCCCTCTACGTCGGCGTCTCGAACTACAACTCGGAGCAGACCACGCGGGCCGCCGCGATCCTGCGTGAGCTGGGTACGCCGCTGCTGATCAACCAGCCGTCGTACTCGATGCTCAACCGCTGGACCGAGTCCGACGGCCTGCTCGACACGCTGGAGCAGGTCGGCGCGGGCTGCATCGCGTACAGCCCGTTGGCCCAGGGCCTGCTGACCGACCGCTACCTGGGTGGCATCCCGGCCGATTCGCGGGTTCGCACAAGCGTCTTCCTCAACGAGAGCGACCTCAGCGAGGAGAAGATGGCAACGATCCGTGGCCTCGGCGCTGTCGCCGAGCGGCGTGGCCAGTCGCTGGCCCAACTCGCGTTGGCCTGGGCGCTGCGTGACCCGCGGATGACCAGCCTGATCATCGGCGCGAGCAGCGTCGAGCAGTTGGAGACGAACATCGCCGCCCTGGACAACCTCGACTTCACGGCCGACGAGTTGGCCGAGATCGAGCGCCACCTCGGCTGAACACCTCCGGGTCCCGGGCGGGTCGGGTCACCAGATCCGGCGCCGCCCGGCCCGGTGGTTGCGGACCTCGCACTGCCGGCCCACCGGTGCGGCGGCGCTGCGGCGTCGCCGTCCGGCACCGATCAGCAGCGCGAGGACCAGCACGGCAGCGGCGCCGGCCAGCACCGGCCACCGGCCGCGGAGGTCGGTCACCGACGCCACCGGCACGCCGGGATCGGCCGCCGCGGCCACCGCCGACCCGGTGGCGGCCGGCGAACTCGCGGCGGTACGCGGCGCGCTCTTCGTCGCGGCGGCCTTCGACGGGGTGGCTTTCGACGGGGTGGCGGCGGCCTTGGCAACACGGAACACCACGTCCGAGCAGGAGTAGTAGGTGTCCGGGGTGTTGGAGTTCTGCCAGATCGTGTAGATCAGGTGTCGGCCGCTGCGGCCCGCCGGCAGCCGACCCGCCAACTGGTACGCCCCGGCGCGCACCGGCGGGTCGGTCCGGGTCAGGAACGGACGCGACTCCAGATCCGCCCAGGTCAGCTTCTTGCGCGGGTCGTAGTCGGGAGTGGTCACGTAGAGCCGGAAGGTGCCCCGGTGCTCGATGGTGGTCCGGTACCGGAAGGTGAACTTCGCGTCGGTGGTCAGCTCGGTGCTCGGCCAGTCGGTGCGGGGCAGGTCCAATCCTCGGTACGCGGACAGCCCGCCGCTGCACAGTTCACCGTCCGGGATCCGTTCCCGGTCTCGCCCGTTGATCGCGGCGACGCGTACGTTGTCCCATTCCCGGACGGCGGCGCCCGCTTCGACAGCGGCCCGGCAGGCGGCGGTGGCCGCGTACCGGCCCTCGGGGCCGCAGGCCGCCGCGCGACTGACCGGGTCGGTCGGGGCGCCGTGCGCGGCGGCGGGTGTGGCGGCCAGCGGCACTGTCGCGGCAGCGACCAGCACCGTGGCGAGGAGCCGGCGTACGGGCATGAGGATGACCTCCGCCCAGTGGTACGGCTGAGAGGCGGCAAAGGTTCGACGCTGACCGGCCGGGAATCCTGCGGGTGGGTGTGGCGTTTCGATACTCGGAACCGCTGAGACCGAGGAGGCAGACATGAAGGTACGTAGCTCGTTGCGTGCGCTGAAGCAGAAGCCGGGTTCGGTGGTGGTCCGCCGTCGTGGCCGGGTGGTCGTGGTCAACCGCGCCAACCCGCAGTGGAAGAGCCGCCAGGGCTGACCCCCGCCCGTACCGGACATATAGTCGACAACCGCCCTGACCGGGTCTTCCGGTCAGGGCGGTTGGCATGTGCGCCCGTCACATCTCGTCATCGGGTCGTGGGAGTTGGCTCTTGTCCGGTTTGCCGCTGGGCCCGAGCGGGACTCGGTCGATGACCGTGACGGTTCGCGGCACCGCGAGGTCGTTCACCTGTGCGGCCACGAGCGCACGCAGCACGTCCGGATCGGGTGTTCTCCCGGCCACCGGCACCACGTAGGCGTGCACGGCCTCGCCGGTCATCTCGTCCGGACCCCCGACGACGTACGCCTCGGCGACCGCGGCATCGGCGGCGAGCGCCCGTTCCACCGGCCCGGCGTGGACCATCTGTGCGTTGACGATGATCACGTCCCGCGCCCGGCCGAGCAGCCGCAGGTATCCGTCGGCGTCCAGCTCCCCCAGGTCACGGGTACGCACCCAGCCGTCCACGAACACCTCGGCCGATTCGTCCGGATCCTGCCAGTACGAGGATGCCTGCGTGGGTGTGCGGACATAGATCTCCCCGTCGCGAACGGAGACGTCCACGGCCGGACGACCGACAGTGCCGAGCGTGGCCGTGTCGGTAAGCATCTCGGCGGGGGTCACCATGGAGATCATCGACGTTTCGGTCTGCCCGTAGCCGTGGAAGAGCACCGGGCCCAGCACGTCGAGCGCCTCCGCCAGCCGGCCCGGCGCGAGTGGCGATCCGGAGACCATCAGCGCCCGCAGGTGACGCAGGTCCACCGGGTTGGCGCGCTGGTCCCTGATCAACTGGTGCAGCTTGCCGACGGTGGTCACGCTCGCCGTGGCCCGGTGTTCGACAAGGGCATCCGGGAAGACCGGGCGGGGCGCCACGACCAGGGTGCCGCCTGCCGCGAGGGCGAGGATGCCGTACTCCAGCATCACCTGACTGGCCAGCGAGCCGAAGACCAGGTAGCGCTGCATCCGGGTGGCCAGTTCGGCGATGGCCGGGGGCCAACGCTCCGGGTACGGGACCCAGGCCGCCGACATCGCCGCATAGGTCTGCACCACACCCTTCGGCGTCCCCGTACTGCCACTGGTCCAGGTGATCCGCGCGGGATCCTCGGCCCGTCCGGCCGCGACGAGGGGCATCCCGTCGTCGGGGTGCTCGGCGAGCGCGGCCAGTTGAGCCGAGTCGACGACGAGGGAGCCGGACAGCTGTGCCGGGCTCAGGTCGGCACGCCACCCGGACACCCGGGCCCCGACGGCGAAGGCGGCAATCGTGGCGGCGAAGGCGGGGGCGGTGACCGGCAGGTCGAGCGTGACGCCCACTCCGGGCCCCGCGCCGGACGAGCGCAGCCCGGCCATGATGCGCCGGATCAGACCCGCCATCACCGAAGCGGTCGTGACGATCGGCCCGTCCTCGAAGACCGGCCGGTCCCCGCCGGCTGCCAGGAGGTCGAGGACGGGCTGCGGCCAGACGTCAGCGGGCATCGGCGAGGACGCCCTTGACGAAGACCTCGAGGGGCTGCCGATGCACCGTCGGCAGGTCCCAGTTGTTCTCCAGGTTCTCCGCCAGGTGGTGCGCGGCGACGACCTGCCCGTCGCGCAGCACCCGGACCACGGGGTGGAGATAGCTGGCGTCGTGCGCGGCGGTCGCGTCGTTCTCGGCCGGACGCGACACGGTGATGTCGAACGGGTCGACCTGGTCGTGGTCGGGGCCGTACTCCAGGGTGACCAGGAACGCGAACACGTCCGGCTCCGCGTCCCGCAGATAGGCGACCGGCACCTCCTCGCGGTAGCGGGCGGCGTCGCCCTCGACGGTGACGACATCGCCGAGCACCGAGAACTGCTGCCACAGCGCGGAACTCACGTTGACCCGGGCGATTATCGAATCGGCGATCGCCTCGGGCGTCGGGGGGATCTGCCGGGACGGCCAGGGCTGCCCGTGGTGCCGCTCGCGGAGGATGTGGTGCAGTGCGCGGGTGGCATAGCGGAAGCCGTGGATGAAGCCGTTCGTGGACTTCTTGAAATCACGCTGCTGGCTGAGGGTGCCGGCGAAGTAGAGACCTGGGACGTTCACCGACTCGAAGGCCGGCGTCTGCGCCGGGAACCGATCCTTGATGACCAGCTCCGGTCGGGCCGACTCGGCGAAGATGGACGCGTCGAAGCGGAATCCGGTGCAGAGGATGACCCGGTCGTACTCAAGCTCGCGCAGATTCTCGACTGTCCGGGCGTACCGGAAAAGCACCCGGAATCCGCCGCCCTCCCGCTGGCTGATCTGCTCCACCGTGCCGTCCAGGACGGCGTTCTGTGACTTGAGCTGATAGGTGTCCAGGAAGTTGTTGTTCACCGCGCGCAGGTGCCCGACGTAATGGGTCTGCCAGGCCAGCCTGATGGAGTGCGGCCCGGCGACGTGAATCGTGGCGGCGGTCTCGACGAGCGCGTCCGCGGTCTCGAAGGCCGAGTTGCCCTTACCGATGATCAGCACGCGCTGATTGACGAAATCGGTGGGGTCCACGCTGACGGTGTCGTAGCGCTCGGCCAGGTCCGCGCCCTCGATCGGCGGCTGGTAGAGCTGGGAGACGCCGGTGGCGACGACGACTCTCCGGGCCGTCCAGCTGTGGTCGCCGGCCCGCACTGTGAACACGTCGTCGGTCTTCGACACCGAGGTCACGCGGGTGTCGTAAACGACGTTCAGACCCCGCGCGAAGTCGGCGAGATAACGCACGAGATCCTCGGCGGCGGGAAAATAGCGCGTGCTGTAGTACTTGAAGAGCATCCCCGGATCGTCGGTCAGCAACGAGTTCCAGTCCGACCGTAGATTGAACTCCGGATCGGTCGACCCGGTCCACACCTTGTTGATCGAGATCAGCTTGCGATGCCGGGGATAGGTCTCGAAGAATGTGCCCGCCTGTGGGCCGCCCTCCAGCACCACGTAGTCGTGACCGTCGCGCTCGAGCAGGGTCGCGAGCTGCAGGCCTGCCGGCCCGGCTCCAATGATCAGGCAATCGTGCGTCATGCGCCGCAATTTACTGACGCAATTTCAGAGCGCTCTGAGAAATTGCCTCTAGCATCCGCTCCCATGACGATTAAGGTGGATTTGGCAGCGCCGCTGCGCCTCGCCGACCTGCGCGTCGCGGCAGGCCCGGTCACTGTCGTGTTCGGCGATGAGGTGCGGGCCCGCGTGGCGACCGGCCGCACGTTCCTCGGCAAGGCACTCGGCGACGACCGGGCGATCTACGGTGCCACCACCGGCTTCGGGGCGCTCGTCGGCTACGCGGGCCGGGCCGACCAGCGCGACCAGGCCGACAACACCCTCGCCCACCTCGGCGCGGGCCAGGGCCCGGACCTCGCCCCGGATGTCGTGCGCGCGACGCTGCTGGTGCGCGCCTGGTCCCTGGCCCGGGGCGCGTCGGGGGTCTCGCCGCACGTGATCGACGCGCTCGCGGCCATGCTCGGTACGACGTTCACGCCGGCGATGCCCCGATTCGGCTCGGTGGGAGCCAGCGGTGACCTGATCCCGCTCGGTGCCGCCGCCCAGGCGCTGCGCGGTCGCGGGCACGCCTACGTCGACGGCGTCCGGATGCCCGCCGCGGATGCCTTGACGAAGGCATGCCTGGAGCCGCTGCCGCTCGACGGCCGGGACGCACTCGCGCTTGTCAACGGCACGTCGCTCACCACTGCGGCGCTGGGCCTCGCCCTGGACCGGGTCCGCACCTCACACCGCGTGGTGCAGACGCTCACCTGCCTGCTCGCCGACCTGCTCGGCTGCGATCCGCAGTTCCTCGATCCGGCCCTCCTCGCCGCCTACGGTCACCCGGGCGCCATCGAGGTCGGCCACGCGATGCGGGCGGCCTCCGCCGGCCTGCGAGAGTCCGGCACGAGACCGTTGCAGGAGCCCTACAGCATCCGCTGCGCGCCGCAGTTGCTCGGCGCGGCCGAGGACGCCCTGCGCTATGTCGACGGCGTCGTGGCGGCGGACCTCGGCGGGGTGAGCGACAACCCGCTGTTCTTCCCGGCCGACGACAAGGTCGTGCACGGCGGCAACTTCTTCGGCCAACCCGCCGCGTTCGCCGCCGACGTCCTGACCATGGTGATCGCCCAGGTCGGCAACCTCGCCGAGCGCCAACTCGACCTGCTCGTGGATCCCGGGCGCAACGGCGGACTGCCGCCGATGCTCGCGGCGGGACCAGGTCAGCAGCACGGGTTGCAGGGTGTCCAGCTCGCGTCGACCGCGCTCATCGCCGAGATCAGGCGCGACTCCGTGCCCGCAAGCCTGCAGAGCCTCCCCACCAACCTGCACAACCAGGACGTGATCCCGCTCGGCACGCAGGCCGCTCTCCGCGCCCTGGACCAGGCGGAGCTGCTGCGCCTGATCACCGGTTCCCTCGGGCTCGGGCTGCGCCAGGCGGTGCACGTCGGGGCGCGCCGGCCCACGGCGGTGGGCTGTGACCGCACCCTTCGGGCCCTGGAGGAGATCGCACCGATCGACCCGGACCGGCCGCTCGACTCCGACGTGCGAAGAACAGCCGACATTCTGGAAGAGCTTGAAATCTCTCTGATTTCCCACTCGTACGGTGAGCGCCGTGACGCTTGATTACCTGATCATCGGGGCCGGTCCGGCCGGTCTTCAACTCGCCGCCCTGCTCGATGCCGAGGGCAAGGGTGACTATCTGGTGTTGGAGAGTGCCGACGGGCCGGGGGCGTTCTTCGCCACCTATCCGCGGCACCGCCAACTCATCTCGATCAACAAACCGCACACGGGCACTGACGATCCCGAGCTGAATCTGCGGCTCGACTGGAACTCCCTGCTCACCGACGACCCGGCGCTGCTGTTCACGAAGTACACCGAGCGGTACTTCCCCGACGCCGACGTCATGGTGCGATACCTCGCGGACTTCGCGGCGAAGACCGGCGTCAAGGTCAGTTACGACACCCGGGTGACCCGGGTGTCCAAGCACGACGACGTGTTCACGGTCGAGGCAGGTGACCGGCGCTGGGAGGCCCGCGCGGTGATCGTCGCCACCGGCGTGTCGAAGACCTACCAGCCGGACATTCCAGGATTCGAGCTGGCCGAGGGGTACGACGTGATGAGCGTCGAGCCACGTGACTACCTCGACCAGAAGGTGCTCATCATCGGCAAGGGCAACTCCGCCTTCGAGACTGCCGAGAACCTCATGGAGACCACGACGCTGATCCACCTCGCGGGGCCCAGCTCGGTCCGGATGGCGTGGCGCACCCACTACGTCGGGCACCTGCGCGCGGTGAACAACAACTTCCTGGACACCTATCAGCTCAAGTCCGCGAACGCGATCCTCGACGGCACCATCAAGAGCATCGAGCGCGACGGCACGGGCTACAAGGTCACGTTCAGCTTCTCGCGGGCGAACGAGGTCGTGAAGGAACTGCATTACGACCGGGTGCTGGCGTGCACGGGATTCCGTTTCGACGACTCGATCTTCGACTCCTCGGCCCGGCCACAGCTCGCCATCAGGGACCGATTCCCGGCACAGACCGAGGCGTGGGAGTCGGTGAACGTCCCGGGGCTGTTCTTCGCCGGGACGATCTCCCAGGAACGCGACTTCAAGAAGTCCACGAGTGGTTTCGTGCACGGTTTCCGCTACGCCGTACGCGCGTTGCACCGGATCCTCTCCCGCCGCTACGACGCCAGGGAGTGGCCGTCCGACAAGCTCGCCGCCGAGCCGGCGGCCCTGACCGCGGCCGTCATCGAGCGGGTCAACCGCACCTCGGCCCTGTGGCAGCAGTTCGGGTTCCTCGCCGACGTGCTCACCGTCGCCGGATCCGAGGCCCGCTACCACGAGGAGGTGCCGGTGGACTACTTCGTGTCGACCGGGCTCCGCACCGCCGAGCACGACTACGACCAGGCGTTCGTGATCACTCTCGAGTACGGCCCCGACCACGACCAGGTCGACCCGTTCGACATCACCGTGACCCGGGTGGCCCAGGACGTCGTGGGGCAGGCGCACGACGCGGCGTACCTGCACCCGGTCGTCCGTTACCACCGCGAGGGCCAACTGGTCAGCACGCACCACCTCGCCGAGAACCTGGAGAACCAGTGGGACCGGCCGGAGGTCCACGTGCGGCCGCTGCGGGAGTTCCTGGGCCGCTGCCTCTCCGACGCCGAGGGCTGACATGGACCCGGTTCACCAGGACTTCTTCGAGGGTGGGGCCGGGCGGGAGCGCACCCTGGCCGCCAACGAGCGGGCCTTCGAGCGACGGTGGATCGTGCCGCGTGTGCTGCGGGCGACCGGCGAGCGGGACCTGGAAGTCACGGTGGCCGGAACGTCGCTCGCCGCGCCGGTCCTGGTCGCCCCGACGGCCTTCCATCGGCTCGCGCACCCGGACGGCGAGGCGGCTACCGCGCGGGGGGCCGCGGCGGCCGGCGCGGCGATGGTGGTGAGCATGGCCGCCACCCAGCCGGTCGAGGAGATCGCGGCGGCGGGCGGGACGCTGTGGTTCCAGCTGTACCCGCAACCCGACCTCGACTTCACCGAGTACGTGGTCAAGCGCGCCGAGTCGGCGGGCTGTCGGGCGCTCGTGGTGACAGTGGACTCCCCGGTGTTCGGACGGCGCGAGCGTGACCTGCGCAACGGCTTCACGGACCTGCCGCCCGGCTACGCCTGCGAGAACATGCGCGACGCGACGGGCCGGGTGCGCTCGATCGTGATGGACGCGACGGCAGGCTGGGACCGGATCGCGTGGCTGCGCGGCGTCACGGGACTACCGATCCTGCTCAAGGGCATCCTGCATCCCGCGGATGCCCGCCTCGCCGTCGAGCACGGCGCCGCCGGCGTGATCGTGTCCAACCACGGTGGACGACAGCTCGACGGGGTGATTCCGACGCTCGACGCGCTGCCCGCAGTCGTGGCGGCCGTGGATGGGCAGATCCCGGTGCTGCTCGACGGGGGTGTGCGCTGCGGCACCGACGTGGTGATCGCGCTGGCGCTGGGGGCGGGGGCGGTGCTGGTGGGGCGCCCGGTGGTGCGGGCGCTCGCGACGGGCGGTGCGGTGGGCGTACGGGAAGCTCTCGAACGATTCACCACCGAGCTGGATCAGGCCCTCGCCCTGGCCGGGGCGCGGCGGCCGGCCGATCTGACGCCCGACCAGGTGGCGACCCGGTGAAGGCAGTTGTCGCCCTCCGGGAGTGGATCTTCGAACGTGTCAACGGGACCGAGGGCATACCCGTCCCCGGGCCGCTGGTGGGGCCGGAGGACTTCCTTCGGGTCTACAGCGACCCGGCCGCCGACGGGCGCAGCCGCGGGGCCGGCCTGTCGGACCTCTTCTGGTACTGGCTCGCGCCCGGTCCGCAGATGCACCAGGAGCACCTTGAGCCCGGCGAGCGGTACAGGACCGTCGCGCGGACGACCCGACAGGTGCTCGCCGTCCCGCACGCGCGCTCCGACGAGTTGGCGACGGCCGCGACCCGGCGGATCCTCGACGCGCTCCCGGCCGGTCGGGTCAGCCACGTGCGGCTCCGTGACCTGATGATGCCGATCTGGGCCGAGGTCTCGTACGAGCTGGTGTTCGACGCGCCCTGCCCGCGTGCGGTCCGCGATCTCGTAGTGGCGAACGCGGACGACGTGGTTACCGCCCTCAAGGGGATGGGTCTGCGGCACATGTCCCGGCGGGCTCGCCTGACCCGCTACCTGTTGGAGCGGATCGAGGCGGGGACGTGCCCGGTCGTGCTGCCGCCACCCTTCACCGCACTGGAGACAGCCTGGTACCTCCAGGGCGCGTTCTTCAACACGGCTGTGGTGCAGATGTCGGAGGCCATGGCGCACATCCTGCTGTGCGCCGGGTCCGTCACGGACACGTCGGACGGGTCGCTCGACCGGATCATCGACGAGACGCTGCGGGTCTACCCGCTCTTCGGCATCGCGCACCGGATCACCTCCGGCCCCATCACGGTCGGCGATCACGTCCTGCCCACCGGATCCGTGCTCCTCTTCAACTATCGGGCCCATCAGCGCACCGGTCCCGCCGCGGACGACGAGTTCAACCCGGACCGCTGGCTGTCGTTGCGCCGGCAGGACGCCCACTTCATCCCGTACGGCGTAACCGCCAACCGGGCCTGCCCGGCGCGCGGCTCGGCCCCCGTCCAACTCCGTGCGGCGACCCGGGAGGTGCTGCGGCGTTTCTCGGTCAGCTCGTCGGCAGCGCACACCCGCTCGCTGCCGAGTCGCGGTCCGGCGTACCTGACGCCCCGGGGTCTCCCCGGTCCCAGCCGCAACCGGCTCATCCTCATGCGGCAGCGCGACCGGATCTTCGATGTGGGGCGCTCGGTCACGCAGCTGGTCTGCGGCACCTGGATGGTCGTCGACGCCCGGCGACAGAAGTTGTGCACCCATTTCTTCGAGGAGGCCAGCGCGTGACCCCCAGCGAACTCGCCCCGCGGTTCTTCATCGCGGTCGCGGTCATTCTGCTCTTCTGCAAGCTGGTCTCCTGGCTCCTGGGCAAGGTGGGCCAGCCTCCCGTCGTGAGCGAGATGCTCGCCGGGGTGCTGCTCGGCCCGTCGCTGCTCGGCCTGCTCTGGCCGGGCGCCCAGGCCGCGCTCTTCCCCGCGCCGCTGCTGCCGATCCTGTACGTGGTCGGCCAGGTCGGCCTGGTGCTGTTCATGTTCCAGGCCGGGTACGCCTTCACCTCCCACCGGGTGACCGGGCTCGCGGGCACGGCGGGAGCGGTGTCGCTCGCGGGTGTCGCCGCTCCACTGGTGCTGGGGATCCTGCTGGTCCTGGGCATGGCGGGCTTCGTCCCGATCCGCGCAGACGGCGTGTCGCTCGGTGTGTCCGCGGCGTTCGTCGGTGTGGCGCTGGCGATCACGGCCTTCCCGATGCTCGCCCGGATCATCACCGAGCGCGGCCATACCGGCACCCGCCATGGTTTGCTCGCCCTGGCCAGCGGCGCGATCGACGACATGGTCGCGTGGATCATGCTGGCCGCGGTGCTGGCGTTCGCCTCGGGCTCGGTCGGCCCGGCGCTGGTCTGCGTGGGTGGTGCGCTGCTGTTCGGGGCGGCGCTGTGGCTGGGTGGGCGGCGGGTGACCGGCTTCGTCATCGGGCTACCGGGCGATCGCGCGCGGCTGCTGGGCACCGTGGCGCTGCTCTTCCTGGTCGCCTGGTACACCGACGAGATCGGGCTCTACGCGGTCTTCGGCGCCTTCGCGGTCGGCGTGGTGATGCCGCGCTCGGAGAAGACCGACAAGGTGGTCGACACGCTGACGCCGATCGCCGCGACGGTGTTCCTGCCGCTGTTCTTCACCTACTCCGGGCTGCGCACCGAGTTCGCGCTGCTGGGCAACCTGGCCGTACTCGGCTTCGCCGCCGCGTGCGTGGCCGTGGCGATCGTCGGCAAGTTCGGTGCCTGCTGGGCCGCGGCCCGGATGCGCGGCGAGCCGAACGGCGTCGCGCTGCGCGTCGGCGCTCTCATGAACGCCCGGGGCCTGATGCAGCTGATCGCCCTGAACGTGGGACTGGAGGCGGGCATCGTGAACCCGTCGCTCTTCACGGTGCTGGTGGTGGTCGCGCTCGTCACGACACTCATGACGACGCCGCTGCTCACCTGGATCGAGCGACGCGAGGCACGCGCTCCCGCTTCTACACCGTCGCTCGTGCCCGCCGGAACCCCGTAGCATGTTTGTTTGAGGAGACAAGTTTCACAGACATTAACGTTTATCGATCTGTCACCATCGCTGTATGACTCGACTCCTGCTCGTCGAGGACGACTCGGAGCTGCGCGGCATGGTGGCCGAGACACTCACCGGCGAGGGATACGTCGTCGACCAGGCCCCCGACGGCCAGCGCGGCCTGCACCTGGGGCTCACCCGGCCGTACGACGTCATGGTGATCGACCGACGCCTACCCGCCCTCGACGGGCTGGACCTGGTCATCCGCCTGCGTTCCCGTGCGGTGCTCGCCCGGGCACTGCTGCTGACCGCGCTCGGCACCGTCGAGGACCGGGTCGCCGGCCTCGACGCGGGCGCCGACGACTACCTGACGAAGCCCTTCGACCTGGACGAGTTGAGCGCCCGCATCCGGGCACTCTGCCGCCGGACCAGCGAGTCCGCCGAGGTGCTGCGGCTCGGATCGGGCCAGCTCGACCTCTCCGTGCGCGACGCCGTCCTGCCCGACGGCACCCGGATCGCCCTGTCCGCACGCGAGTTCGAGCTGCTGCGGGTCCTCGCGGCCCGGCCGCGCACCGTCCACTCCCGCTCCGAGCTGCGCAGCCGGGTCTTCGACGAGGCGGGCGCGGCGTCCCTGGTCGACACGTAC
The DNA here is from genome assembly GCF_015751765.1 of Micromonospora ureilytica. Taxonomy (NCBI): domain Bacteria; kingdom Bacillati; phylum Actinomycetota; class Actinomycetes; order Micromonosporales; family Micromonosporaceae; genus Micromonospora; species Micromonospora ureilytica. The sequence goes on from NZ_JADOTX010000001.1 coordinate 4,456,298, forward strand.
GTCTACTACCTGCGCCGCAAGCTCGGCCGCTCGGTGATCCGGACCGTGCACGGCCTCGGCTACCGGCTGGGAACCCTGTGAGCTTCGAGGACACCATGCTGCGCCGGGCCAGGGCGCGGGTCAGTCTGCTCGTCGGGCTCACCATGACGGCGCTGCTCGCCCTGGGCGCCGCCATCTCCTATGCCGCGCTGCTGCGTTACCAGCACGAACAAATCGAACGAGAGCTCAACTACGGCGCGGTCCACGGCACCATCGCAGGCCCGCCGGGCTGCAGCTGGATCATCCTGTACGACGGCAGCCGCACCGACTCGGGCCGGAACCCGCCCCCTGCGGGCTTCCCACTACGGTCCGCCATCGACGCGGTGGCCCTCGACCGTCAGGTCCGCAGCGACAAGGTCGAACGCAACGGCACGACCTATTACGTCCGCACCCAGCCCCGCGGCACCGGGGTCGTGCAAGCGGTGTTCGACGCCCGTTTCCAGCTCGCCGACCGACGTCACCTACTCGCCGCCTTCTTCCTCGCCGCGATTGTCGGCCTCGCCGCGGCGGTGCTCACGGGCATCACCGTGGGCCGCCGAGCCGTGGCGCCGCTCGCCGAGGCGCTCGGCCGGCAACGCCGCTTCGTCGCCGACGCCAGCCACGAGTTGCGCACCCCCATCGCCCAGGTCCACACCCGCGCCCAGATCCTGGCCCGCCGCGCCGGTGCCGACCACGCCGACTACGACCGTTTGATCGATACCACCCGCCGCCTCGGCGAGATCGTCGACGAACTCCTGCTCTCCGCCCGCCTCGCCGCCACCCCGGCTGATCGGCACCCCTCCGAGCCCGTCAACCTGACCCTCCTCGCCACCCAAGCCGTCGACTGCGAGGCCGACCGTGCCGCCGAGCAGGGCGTCCAGCTGCACCTGTCGGTCCCGGACACTCCGATCCTCGTCCCCGGCATCGCCTCGGCCCTACGCCGCATGGTCGGCGAACTGCTCGCCAACGCCCTCACTCACACCCCGACCGGCGGCCGTATCGACGTCGCCCTGCGCACCTCCCGCCGCGGTGCGGACCTGGTGGTCACGGACAGCGGAGCTGGCTTCGACCCCGCCGACGCGGAACACCTCTTCGACCGCTTCCACCGCGGCGCCGGGGCCAAGGACCGGCGCTTCGGTCTGGGGCTGGCTCTCCTGCGCGAGGTGGTGACCAGCCACGGCGGGACGATCTCCACCGACAGCCGGCCCGGCGCCGGGGCGACCTTCACCGTCCGGTTACCGACGATTCCGCCACGGGCCTCCGCGGGCTGACTCCGACGGACGGATGCCCCGACAAGGAGGAAAGCGAACGCCCTGGCCGGGTATCCCCGACCAGGGCGTTTCTCAAGGGTGGAGCCGAGGGGACTCGAACCCCTGACCCCCACACTGCCAGTGTGGTGCGCTACCAGCTGCGCCACGGCCCCTTGCTGTTGTCCCGGTCTCCCGGGCACTGGGAAACTATACACAGACCGGCCCGCATGGTCATCTCGCGGGGTGCCCCGCCGGGCCGGGTCAGTTGAGCGCCACGTCCGGCGGGAAGTGCGCCACGGCGGCCATCATCCCGCCCTGCCGGCGAAGCACCATCGGCCACAGGTCGTCGGGCCGGTCGACGAAGGCGTCCCCGGGCAGCCCGTCCAGCACGAACCAGGAGCCGTCGGCGATCTCCTGCTCCAACTGGCCGCTGCCCCAACCGGAGTAGCCGGCGAAGACACGGATGCCGCCGATGCTCTCCCGCAGCCGCTCCGGGTCGACCGAGAGGTCGATCGTGCCGACCGCCCCGGAAACCTGGTGGAAGCCCTTCACCCGGCGCATCGGGTGCCGCATCCGGGCGAGGCAGATGGCCGAGTCGGGCTGCACCGGACCGCCCTCGAAGAGCACCGCCGGGTGGCGGGCCAGGTCGCTCCAGTCACCGAGCACCTCGGCCACCGGCACCTCGGTGGCCCGGTTCAGCACCACGCCGAGCGCGCCGCCCGGCTCGTGGGCGACCAGCAGCACCACCGTACGGTCGAAGTTCGGGTCCTTGAGCGCCGGAGTCGCGACCAGCAGCCGCCCGGTCATCGACTCCATCGCTCGTCCGCCGATCGCCTGGCCCTCTCCCTGCATGCCACACACCCGTCAACCGTGAGCCCGGACCGGGGGCCGGTCATCGACCGGATCCGCCCGGCGCATCGGGTTCAGCCACGCTGTCAACGCCATGCCTGGCACCATAGCCTGCGTCCTGGGTGCTGGCTAAGGTCTGACCGGCGGGTGATCAGACAGTTAAGACGAAGGGCCGTTGCACCCGACGACACACCTCCCGGTGATCGACGGATCGGGAGCACCGACGGCCGAGAAACGCCCGAAAGGTCCGTCACATCCCGATAGATTCGGCTGATCGGGAGGGCGACCGCGGTCGCCCCTGCCCGCGACACGGAGGCGGGTGGCGATGGCAACTGTCCGGGACGCGACGTACGACGTGCTCCGCACCCTCGGTATGACCACTGTCTTCGGCAACCCCGGCTCCACCGAGGAGCCGTTCCTCCAGGACTTCCCCGCCGACTTCCACTACGTCCACGCGTTGCACGAGGCGTCGGCCGTCGCGATGGCCGACGGCTACGCCCAGGCCACCGGACTGCCCGCCCACGTCAACCTGCATACCGCCCCGGGCACCGGCAACGGCATGGGCAACCTGGTCACCGCCTGGCACAACAAGACCCCGCTGATCGTCACCGCCGGCCAGCAGACCCGGGAGATGCTGCTCCTCGAACCCCGGCTGGCCAGCCGCCGACCCACCGAGCTTCCGCAGCCCTACGTGAAGTGGGCCTACGAGCCGGTCCGGGCGCAGGACATCCCCGCGGCGATGCTGCGGGCGTACGCGACGGCGGTGCAGCCACCGGCCGGACCGGTCTTCCTCTCCCTACCGATGGACGACTGGGACCAGCCAGCCGACCCGCCGCCCGCGCCCCGAACGGTGGCCACCCGTTTCGCACCGGACCCTGAGCGGTTGGACGAGTTCGTTCGGGTGCTGGCCGGCAGCCGCAACCCGGTGCTCGTGTACGGGCCGGGGGTGGACCGCTCCGCGAGCTGGTCGACCGCGGTCGCGCTGGCCGAGCGGCTCGCCGCGCCGGTCTGGTCGGCCCCCGCCCCCGAGCGGGCCGTGTTCCCGGAGGACCACCCGCACTTCCGCGGCGTGCTGCCGTACGCGATCGGTCCGCTCGCCGAGGCGTTGCGCGGGCACGACACTGTGCTTGTCGTCGGCGCACCAGTGTTCCGCTACTACCCGTACGTGCCGGGTGGGCACCTGCCCGACGGCGCCCGGCTGCTGCACGTCACGGACGACCCGGACGAGGCCGCGCGAGCCCCGGTCGGTGACAGTCTGCTCAGCGACCCGGGGCTGGCCCTGGCCGCGCTTGTCGAACGGGTGCCGCCGAGCGACCGGCCACCACCCACGCGGCGGGACGCGCCGCCACCGCCGGAGGTAGGCACCCCACCGAGCGCCGACGCCCTGTTCGCGGCGCTGGCCGCGCACTGGCCGACCGACGGCGTACTGGTCCAGGAGTCACCATCCAATCTGTCCGCGCTGCGTCGTCAGCTGCGGATCACCCGCCCGGCGTCGTACTTCACGATGGCCAGCGGCGGCCTCGGCTACGGCCTGCCGGCGGCGATCGGGATCGCACTGGCCGAGCGGGACACCGGGCGTGGCCGCCCGGTGGTGGCGGTGATCGGTGACGGCTCCTTCCACTACTCGGTGCAGGCACTCTGGACGGCCGCGCGCCTGGCACTGCCGGTGGTGGTCGTGGTCCCGGTCAACCAGCAGTACGCGATCCTCAAGGCGTTCGCCGAGCTGAAGCACACTCCCGGGGTGCCCGGCCTGGACCTGCCGGGGTTGGACATCGTGGCGATCGCGGCCGGTTACGGCTGTGCCACGGAGGTGGTGGAGACCCCCGATCAGCTCGGCGCGGCGGTCGCCGCCGGGTTGCGCGCCGACCGTCCCACTGTGTTGCCGGTGCCGATCAGCACCGACGTGCCCAGCATCCTCTGAACCGGGTCAGCGCCCTCTGATCGACAGCGGGGCACCGGTGAAGACGTCCAGCACCGGCCGGGCACCCAGCGGCGCCGCGAGGGTGACGGTGACCGGCTCCAGTTTCAGCACGGCAATGCACTCGCCGGTGGCCCGGGTGACGCCACCACCGACCACCACGACGTCCGGCCGTTCCCACACCAACGGCGTGATCCCGGTGTCACAGGCGCCGACGCCGAGCCGCACGGTCAGCCGGGCGCCGTCGACCGCTGCCATGTCCTGGGCCGCCACCAATCCGTCCGGCAGCGGCCGGGCCGGCGCGGTGGGCTCGGGTACGGGGGTGACCGCCGTCGGCGCGACGGCGAGCCGGGCCACCGGCGTGGCCAGCTCCTTGACGGTGAACAGCCAGGCCGGAACCTGCGCCACACCGCGGCTCGTGCGGACCGGCACGGCGCCGAACGTCACAGCGGTGACGGTGAGCGGGAGACAGGCGGTCTGCGTGCTGCTCGTGGCCCACCCGTCGGGCCCTGGTTCGACTGTGGGACCGCCGGGGGTGGGCCGGCCGGGCCGCTTCGGCCGCCCAGGGCAGGGCAGTGGATCACCCTGGTCGAGCTGCCGGTACGCCTCGGCGGCGCTGACCAACGGCAGCGTCAGCCGCCCGTCCGGGAAGTGGATCTCGCCGCCCACCCGGGTGGGCGGTATCCCGACCTGCGCGCTGTACCACCCGGCCCGGAAGGCCGCCTCGGTGTCGGGGGTGAAGCCCGGGTCACCGGTGAGCACTGTCGGACCCTCCAACGGCACGTAGCCCGTGCGCCAGTCGGGACCGGGCCGCCACGCCTCGGCCACCTGAGCCGCCCGCTGGTCGAACGCTTCCGCGCCGGGCGTGGGGCCGCCGGGCGCGGGGCTACGCGGACCGTCGGCCGGGCCGGCACAGCCCGCGCCGAACAGAAACGGGAGTACGAGCAACAGGGCCGATCGACGCATGTACGGTTCGACGCCTCCGCCGACCGGCCGGTTCCCGACCCGGGTTCAGGTTTCGCCACCCAGATCCGTCTGGTACGCCTCCCAGAGCAGGTCGGCGCCACGCCGCCGATGCCGGGCCAACCTCCGCAGCAGGTGCCCGGCCCGATGCCGCAGTTCGTCGGGGGGCGCCTCGGACCGCTCGGCGATCTGCTGGACCGCCAGGATCGCGGCGACGATCGCCGCGTGCTCCCGGGTCAGCAGCCGCACGCCGTGGTCCAGTCGCGGCGACTGGGTGAGCAACTCCCGGTAGAGGCCGCTGGGTCCTTCGGTGACCCGGACGTGCTCGGCGAAGCCCTGGCGCACCGGACGCAGCCGAAGGAGGACGTCTTCGCGCCAGCGCGGCCCGGTGGTGACGGAGACGGCCCGGCCGAGGGCGTGCACGTCACCGGCGAGGCCGGCCGGGCGCGGCTCGCCGGGTAGACCGATGGAGTGTGGGTCGGCGGGGAGCCCCGCCGGATGCGCGACGCGTGGTCGGGCGACGACTGACGGCTGCTGGACCGGACCGGTGACCATGGCACCTCCCGCGCGGCGCTGCTACCCCATACCGCGATGGTGAGCCTGCCCGGCCCGCCCTGTCCAGGGTCCTGGATCGCCTCATCTGCCCCGTTGCACCCACTGACCCCACCAGCCGCACTGATCCGGCCCAGGACGCCGTGCAGCCGCGTCAGTCGGTCGACGGGCGCTCCGCCATGCGGTGCAGGTGGTCGACCACGGCGTGCGCGTCACCGTCCCGCCCGTCGCCCGGTCGAGCCGTCGTGATCGCCTCGGCCAGCGCCCGCAGCTCGGACGGCGGCAGGCTGGGCAGCCCCATGCCGCGCAGTGGGATGGTGACTCCCCGCGTACTCCCCGGGTCGGTCACGAGGATTGCCCGCACCTGCGGTCCACCGGCCGGACCATCGTCGTCCGCCTCGCGGTATGACACCGCGCCCGACTCGACCCGGGCGGTGGCGAGGTCGACGGTGCGGGTGCGCAGCGCACCGCGTACGCGCACTCGGCTGCCGTCCAGCCAGGCTGCCGTACGGAGCACCCGCAGCACCAGGTAGAGGCCGAGCAGGACGAAGGGCAGGCCGCACAGGCCGATGAACGGGCTGGGACCGGGCTGGTTCGGGTCAGCGGAGTCCCGTAGCCCGGACGGCAGCAACCCCGGTGGCAGGTCGCGAGCCTCCTCATAGGAGGCGAACGCGTCGCCCGGGCCGGTCAGCCGGCGCAGCAGCCCGTCGGCGAAGAGCGGCAACGCCACGAATGCCGCGCCGACGGCCGCGAGGAGGACGCCCGCCACCACCGCCGCGACGCGCTGGCCGGGCGACGCGCCGACCGACAGGCGTAGCTCCTGGTTGGTCACAGGGGGCAGCGTAAGACCCTCCCGACACAACGAAGCGCCCCGGCTGGTGGGCCGGGGCGCTTCGTTCGAGGTGGTGGAGGTGCCGGGAATCGAACCCGGGTCCTTCGCCGGTTTGTCAGGGCTTCTCCGAGCGCAGCTCGCTGTGCCTCTACTCGGCCCCACCGCTCACGCGAGCAAGTTGGTGTGACGGGCCCAGTCGCTGATTAATCTCGCCGCACGGACCCCGCGACCGGGTCCGGTTGGCCAGCCTCCTAGCTGATGCCGGCTACTGGGACGAAGGCGTTCCCAGACCGACAGACTTAGCTACTCGCCTCAGGCGGCGAGAGCGAAGTCAGCGCGATTGTTATTGGCGCTTATAAAGTTCCGACGACCGATTCTCGAGACGACGTCGGCTTCCTCGGCTCGCTTCCCCTGTCGCTGCGTACGAAGTCGAAACCAGTCACCCCCTCGACAGACCGCCGATGTGGCGGCACTGACAAGACTAACGCCTGGCGCAACAGCTTTCATCCCGAGCCCCGGGCCGACACACCGACCCGGACAAACAGGATGAACTAGTCGTCCATCCCCTTGCCTCGTCGACCGGAAACCCGGGCGATCTCCCGGTCCGCATCGCGCTTGGCGAGGTCCTGACGCTTGTCGTACGACTTCTTGCCCTTGGCCAGGGCGATCTCGACCTTGGCCCAGCCGTCCGAGAAGTAGACCTGCAACGGGACGATTGTGAAACCGCCCTCACGGGTCTTGCCGAGGAGCTTGTCGATCTCGACCCGGTTGAGCAGCAGCTTGCGGGTACGCCGGGGCTCGTGGTTGGTCCAGGTGCCCTGGGTGTACTCCGGGATGTGCATCGAGTGCAGGTACAACTCGCCGTCACGTTCCTGCGCGAACGCGTCGACAAGCGACGCCCGCCCGGCCCGCAGCGACTTGACCTCGGTGCCGGTCAGCGCCATGCCCGCCTCGTACGTGTCGAGGATGGCGTAGTCGTGGCGCGCCTTCTTGTTGGAGGCGACCACCTTGCGCCCCTTTTCCCGTGGCATCGGTGCCACCCCCTCTCCTTCGTCCGCGGCCGGGTTCACCCCGGCCGGACAACCGATCATGCTACCCGAATGACAAGGACCCTCCCGCGCCGTTTATTTCCGGCTGCGGGAGGGTCCCCGGGCGACGACGGGACGACCCGTACGGTGCCTAGACCCGCAGGTAGAAGCGCAGGGTGATCCAGGCGGTGCCCGCGCTGACCAGACCACCGACGCCAGCCATCAACGGGAAGATGAACAGGATGTCGCCCCAGGTGATCGGCGAGAGAAGACCTTCCAGAGCGCTCAACGCCCCGTCGAAGAGCAGATACTTCGCCGCGACCAGGGCGGCCAGACCCAGCAGCGAACCGATCAGGCCGGCCACCACGGCCTCCAGCACGAACGGCGCCTGGATGAACCAGTTGGACGCGCCGACCAGCTTCATGACGGCCACCTCACGCCGCTTGCTGTACGCGGCCACCTGGATGGTGTTCGCGACAAGCAGCAGGGCGGCGACCGCCATCACGACGGCGGCGGCCAGGGCGATGTTCTGGATCGCGGTGAGGATGTTGAAGATCTTGTCGAGCAGTCGACTCTGGTCGACGATCTCCTCGACACCCTCGGTGTCCTTGTACTGGTCGTAGATGTTCTTGTACTGCTCCGGGTTGTTCAGTGTGAGCCGGAACGACTCGGGCAGCTGGTCCGGCTTGACGGCGTTGACCAGGTCCGGCGCGTCCTGGTACATCGCCTTGAAGCGCTCGTACGCCTGGGCCTTGTCGACGTAGATGACTTCCTTGACCAGGGGGTCGCTCTTCAGCTTGCCGTCCAGGTCGGTGCGCTGCTGCTCGCTCACCTCCTGCTTCATGAAGATCGAGACCTGGATGTTCTTGTAGTAGAGGTCCTTCATGTCGTCGACCTGGCGGTACATGAGACCGCTGGCGCCGAGCATGGTCAGCGAAACCGCCATCGTGATGATCATCGCGATGGACATGGTCACGTTGCGCCACAGTCCGACCAGTACCTCGGACAGGACGTATTTCAACCGCATCGGGATTTCCTCCGGGTCTCCGGCATGAGGTGTTCGTCGTCAGGCTGCGCAGGGGTGGAGCGCCGGCTCACCCGTAGACGCCGCGGGCCTGGTCACGCACGATGCGACCGCTCTCAATCTCAACGACGCGGCGGCGCATCTGGTTCACGATGTTGGAGTCGTGGGTGACCATCACGACGGTCGTGCCGGTGCGATTGATCCGGTCCAGCAGACGCATGATCTCGATCGAGGTGTCCGGGTCCAGGTTTCCGGTGGGCTCGTCCGCCAGCAGGATCAGCGGACGGTTCACGAACGCCCGGGCGACGGCGACCCGCTGCTGCTCACCACCGGACAGCTCGTGCGGGTAGCGGTGCTCCTTGCCACCGAGCCCGACCAGCTCCAGCACCTCCGGCACGACCCGGCGGGCAACCGCCTTCGTCTTGCCGATCACCTCGAGGGCGAACGCCACGTTCTCGTAGGCGGTGCGGTTGGGCAGCAGCCGGAAGTCCTGGAACACACAGCCGATCGAACGCCGGAAGTGGGGTCGCTTCCAGGAGCGCATCGACGTGACGTCCTTGCCGTTGACGACGACGCGCCCCTTGTTGGGGGCCACCTCGTGCAGCAGCATTTTGATGATCGTGGACTTGCCGGAGCCGGATGGACCGATGAAGAAGACGAACTCGCCCTTCTCGATCGAGACGGACACGTTGTCGAGCGAAGGCCGGGACGCCTTCGGGTACGTCTTCGTCACTTGCTCAAGCTGAATCACGGGTGGTGAGTCTACGCGGTGTAACAACTGAGCCAAGCCCCACGCCCCGCCGATCCGGCACGAGTCGTCGAATCAGGCTCCTACCTGGAGATCGACGACGCGCTCCGCCCGCGCGCCGTCACGCACCGTCGCCGGCGAGCTGCCGCTGCTTGCGCCAACGGATGCCCGCCTCGATGAAGCCGTCCAAATCGCCGTCGAAGACCGCGCTCGGATTGCCGGTCTCCTGCTCGGTTCGGAGATCCTTCACCATCTGATAGGGGTGCAGGACGTAGGAGCGCATCTGGTCGCCCCACGAGCCCGCCGCGTTCTCCTTGAGCCCTTCGAGCTTGGCCTGCTCCTCCTGGCGCTTACGCTCCAGCAGCCGGGCCTGGAGCACCCGCAGCGCGGAGGCCTTGTTCTGCAGTTGGGACTTCTCGTTCTGACAGGTCACCACGATGCCGGTCGGGACGTGCGTCAGCCGCACGGCCGAGTCGGTGGTGTTGACGCTCTGCCCACCCGGGCCGGAGGAGCGGTAGACGTCGACCCGTACCTCGTTCTCCGGGATGTCGATGTGGTCGGTCTGCTCGGTGACGGGCAGGACCTCGACGCCGGCGAAGCTGGTCTGCCGACGACCCTGGTTGTCGAACGGGCTGATCCGGACCAGCCGGTGCGTGCCCGACTCGACGCTGAGCGTGCCGTACGCGTACGGCACCTTGACCGCGAAGGTGGCCGACTTCAGGCCCGCCTCCTCGGCGTACGAGGTCTCGTAGACCTCGGTCGGGTAGCCGTGCCGCTCCGCCCAGCGCAGGTACATCCGCAGCAGCATCTCGGCGAAGTCCGCGGCGTCCACGCCACCGGCGCCGGCCCGGATGGCGACCAGCGCCTCCCGGGAGTCGTACTCGCCGGAGAGCAGGGTGCGGACCTCCATCTCCTGGATGGCCTTGGTCAACCCGGTGATCTCCGACTCGACCTCGGTCAACACACCCGGGTCGGCCTCAGCCTCGGCCAGCTCGAGCAGCACCTGGGCGTCGTCGAGGCCGGAACGCAGGCTGCCCAGCTTGCTGATCTCGCCGTTGACGTACGACAGCTGCGAGGTCACCTGCTGGGCCTTGGCCTGGTCGTCCCACAGGTCGGGGGCGGAGGCCTCCTGCTCAAGGCGGGCCTTGTCCTCGTGGAGACGGTCGATGTTGAGGACGGCCTCGATGTTTCGCAGGGTCGCGTCGAGTTCCTTGAGCTGTTCGGCGTAATCGGCAGCGGTCACGACAGATAAGCGTACTGTGCCGCAGCCTGCTCAGCTCGGTCCGTGTCCGTGGACCCGCTGATCGTCACCCGACGGGGGCGGACTTCAACCACGACAGGGCCGCCCGGTGGTAGGCGACGGCGAACTCCAGCGCGCTGGCGTCGTACGTCTCGCCGTCCCGTTTGGCGTTCTTCACCTGCTCCCGGACCTGGGCGAGGGCCTCGGTGTGGTATTCGTTCGCCGAGGCGTACAGGCCCTTCAGCTGGCTGGCGGAGTGCAGGTTGCCAAAGGCCATCCGCAGCGCTATCGGGTTGCGGATGGTGTCCCGCCCCGGGTTCTCCGCGAGCCAGCGGGAAAACGTCCGTTTTCCGCTGGCGGTGAGTGCGTACGGCTGGCTCATGCGCGGGCCCGGCTTGCCGAGCCGCACAAAACCCCGCTCAGCCAGCACCGGCAACTCGCGGTACACCTGACTGCGGGTCATCGACCAGTACGGCGCCAGACGGCGCTCAGCGGCGGCCATCAACTGACCGCCTGTCATCGGGCCCTCGTGGAGGAGGCCGAGCAGGGCCGCCGCCGTAGGGTTGACTCCGGAATCCGCCATGCCCACTACGCTGCCACTTTGCGCACCCGGCGTCCAGGATTTGCCGGTTTGCCACCCAACAGGACTTCCTAAGTGCACTGTCGGCGACAGACTGTCCGTTGAGGACTATCGATGGATAGGGTCATTCCGGGCGTCCGCCGGCGGCGCCACGCGGCGCCGCCGGCGGGTCGTCGCCGGTCAGCCCATGTGGGGGTACGTGTGGTCGGTCGGCGGCACGAAGGTCTCCTTGATCGTCCGCGGGGAGACCCAGCGGACCAGGTTGAGCCAGGAGCCGGCCTTGTCGTTGGTGCCGCTGGCGCGGGCGCCACCGAAGGGCTGCTGCCCGACCACCGCGCCGGTCGGCTTGTCGTTGATGTAGAAGTTGCCGGCCGCGTACCGCATACGCTCGCCGACCGACTCGACGACCCGGCGGTCGGTGGCGAACACCGAGCCGGTCAGCGCGTACGGGGCGATCGACTCCGCCTGAGCGACCACCTCGTCGAAACGGGCGTCGTCGAACACGTGCACGCCCAGGATCGGCCCGAAGTATTCGGTGGTGAAGGTCTCGTGGGCGGCGTCGCCGCACTCGAAGAGCGTCGGTCGCACGAAGTAGCCGACCGAGTCGTCGGCGGTGCCACCGGCCAGCACCCGGCAGCTGTCGTCACCGGCGATCAGCTCCAGCGCGGCGGTGTGCCGGGCGAACGCCTTGTCGTCGATCACGGCGCCACCGAAGTTGCCGAAGTCGGTCACGTCACCGTAGGTCAGCGAGTCCGCGGTGGCGGCCAGCCGGTCACGCAGCCCACCCTCCCAGATCGAGCGCGGCACGTACGCCCGCGAGGCCGCCGAGCACTTCTGGCCCTGGTACTCGTACGCGCCACGGATCAGCGCGGTGTGCAGAGCGTCCACGTCGGCACTGGTGTGCGCGACGACGAAGTCCTTGCCGCCGGTCTCGCCGACCAGGCGCGGGTAGCCACGGTAACGGGAGATGTTGTCGCCCACGGTCCGCCACAACTGCTGGAAGACCTTTGTCGAACCGGTGAAGTGGATGCCGGCCAGATCCGGGTCGGCGAGCACCACGTCGGAGACCTCCTCGCCCCGGCCGGTGACCATGTTGATCACGCCGGGCGGCAGGCCGGCGGCCTCGAACAGCCGCATGGTGAAGTGCGCGGCGAACTGCTGGGTCGGGCCCGGCTTCCAGACCACCGTGTTGCCCAGCAGGGCCGGCGCCGACGGCAGGTTGCCGGCGATGGCGGTGAAGTTGAACGGGGTGACCGCGTAGACGAAGCCCTCCAGCGGGCGGTGGTCGAAGCGGTTCCACACGCCGGGCGAGGACGCCGGCTGCTCCTCGAGCAGGCGGCGCGCGAAGTGCACGTTGAACCGCAGGAAGTCGATGAACTCGCACGCCGCGTCGATCTCCGCCTGGATCGCGGTCTTCGACTGGCCGAGCATGGTGGCGGCGTTGAGGGTGTCGCGCCAGGGACCGGCGAGCAGCTCTGCGGCACGCAGGAAGATCGCGGCACGCTCCTCGAAGGGCAGGGCCCGCCACATCGGCGCGGCGTCCTTGGCCGCCCTGGTGGCGGCGCGCGCGTCGTCGTGGGTGGCGTGCGCGGTCACACCCAGCACGTGGGCGTGCTTGTGCGGCTGCACCACGTTGATCGGCTCACCGCCGGCCATCCGCTGCTCACCACCGATGGTCATCGGCAGGTCGATGCGCTCGGCGGCGAGCTCGGTCAGCCGCCGCTGGAGCCGGTCCCGGTCGGGGCTGCCCGGCTCGTAGTTGCGAACCGGCTCGTTGCGCGGCTCGGGAACGGAGAACACGGCATCCATCAAGGCTCCTGGCGATCTCGACAGCAGTGGCGAAACCGGACCCGCGGGCACCGACCGGATGGCCGGACACCGGACGCCGCACGGGAGGCCGAGCAGCGGCGGGACCTCCCGTGATTCTCCCACGACGGGCCGCGCGACCCACCTCGGCCACCGCCCTGCACCAAGGACCGCCCCACCCCTCCTCCCCTTACCGACCGGTCTCGATCCGTCCCACCGTCCCGGGGCGACAGGCAGCCCAGCGGGCCCGCGTACCCTGAATGGTCGGTGACCTGCCGCCGCGAAGGGGAGACGATGACCAAGCAGCCCGGCCGCGTCCCGGCGGCCAAGCAGCCCGGCCGCGTCCCGGCCGCCGAGTCGAACGAGCCGGCGGCCGACGCGGCCAGTGCCGGCAGTCGGCCGCTGCCCGCGCCCGGCGCCGCGGTGCTCGCGCTGCTGGCGCTCGGGTGGCTGGCCGCCATGCTCTGGTCCACCCGGGAGGCCATCACCTCGGCGGCGGCCGGAGTCACAGCGATCAGCCTCTCCGCGTTCGCCCTGCCCGGCGTCATCTCGGCCGCGCTGGTGGCCGGGGCGGCCGTCGCGCTGGCCGGTGGCAACCTGCTGACCCGCCGGTACGGCGACTGGGCCACCCTGCGCTTCGCCGGGGCGATCGGCGGCGGAATGCTGGTCGGGCTCGCCGCCGCGCTGGCCATCAACCTCACCTACTTCGACACGTCCACCACCAACGTGATCGCCGGCACCACGGCGGCCGCGGCGATCATCGGAGGCGCGCTGGCCGGTGCGCGGACCGCCCCCGCTATCGGCGCGGTGGTCACCGCCGCGCTGGGCACGCTGATCTTCGTGGTCGCGTTCAGCCGCGCCCGGGACCCGCTGTTCGACCTCTTCGGCGCCGGCGACAGCCAACAATCGCTGATCAGCGCCGCCAAGTGGGTGTCCCGCACCGAATCGCTCGTCGCCGGGCTGCTCGCCGGGCTACTGGCCTTCGGCTACCTGACCTGGGCACGGCGTCGAGCCGTCCGCCGCGACCCCACGGCTCCGGCGCTGCGCTGGCCGGCGTACCTGCTCGCCGGCGCCGGCCCGGGCCTCCTCCTGCTGCTCGCCGAGGTGATCATCCGGATCGGCGGCCGGTCGTTGCTCGACCTCGCCAGCGCGCTCAGCGAGGCGGACGCCGTGGCGCAGACCTCGCTGGGCACCTCGCGGGTGGACAACGGCATCTGGGTGCTCTTCGTGGGGGCACTGACCGCGCTCATCGCGTTCGGCCGCACGCTCAGCCCAGCCCACGCCGACGACGACGAACCGCCCGAAAGCCCGAGGCCCGTCCCGGACCAGGTCGACCCGGCGGACGACAAGCCGGGCTACGCCAAGGCGTTCGACGCCGACCCGGCCGAGACATTCGACGGCGACGCGGCTGAGACGTCCGACGCGGACCCCGCGAAGGCGGACCCGGCCCGCTGACGCTGAACCGTGCTCGGTGTGCGGCTCAGTCGGTCGCGCGTAGCAGTTGGTCCAGCTCCGTCACGTCGTACCACTCCAGCTCGTGGTCCTCGGCGCCGTCGACAATGAACTGGGCGTCCGGGTCACCAGCAGCCGCCTCGGCCACCACGTCGGCCGCCGCGCCGATCGCCTCGGCCGCGTCCGCGCTATCCACGTGGATGGCCGCGACGGCGCCCACCGGCACGGCGTCGGCCAACGTCACAGTGCTGGAGCCCAGCTCACCGTCGCCACGACCGATCGCTGCCGACGGCAGGTCGACCGAGACGACGACACGTCGGCGGGGAGCGGTCGGGTCGGCCCGGAGCAGGTGCAGGGCGTCCTGAGCAGCCCGGGTGAAGGCGACGTACTCCAACTCCTCCTCGTCACCCTCGGCGTACCACTCGCGCAGCGCCGGAGTCACGGCGTGCGCCTGGTCGGCGGCCAGCCCCTCCTCACGCAGCCGGGCCAGCATCGGTACGGTCGCCGGCACGTACACCCGGACAATCTCGTCGGTCACCGGTCGTCTCCCCGCGTCGTCCTCCACCGGCGGCCGCCGGCACGGGCGCAGATCATGCCGCACGCCGTGACCGTCATACACCCCGCCTCCGGCCGGAGGAAGCTCCCAGCCGGTGTGTCCCGTACGGTCGGCCTGTCACCGAGCCGGTCCGGTGCTGGGCGGCCGGAGCTGTCGGTGGCAAACTAAGCCAAACGACATCAACACCGGGAGTTTCCTGTGGAGCCGAGGTTCCTGCTGCTCTCCGACGTGGCCACCGAGCTCAACGTGTCGGACTCGCAGGTCTACCACATGGTGCGCAGCGGCGAACTGCCGGCGATCAAGATCGGCGGACGCGGCCAGTGGCGCGTCGAGCGCGCCCGCCTGGAAGAGTACATAGCGCGTAAATACGACGAGACTGCGGACTGGGTGCAGAGCAATCCGCTCGTCGACCGCGACCCCGACTAGCAAGCCCACCTGCGCGGCCTACCCGACCTGCTCGGCCGGACCGACCGCCGGCCCGCCGGCGGCGTGATCGACTCGGTTTTGCGGAAGTCGGGGTATCGGGGGCGCTGGGATACCGCGTTGTCAAGGAACCCGAGTGGATCATGAGATTTGTCGGCCGAGGCCGCCACGAAGCCATTGACCGAGGCCGCTCTGTCGCTCAGAATCGAGTTTGTCGGAGCCAAACGAAGGCAAACGCAAGATCAAGGAGGCTGCGATGAGCGGAGCGCGACCCGGTCCTTCCCGACCATCCGTGCGGCTGCGCCCCGTCCCGCCCTTCGACCCGCCGTACGTTGACGAGACCGACGGGTCGTACTGGCCGGCACCGACCGAAGGTCAACTCGCCCTCGACCTGTTCGCCTCCACCCGCCCCAGCCCGGTCCGGCCGCCGGAGCGGCGGGCAGTCCTGCGTCCGGTGCCCACCCGGTCCACCACCATCCGCCAGGTCGCCTCGTTACCGTCGGCGACCGCTCCGGAAACCACCCGAGCCGCGCACCGATTCGTCGGCACCTGCCTGGAGGTGGTCAACGGCTACCGTTCGCCAACCCAGGTGCGAGCGCTGCTCGACCCGGCCCGGGCGGGCGACCTGCTGACCGAACTGGCCCGCGCATCCGGCCGGGCCGGTACCTCCCGCCGCCGCAACGGCCGGCCACTGGTCCGGCTGCTACGCCTGCGCGTCTGCGAGCCTCGGGAGACCGCGGTCGAGGCGGCAGCCGTCCTCACCGGCGCGGGTGGTCGAAGCTGGGCGATGGCACTGCGCCTCGAGCATCGCCGGGGCCGCTGGCTATGCACTGACCTCCACGTGCTCTGACACACCTGCCCCGGTCGTCGGCGGGGCTCAACGACAGCGACAGGCCCCGGCCTGGGTAGGCCGGGACCCGTCGGTCAGACGCTGTCGGTGCGGCTGCTGTGGATCAGTTGCCGCCGTTGGGGGCGCCGTGGCAGCGCTTGTACTTGCGGCCCGAGCCACACGGGCACGGCGCGTTGCGGGACGGGCCGTTGCTCGCCTCCGCCTGGTTCGGTGCTGGCCGACGGGCGGCGGCCGACGGAACAGCCGGGCCGCGCAGCCCGGATGCCGGCCGCTGCGGAGCGGACGGCGCGCTCTGCCCCGGCGCCGCGGGGGCACCCGGGGCCGGTCGACCCACACCGAGCGCCGGAGCCTGCTGCTCGGCCTGCTCCACGGCGACCGCGCCGGGGCTGGCCTCACCGTCGATTGTGGGCGCGGAGTATTGCAGGCCCTGCCGGCGCGGTGCCTGGTTGAGGCCCTTGGCCCGGATCTCCACCGGCTTGTCGAGCAGCGTGACCTCGTCGGCCCCCGCCTCCGGCTCCGGTTCGGTCACCTGGACGTCGACGTTGTAGAGGAAACCGACGGTCTCCTCCTTGATGCCCTCCATCATGGTGGCGAACATGTCGAAGCCCTCGCGCTGGTATTCCACCACCGGGTCGCGCTGGGCGTACGCCCGGAGGTTGATGCCCTCCTGGAGGTAGTCCATCTCGTAGAGGTGCTCGCGCCACTTGCGGTCGATGACCTGGAGCAACACCATGCGCTCGAGTTGGCGCACGCCCTCGGTGCCGAGCTGCTCCTCACGCCTGTCGTACGCGGCGTTGGCGTCGTCCTTGAGGCGGGCGACCAGGAAGTCGGCGTCCATGCCGGCCCGGGAGCCGCCGGCCTCCTCCTCCAACTCCTCGATCGTCACGCCGACCGGGTAGAGCTGCTTGAGGCTGGACCACAGCTGCTCAAGGTCCCAGTCTTCGCCGTAGCCGTCGGAGGTGGCACCCCGCACGTACGCCTCGACGGTGTCGTCGATCATGTTGCGGACCTGGTCGGAGAGGTCCTCACCGTTGAGCACCCGGAGCCGCTCGGCGTAGACGACCTGGCGCTGCTTGTTGAGCACCTCGTCGTACTTGAGGACGTTCTTGCGGATCTCGGCGTTCTGGCCCTCGATCTGGGCCTGGGCGCTCTTGATCTGCCGGGTGACCATCTTCGACTCGATGGGCACGTCCTCCGGGATGTTGAAGCGCTCCATCACCGCCTCGACGGCCCCGGCCCGGAAGCGCCGCATCAGCTCGTCCTGCAGGGACAGGTAGAAACGGGACTCGCCCGGGTCACCCTGCCGACCGGCGCGACCGCGCAGCTGGTTGTCGATCCGCCGGGACTCGTGCCGCTCGGTGCCCAGCACGTAGAGGCCACCGGCGGCGGAGACCTCGTCCGCCTCGGCGTCGCAGGCCTGCTTCCAGGTGGGAAGGACCTCCTCCATCGCCTTGGCGTACTCTTCCTCGTTCTCCAGCGGGTCGAGGCCGCGCTGGCGCAGCTCGTTCGCGGCGAGGAACTCAGGGTTGCCGCCGAGCAGGATGTCGGTGCCACGGCCGGCCATGTTGGTCGCCACGGTGACCGCGCCCTTACGCCCTGCCTGGGCGACGATCTCGGCCTCCCGCGCGTGGAACTTGGCGTTCAGCACGTTGTGCGGGATGCCGCGGCGGCGCAACAGCTGGGAGAGGATCTCGGAGTTTTCCACCGAGACGGTGCCCACCAGCACCGGCTGGCCCAGCTGGTGCCGCTCGGCGATGTCCTCGATGACGGCGTTGAACTTGGCCTTTTCCGTCTTGTAGATGACGTCGGGCCGGTCCTCGCGAACCATCGGGCGGTGGGTCGGGATCGTCACGACGCCGACCTTGTAGACCTTGTTGAACTCGCTCGCCTCGGTCTGCGCCGTACCGGTCATCCCGGACAGCTTCTCGTAGAGGCGGAAGTAGTTCTGGAGGGTGATGGTGGCCAGGGTCTGGTTCTCCTGCTTGATCTCCACCCCCTCCTTGGCCTCGATCGCCTGGTGCATGCCCTCGTTGTAGCGACGGCCGTGCAGGATGCGACCGGTGAACTCGTCGACGATCAGGACCTCACCGTCGCTGACGATGTAGTCCTTGTCGCGCTTGTAGAGCTCCTTGGCCTTGATGGCGTTGTTGAGGTAGCCGACCAGCGGGGTGTTGACCGACTCGTAGAGGTTGTCGATGCCGAGCCGGTCCTCGACCTTGGCGACACCCCGCTCGGTCACCGCGATGGTGCGCTTGGAGTGGTCGACCTCGTAGTCGCCCTCGCCGTCGGTGCCGGCCTGGAGCCGGGCCACCACACCGGCGAACTCGCCGTACCAGCGGGCGGAGTGCTCGGCCGGGCCGGAGATGATCAGCGGGGTGCGGGCCTCGTCGATCAGGATGGAGTCGACCTCGTCGACCACCGCGAAGTTGTGCCCGCGCTGGACCAGCTCGTCCTTCGACCAGGCCATGTTGTCGCGCAGGTAGTCGAAGCCGAACTCGTTGTTGGTGCCGTACGTGATGTCGCACTCGTAGGCGGCCTTGTGCTCGGTGGCCGGCCGGTTGGGCAGCACCACGCCGACGGTCAGCCCGAGGAACTCGTGCACCCGACCCATCCACGCCGCGTCACGCTGGGCGAGGTAGTCGTTGACCGTGATCACGTGGACGCCCTTGCCGGAGAGCGCGTTGAGGTAGACGGCCATGACCGAGGTCAGCGTCTTACCCTCACCGGTCTTCATCTCGGCGATGTTGCCGAAGTGCAGCGCCGCGCCGCCCATCACCTGGACGTCGTACGGGCGCTGGCCGAGCACCCTGGCGGCCGCCTCGCGGGCCACCGCGAACGCTTCCGGCAGCAGGTCATCAAGGCTTTCACCCTCGTCGAGCCGCTCCCGGAACTGTTCGGTCATGCCGGCCAGTTCCTCGTCGGTGAGGTTGACGTAGTCGTCCTCGATCGAGCTGACGGCATTGGCGATGGCCTTGAGCCGGCGCACCATGCGGCCCTCGCCCGCGTTAAGGACCTTTTCCAGAATCGACACGGATCAACGCTCCCCTAGACAGTCTCGAACCATCGTAGGCGCTCCATCGGCGCGATGGTCACTGGTGGCGGTGCTCGACCCCGCCGAACCCGACATAACTCGCGTCCTGCGCTCGCCCCAAACGTTATCCGGTTACGCCGTCGGCGAACGCTGCGGCAGGATGCACGAGTGGAGCCCGTGGAGATCATCGAGGACGGCGTGCTGCTGCGGCCCTGGCGCGAGTCGGATGCCGAGGCCGTGCACCGAGCCTGCCAGGACCCGGACATTCAGCGCTGGACCACCGTACCGCGCCCGTACCGGCCGGAACACGCGCACGGATTTGTCACCGAGATGAGCAGGAAGTCGTGGGCCGAGGGCACCGGGGCACCGTTCGCTGTGTGTGACCCGGGCACCGGCGAGCTGCTTGGCGCAAACGGCCTGATCTCCATCGGCAACGACCGCACCGGCGAGATCGGCTACTGGACGGCGCCCTGGGCGCGTGGTCGGGGAGTGATGGTCCGGGCCACCCGGGCGGTCGCCCGCTGGTCCTTCGACACCCTCGGGCTGCGCCGGCTCATCTGGCAGGCCGAGGTGGGCAACCACGCCTCCCGGCTGGTGGCCCTCCGGGCCGGTTTCCGGATCGACGGCCGGCTGCGGCTGCCCAAGCCGGCGCCGCACGGCGGCACGGACGGCTGGATCGGCTCGCTGCTGCCCGGCGAGGTGCCCGCCGTCGGGTCGACCGGTCCGGCCGGTCCGGGCACCCTCGCCGCCCGGCGGGCCGCCGTCTTCGGCCGCTCGCAGCCCGTTCTGTTCGCCACGACCGGGGCCGCCGAGCTGCTTCTGCGGCCCATGGAGGAGCAGGACCTGGACGCCGTGGTGCAGACCTGCCAGGACCCGGAGTCGATCCGCTGGACGACGGTGCCGGACCCGTACGAGCGCGCCGACGCGCAGGGTTACCAGGCCCACAACCGGGACGCCTGGGCTCGGGGGGACGCCGCCGGCTTCGTGATCGCCGATTCCGACGACCGGTACGTGGGCTCGCTCGACCTGCGAATCTCCCCCACCGACGCGCTGGTGGCCGACGTCGGCTTCATGACCGCACCGGCGGCCCGGGGCCGGGGCTATCTGTCCGCCGCGTTGGTCGCGCTCAGCGCCTGGGGCTTCAGCACGTTGGGCCTGGCTCGGATCGAGTGGAAGGCGAATGTGGGCAACACCGCCTCCCGCCGCGCGGCGGAGAAGGCGGGCTTCCTGTTCGAGGGGACCGCTCGGGGCGGTGTGCAGCACCGGGGCGAACGGGTGGACGTGTGGGTCGGGGCGCTTATCGCCAAGGATCTGGGATGACTCCGCTGCCGGTGGTCGAGGCGTACGGGGTGCGGCTGCGCCCGTTTCGCGCGGAGGACAGCGCCGACGTGGTGGACGGGTGCGCGGATCCGCTGACTCAACGGTTCGTGTCGAACCTGCCGATGCCGTACACCGAGACCGATGCCCGGTGGTGGATCGGCGTCGGCGCCCCGGCGGCCTGGACCGGCGGCGGCGCGGCGTACGCCGTCGCGGACCCCGCCACCGATCGGCTGCTCGGTGCCGTGGGGCTGAACAACCCGGTGCCCGCCCGAGGTCAGCTGGAGATCGGCTACTGGATGCGGCCGGCGGCGCGCGGACGCGGACTGGCCACGGCGGCGACTCGCGCGCTGAGCGAGCACGCGTTCGCCACCGGGACGGCCCGACTGGAGCTGCTCACCGAACCGGACAACGGCCCGAGCCAACGGGTCGCGCTGGCCGCCGGCTTCCGCTACGAGGGTCTGCGCCGGTCGGCCGGCGCGTCCCGCGACGCGGGCCGGCACGATCTGCTGGCCTGGGTACGCGTCGACGGTGATCCGCCCGGCCCGGCCACCCGGCTGCTGCCCGACCTGCCCGCAGGGGTGCTCACCGATCAGGTGGTGGCGCTGCGCCCGCTCGCGCCGGACGACGCGGCGCTGATGTACCGGCTGCACAGCCGACCCGAGGTGGTGGCCAACCAGGCGCCGCCGGTGCCGCCGACGCGCGAGGCGATGGAGCGGCGTTGTCGACTGGCGCAGAGCGGATGGCTGACCGGCGAGATCGCCCGGCTGCTGATCACGGACGTGGCCAGCGGGGAGCCGGTGGGCAGTTGCGGCTTGTCGTACACCGATGTGGCCGCTGGCGAGGCGTCGGTCGGCTACGCGTTGCTGCCCGAGTGGCGCGGCCGGGGGTACGCGACGCGGGCGGTCCGGTTGCTCGCGGCCTGGGCGTTCGGCCCGGCCGGTATCGCCCGGCTGTCGGCCGGGACGGTGCCGGACAACACCGCGTCGCACCGGGTGCTGGAGCGGGTCGGCTTTCGGCGCGAGTCGGTTCAGCGCGGCCGGCTGCCCGGGCTGGCCGGCGCCCGCCTGGACGATCTGACCTTCGCGCTGCTCCCCGTCGACCTCCGCTGACAGATCATGGAGTTGTGGTGGGCGTTCCCCACCACAACTCCATGATCGACGTGGGTCGGCTACCTGTCAGTGGCGAGGGAGATGATGCCGTAGTCGTACGCGTGACGCCGGTAGACGACGCTGGGGCGGCCGGACTCCTTGTCCTGGAAAAGGTAGAAGTCGTGGCCGACAAGTTCCATCTCGAACAGCGCGTCGTCGATGGTCATCGGCTCCGCCGGGTGCACCTTCTCCCGGGCGATGTGCCACGGCTGGTCGTCGTGATCCTCTTCGACCCGCTCCGCGACGGCGGTGCCGGCGCGGGCGCCGTCGCTCGGTGCGCTCAGCGCGCTGGGCACCAGGTCCGCGACCGGCAGGCCCGCGGTGGCTTCGGCGACGGAGATCGGCGCGTGCCGACCCCGGTGTACGCGGCGGCGGTCGGCCGCCCGGCGCAGCCGGGTGTCGAGCTTCGCGATGGCCGCGTCGAGCGCGCTGTAGAAGTCGTTCGTGCATGCCTCGGCCCGCATCACCGGGCCCCGGGAAACGCAGGTGATCTCCACCCGCTGGCAGTGGTCGGCTTGGCGCGGATTGCGCTCGTGAAACAGCTCGACATCGACGCGAATAAGTTTGTGGTCGTAGCGTTCGATCTTCGCGAGTTTCTCGGCTACGTGTACCCGGTAATGGTCCGGCACTTCGACGTTTCGGCCCTTGACCACGATGTCCACGTGACCTCCCTTGTTCGGACGGTCTTCGATCCGGTTACCCGGCCGCGCGCCGTGGGGAGACCCGCTGGCGTCGACCGGTTGGTACGGCTACGCCTCCTCTCACCGCCAGGGGCGGTTGGAACGACCTCCTACCCCCGACAGCGAAACGCTAACTCCTGTTTGCCCGGCAGTCACCCCATGTTGCCGAGACGACCCAGGATTTTTCGCAGCTCATACACCAACGGGTGAAACGGAAACACGATGGGTTACGACTGGTGTCTTTTCTCGGTCGCCGCGAGCACCGCCGCGACGCTGGGTGCCCATCCCGTCGCGGTCAGCACCCTGCTCGCGGCGGCGAGGGTGACGCCGGTGGTGACGATGTCGTCGAGCAGCACCACGACCGGCGCCGCGCCCGCGGCACCGGCCCGGACCGGTCCGGCCGAGCGGGGCTGGAAGGCCGCCTCGGCCGCCGTGGCCCGCCCAGCGCTGTCCAGGGTGACCGAGTCGGGCCGGGGCAGCGCCCGCAGCGGACGGTGCACCCGCACCGCCCAACCGCCCCGGTTGAGCCGGGCCGCGCAGTGCCGGGCCAGCCGGTCGAGGTGGTCCCCATAGCGGGACCGGGCCGCCGCCGCGGTGTCCGGGACCGGAACCAACGCCAACGGACGAGCCCCGCCGACGGCCACCGCGACGACCTCGGCGAGCAGGGCGCCGAGCGGGCGGGCCAACCCGTGTCGGCCGTGTTCCTTGTACGCCAGCAGGGCCTCACGCAGTGGACCCGAGTACGGGCCGAGCGCGACGCAGGACGGCAGGCCCGGCGGGGCGGGGGTGGGACGGACCGCCCGTGGCCGCAACTCGCCCAGCGTCGCGACGCAGGCGGGGCAGACCCCGTGCCGCAGGCCGGGTCGGCGCTCCCGACAACCGGCGCAGTCGGCGGGCAGCACCAGGTCGGCGAGGTCCGCCCAGAGCCCACTCACCGTGTCAGTAGAGGAAGAACGGCGCCGTCGGGTTACTCGGGCGCACGCCGGCCGGCACCGGGGCGATGTCGCGTACCCGGCCGGGCTCGATCCGTTCGAACGGGCTGCTGCGGTAGGCCACCCCGTTCGCCTCGTACATGTAGGCCCCGGTGGGGGCCCGCATGCCGCGGTTGCTCGGGTACGCGGTGAGGTGGTTGACCTTGGCGCCGAGGTCGGTCCTCAACGGCGTCTCCAGGGCGCCGTCGACGCTGATCTCGTAGATCGCCGGCTGGCCGACCGATCCCGCCACCACCAGCTGATCCTCCCGGCCCCAGTCGACCGCCGTGGGGTTGGTCAGCGAGGTGACCAGCTCTCGGGGCGGGCTGATGGAGACCCCGGCGCCGTCGAGGTTGACCGCGGCGACGTAGAGACGGCCGCCGACGATCAGCGCGACCCGCTGGCCGTCCAACGCGGCGGCCACCGCCGTGACCTCGGCGGAGGGCAGGTTGAGCGGCACCGGGAACATCCGGGCCGTCTCGTCGAACCGGTAGAGCTGCCCGTCGGCCACCACCAGGCCCCGGCCGGGGCGGGAGTCGACCGTACGCAGCCAGACCGGCCGGCTGATCGAGGAGTACTCGGCACCGCTGCGGTTGAACACGGAGACCGGATCGGCACCCGTGCCCACGGCGAGTCGGTACCGGTTCTTGCTGGTGCCGGTGACCACCATCGCGGCGAGGATCCGCCGGTCCTTGGCCAGCCCGAGGCTTGCCGAGACGACGTTGTGGTTGGCCTCGGGCGCCAACGGCACCGTGCCGCTGGGCTCGCCTTCGAAGTCGAGTGGGTGGATCACGCCGTCGTACACGCCGTACCGCTGTGGGCTGGCGACATGCGGGTAGAGCGTCTGGGACTCTCGTCGCTCGGCCAGGTCCACCACGGGTTGCGCGTTGTTGCGGATCTTCAACTCCAGCTGGCCGGGCAGGTCCCCCAACGACCAGGCGATCTGCGTGATCACCTGGTCGATCCTGGTCTGGTCGTCACCGGACATGTCCAGGTTGACCTCCCACCGACCGTTGCCGCCGGTGGCGTTGTTGATCAGCTCGGTGCGGTCCGGTAGCCCGACGACTGCCGGGCGCAGCCAGTCGGAAGGACCGCCGACCAGCCACTTCACCACCTCGTTGACCCGCCGCTCGACCGGCACCGCCTGCGGCCGGTAGCGCTGGTCGGGCACGAGGCGGGTGCGGTCCGAACTCCAGAAGTAGATTGTCTCGTCCTGGTAATATTGTCGAAGGGCGGTGTCGTTGAGCAGCAGCACGTTTGGCGGGTTGATGATGTACAGGCCGGCCCGATCATCGTTGATGCCGCCGTTGACCGACGCGCTGCGCACGCCGAACTCGTACTCCGTCTCGGTCGCCACCGGCGGGGCCAGGGTGCCGTTGGCCCGCAGCACACCTATCTGCTGCACGGCGATCTTCACGGTCGTGGTCAAGTCAGTGTTGAGGGTGTAGACCGCCTCGCGCAGCCGGATCACGTTCAGCGCGACCTCGCTGCCCTTCTTGTCCTGTAGGCGGATCTTGTCCTCCGGGGCGATGAACGCCTTGACCCGCTCGTACGCCCGATCCGGCTCGCCGGCGGCGGCGGACAGGAAGTTGCGGACGAACGTCTCGTTGACGCTCCCGCTGGCCGTCCGCGTCGGTGGCTCACTGCCCCGGCTGATCACGCCGGCCTCGGTCGCGGCACCGCCCTTGCCGTCCACCCGCACGTCGGATGCCGCCGGGATGCTACAGCCGGCGCCCAGCAGCACCAGCACACCAAAGGCCCCGAGGAGCAGCGTCGGCCGTCTCACGAGCGCACCTCCGTCCGCTGCCCGTCCCCGGCCGGAGCCGGGCCGATCGCCAGTGCCCCGCCGGTGCCGGGACCGATGGCCAGTGGGCCGCCGTCGCGCGGGCCCCCGAACGGCAGCGCGGCGTCGGCCGGCACCAGCCGCAGCGGCGAGGTGGTCAGCCGGTCGCCCGCGCGGGCCGGCAGGGTGAGCCGGAACTGCGCGCCCTGCCCGGGAGCACCCCACGCCTCCAGCCAGCCGCCGTGCAGCCGCGCGTCCTCCAGGCTGATCGACAGGCCAAGCCCGGTGCCACCGGTCTGCCGAGCCCGGGACGGGTCCGCCCGCCAGAACCTGTTGAACACCAACTTCTCCTCGCCCACCTTCAGCCCCACACCGTGGTCGCGGACGGTGATCGCCACGGCGGTCTCGTCGATGCCGAGGGTGATCAACACCGGGCGCGCCTCGCCGTGCTCGACAGCGTTGCCGACCAGGTTGCGCAACACCCGCTCGACCCGGCGCGGGTCGACCTCGGCGATCACCGGAGTGCCCGGCAGGTCGAGTTCGATGGGTACGCCCACCCGCTCGGCCAGGCCGGCCAGCCGGTCGACCACCCGGTGCACCACCGGCACCAGGTCGGTCGGCTCGGAATCCAGCATGGCGAAACCCGCGTCGAACCGACTGATCTCCAGCAGGTCGGTGAGCAGCTCCTCGAATCGGTCCAGTTCGGCTTGGAGCAGTTCGGCGCTACGGGCGACCGCCGGGTCGAACTCGTCGCGCTCGGCGAAGATCAGGTCAGCGGCCATCCGAACCGTGGTCAGCGGGGTACGCAGCTCGTGGGAGACGTCCGAGGTGAAACGGCGCTGCAACCGGGACATCTCTTCCAGGCGCAGGATCTGCCGTTGCAGGTTGGTGGCCATCTGGTTGAACGACGCGGCGAGCAGGGCCAGGTCGTCCTCGCCGTTGACCACCATCCGCTGGTCGAGAAGGCCCGCGGAGAGCCGCTGGGCGGTCCGTGCGGCGACCCGGACCGGGTTGACCACCAGCCGGGTGACAAGCGCCGCGAGCAACCCGAGCAGGATCACCAGCGCCACCCCGGTGGCCACCACTGTGGCTCGGGCGTCGGCGGCGGTGACGTCCTGCCGGCCCAGCGGCACCAGGTAGTAGAGCTCGATCTGGCCGAAGCGGGTGGGCACCGGCGAGCCGTAGACCAGGTATTTGGTGGTCTCGCCGGTGAGTCGCCCGGTGCGGATCTGGCTGGCCACCTTGCCGTCGGCGATCGCGGCCCGCAGCTCGGGGCTGATCAGCGGCTGGACGTTCGCCGACGGGGAGGTGCGCGTCTGGATGTCGGCGGGATAGTCGTCGGCGAGAATCGCCACCACCACCCCGCTGGTCTGCTGGGGGTCGCCACCGGCCAGGTAGTTGACAGTGCCGTCGATGGTCTCCTGGAGCTGCGCCTCCTGCGGCTGCCCGTAGAAGGACACCTGCTTGGCCGCGTAGCTGGCACCGGTGGTCACCCGCTGCCGGACGTCGCTGCGAGCGCTGTCGAGCAGGATCGTGGTGATCTTGTCAGCGATCAGGAACGCGAACCCGCCGACCAGCAGGCTGGACGCGACGAGCGTGATGGTCACGACCCGGACCTGGAGCGAGCGGCGCCAGGTCTGGTGTGCCCGACCCACCACCCGGGCGACCCGCCCGCTCCACGCACGCCAGAACTCCCCGCCGGCGCTGGGCCGGTGGGTAGCCGTACTCGGGGAGGGTGGGGGCGGCGAGGTCGACACAGTGCGACCAGGCTATCCGGTCCCCGCCTTGTAGCCCACGCCCCGCACGGTGAGGATGATTTCCGGTCGCTCCGGGTCCGGCTCGATCTTGGCCCGCAACCGCTGGACGTGCACGTTGACCAGCCGGGTGTCGGCCGCGTGCCGGTAGCCCCAGACCTGCTCGAGCAGCACCTCGCGGGTGAAGACCTGACGTGGCTTGCGGGCGAGCGCGACCAACAGGTCGAACTCCAGCGGAGTCAGCTTCACCTCCTCGTCGTTGCGGCTCACGGTGTGCGCGGGCACGTCGATGGTGATCTGGTTGTCGGGCGGCCCGATGGTGAGCATCTCGGGGGCCACGTCCTCGCCTCGGCGCAGTCGGGCCCGCATTCGGGCCACCAACTCCTTGGGCTTGAACGGCTTGACCACGTAGTCGTCGGCGCCGGACTCCAGGCCGAGCACGACGTCCACGGTGTCGCTCTTGGCGGTCAGCATGACGATGGGCACGCCGGACTCCGCCCGGATCGACCGGGCCACGTCGATACCGCTCATACCGGGAAGCATCAGATCAAGCAGCACGATATCGGGACGGCTGTCACGAAAGGCGGCCAACGCCCGCTCGCCGTCCGCCACAAACGAGGGCAGGAAACCCTCGCTGCGCAGCACGATGCCGAGCATCTCGGCGAGCGCGGGGTCGTCGTCGACCACCAGTACGCGGGCTCTCATGGGATTAATATTGCATCCTCATTCAGTTCGGTGGGACCGGCGTCCGCCGGTAACGCTTCGCGCCGCCGTCAAAACCGGCTGTCCGCGGTCCGCGGCGGCGGCGCCACGTGCTGCGGTGCCTGGCCACGGATGGGCCGTGGGCCAGGCTGCCACCATGATCCCCCTTCGGCGCCGCCCGGCGCCACCGCAAGCCGGGCCGATCCGACTGTCGCCCATCCGGACGACAGTCAGCCGAACAGCCGACGCCCCCAGTGATCCCCACCGTCGCGTACCCCGGGTGGGCAGGCGAACACCCCGCTGGAGACGTGTCGCAGATATTCGTTCATCACATCGTGCCGTGCCAACTGGGTCTGGATGGGCACGAACTGGCGGCGTGGATCGCGCTGGTAGGCGATGAAGAAGAGGCCCGCGTCGAGCCGCCCGAGGCCGTCCGAGCCGTCGACGAAGTTGTAACCCCGGCGCAGCAGCTGGGCGCCGCTGTTCCGACTCGGGTGGGCCAGCGCGACATGGGCGTGCTCGGCGATCACCGGCTTCCCGTCCGCGCCGCGCGCGGCGAAGTCGGGCTCGTCGAACTCGTCGCTCCGACCCAGTGGCGCGCCGCTGCCCTTGGTCCGGCCGACGATCTCCTCCTGCTCGGCGAGGGAGGTCCGGTCCCAGGTCTCCACCAGCATCCGGATCTTGCGGGTGACCAGGTACGAGCCTCCGGCCATCCAGTCCGGCCCGTCGCCCGGCTGCACCCACAACTGCTCGCGCAGCAGGTGGGTGTCCTCGGCCTTGAGGTTGGCCGTGCCGTCCTTGAACCCGAAGAGGTTGCGCGCGGTGGCCTGCTCCCGCGAGGTCGACGAGGTACGGCCGAAGCCGAGCTGCGACCAGCGGACACTCACCACGCCCATGCCGAGCCGGGCCAGGTTGCGGATCGCGTGCACCGCCACCTGCGGGTCGTTGGCGCAGGCCTGGACGCAGAGGTCGCCGCCGGAGAGCTGCGGCTGCAACGCGTCGCCGGGGAAATTCGGCAACTCGGCAAGGGCGGCGGGCCGCCGATCGGCGAGGCCGAAGCGGTCCCGCCCGTCGGCGTCGCGGAACAGCGTCGGCCCGAAACCGATGGTGAGCGTGAGCTGCGAGGGAGGCAGGCCGAGCGCCTCGCCGGTGTCATCCGGTGGGGCCTCCGGCATCCCGCCGACCGCGCCCAGCACCCCGGCGTCACGCCCCGCGGTCATCCGGGCGGCGGCGGCCGTCCACTCCTCCAGCAGTTCGACCAGCCGGGCCCGGTCCTTGGTGATCACGTCGAAGGCCACGAAGTGCAGCCGGTCCTGCGCCGGCGTGACGATGCCGGCCTGGTGCTCACCGTGAAACGGCACCGCCCCGGCCGGGTGGTCGCCCGCCTCGGCCGGGCCGTGGGAGCCGTTCAGCAGCGCCCCCGCGCCGGCCGCCACCCCGGCGACCCCGGCCACCCCGGCGCCGGCCAGTGTGATCGCCCGGCGCCGGGTCAACCTGCTCCCGCTCATCGAATCGACTCTTTCCGTCATCCGGTCACTTCGCGACAGCTGCGGCGACCTTGCTGATCGGCTCCGCGAGCGCGTTGATCCCGTCGGAGAGCTCCTTGAGCTCGGCCTTGCTCAGCGCGGTGTGCAGCTTCCACCCGTCGCCGTCGCGGTGCTTGCCGAGCAGCCCCTCCACGTTTGTGAACTCGGTGTCCAACTGCGTGACCAGCTCCGGCGAGCGCTGCTGCAACGCCGGGCGCAGGGCGGACACGGCGGCCTTGGAACCTTCGAGGTTAGCGGCGAAGTCCCACAGGTCGGTGTGCGAGTAGCGGTCCTCCTCGCCGGTGATCTTGCCGCTGGCGACCTCGTCGAGCAGTTCCTTGGCACCGTTGGCGAGCTGCAGCGGGGAGAGCTTCTCGGCGTTCGCCTTGGCCACGATCTCCTTGACGTCGACCAGCAGGCGGTCGGCGATCGGGCCGTCCTTGCTGATGTCACCGGACTGCCAGAGGTCCTTCTCGATCCGGTGGAAGCCGGTGAACTCCATCCCCTCCTCGATGACCTCAGCACGGCCGTCGATCTTGGGGTCGAGGTCGCCGAAGATCTCGGCGACCGGCTCGATCCGCTCCCAATAGGTGCGCGCGACCGGGTAGAGCGCCTTGGACTTCGCGACATCGCCGGCCTTGACCGCGCCGACGAACTCCTCGGTCTTGTCCAACAGCGCGGCGGTCTGGCTCTTGACGTAGCGCTGGTAGTTGTCGGTGGCGTCACCCAGCGCGGCGTCGGCGGTGAGCGGCTGCGCCGACCCGCTGACCTTGAGCGCGCCCCGGATGCCCTTGCCGCTCATCCCCGGCTTGCAGGCCGTCTGGTACGTGCCGGCCGGCAACTCCACGTGCAGCTCGCGGCTCAGCCCGGGGGCGATGTTCTCCACCTCGCCCATCACCCGGTCGCCGTCGGCGTACACGTAGAACTCGGTCACCTTCGCGCCCGAATTGGTGATCTTGAAGGTGGCGGTGCCGGCGCCCAGGTCGGTCGAGCCGACCTCACAGGCGGTGTCGCTGGCCTTGACCACGATCGGTCCACCGGACGCGGCCGCGTCACCCTTGTCGGAGTCGGAGCAGGCGGCCAGACCGGCCGTCGCCAGCACGCCGGCGGCGGCCAGCGCGAAGAACTGGGTGGTACGCATCTGAGCTGTCTCTCCTCGTGGGTCAGGCACGCTGCGGCGGGGACGCCGCCTCGGCCTCGGCGCCGGTGTCGGCCCCGCGCTCGTCGGTGACGGTGGTGGTGGTCGCTGTGGGCGCCGGCCTACGCCGGGCCGGTCGCAAAAAGAGCAGGAGAACCGGTACGGCGTACGCGACCCAGGCGATCGTCTCCAGCACGGTGGGCGCGGGAGTCACGTTGAACATGCCGGCGAGCAGGGCCGCGTACCAGGTGCTCGGGTCGAGCGCGCCGGTGATGTCGAAGGCCAGGTCGTTCAGGCCGGGCAGGACGCCGGCCTCCTGGAAGTCGTGCACGCCGTACTTGAGGATGCCGGCGGCGACCAGGATCAGCAGCGCGCCGGTCCAGGTGAAGAACTTGCTGAGGTTGATTCGCAGGGCGCTGGCGTAGAGCAGCACGCCGAGGACCACGGCGGTGACGATGCCGCCGATCAGCGCGAGCAGCGGGCCACTGTCGCCGGCCGCGCCCTGGGCGGCAGAGTAGAAGATCAGCGCGGTCTCCAGGCCCTCCCGGATCACCGCGAGGAAGGCCATTCCGGCAACCGCGAGGGATCCGACGGCCAGCGCCTCGGTGAGCTTGCCCCGCAGCTCGCCGGCGATGGTCCGGGCGGCCCGGCGCATCCAGAAGATCATCCAGGTGACGAAGACCACGGCGGCGACCGACGTGATCGCCTCGAACAACTCTCGATCCTCGGAACGGGACAGCAACGAGGTCGACGTGTACTCGATCAGCCAGCCGAAGAGCACCGAGAGCGCCACGGCCAGGCCGACGCCCGCCCAGACCTGCGGCAGCCGGTCCCGGCGCTGCGACTTCACCAGGAAGGCGACCAGGATGCTGACCACCAGGGTGGCTTCCAGCCCTTCCCGCAGGCCGATCAGATAGGTGGCGAACATCCGGGCTCCGAGTAGGTTAGGCACGCCTTGGTTGACTTAGGGCAGGCACACCTTCCTCCCTGCTCAGGGCACTCGTCAAGTCGTTCACGACAACCTCACTGGGCCCGTGCCGGGACCGACGACCGCCTCGTCGACGGGCCCGTCTCCGGCCGACTGTGGAAGGATCCCCGCCGTGAGGGGATTCCTGCCGTGGTTGGCGGTGCTGGCCGTGGTGCTGCTGCTCAGCGCGCTACGCCTACGGACGCTGGCCACCGTCGTGTCGGTCGGCTGGCTGGTCTGGTGCGTCTGGACGTGGTTCCGTCCCACCCGGCGCGGCCCCCGCTCGGGCTGAGCCCGCGGCGGAGGCACTGAGCCCGCCGAGCCGGCGGCGGAGACGACGAACCGGGCCGGCTGCGAACAGCCGACCCGGTCCGGAGATGTCGATCAGTAGCGGTAGTGATCCGGCTTGAACGGACCCTCCGTGGAGACGCCGAGGTAGGCGGCCTGCTCCTTGGTCAGCGTGCTCAGCTTTGCGCCGAGCGCGCCGAGGTGCAGCCGGGCCACCTTCTCGTCCAGGTGCTTGGGCAGCACGTAGACGCCGATCGGGTACTCCTCGGTCTTGGTGAAGAGCTCGATCTGGGCGATCGTCTGGTTGGCGAACGAGTTCGACATGACGAAGCTCGGGTGCCCGGTCGCGTTGCCCAGGTTCAGGAGGCGGCCCTCGGAGAGCACGATGATGGCGTGCCCGTCGGCGAAGCGCCACAGGTCGACCTGCGGCTTGATGTTGACCCGCTCGACGTCGGAACGCTTGGCCAGCCCGGCCATGTCGATCTCGTTGTCGAAGTGGCCGATGTTGCCGACGATGGCCTGGTGCTTCATCCGGGCCATGTGCTCGTTGGTGATGACGTCGAAGCAACCGGTGGCGGTGATGAAGATGTCGGCCTGCTCGACCACGTCGTCCAGGGTGGCGACCTGGTAGCCGTCCATCGCGGCCTGCAACGCGCAGATCGGGTCCACCTCGGTCACCACGACCCGGGCGCCCTGGCCGCGCAGCGACTCGGCGCAGCCCTTGCCCACGTCGCCGTAGCCCATGACGACAGCCATCTTGCCGCCGATCAGCACGTCGGTGGCGCGGTTGATGCCGTCGATGAGCGAGTGCCGGCAGCCGTACTTGTTGTCGAACTTGCTCTTGGTCACCGAGTCGTTGACGTTGATGGCCGGGAAGAGCAGGGTGCCCGCCCGGTGCATCTCGTAGAGCCGGTGCACGCCGGTGGTGGTCTCCTCGGTCACGCCCTTGATGCCTGCGGAGATCCGGGTCCAGCGCTGGCCGTCCTCGCCGAGCGAGCGGTGCAGCAGCTCCAGGATGACCGCGTACTCCTCGGAGTCGGCGGACTCGACCGGCGGGACCGCACCGGCCCGCTCGAACTCGGTGCCCTTGTGCACGAGCAGGGTGGCGTCGCCGCCGTCGTCGAGGATCATGTTGGGGCCGGTATTGCCAGCCGAGTCCGCAGGCCACGTCAGAGCCTTTTCGGTGCACCACCAGTACTCCGGCAGGGTCTCACCCTTCCAGGCGTACACCGGAACCCCGGCGGGAGCCTCGGGGGTGCCGTCCGGGCCGACGACGATCGCCGCGGCGGCGTGGTCCTGGGTGGAGAAGATGTTGCAGGACGCCCAGCGCACCTGCGCGCCGAGCGCGACAAGCGTCTCGATCAGAACGGCGGTCTGGATGGTCATGTGCAGCGAGCCGGTGACCCGCGCGCCGGCGAGCGGCTGCGCCTCGGCGAACTCCCGACGGATCGCCATCAGGCCGGGCATCTCGTGCTCGGCGAGTTGGATCTCTTTACGCCCGAATTCGGCGAGCGACAGATCCGCCACCTTGAAGTCGCCGTCGGCGAGCGTGCTCGGCCGGGCCTCGGACGGCCTGCCGCTGGCGGCTGCCGGGAGGGTGCTGGTCATGAAAGCTCCTGTCGAACGATGTCTGCGCCGACCCTCCACCTTACGCGCGTCGGCGACGGGCAGCAGGCACGGTCCGCGGACAGCGCACGGGGCGGCCGGTAATGGGCGGACTTTCCCGCCCACGTCCCGCCCGCCCCGTGCATCCCCCCGGTTTGGTTCCCCCGCACGTTCTCGGACCGTCGTCGCGATAACGCTGCGTACTCATAGAGTCACACTCAGGCAGGGCGACGTCAAGCTATTCCGGGAAAGTCGGACTTGTGTCGTTCTCTCGCTCGGAGATCAGCCCAGCCCGGGCGTCGCCACGAACGCCACACCGGCGCCGTCGATCCGCAGCGGTGCTCCGGACGCCGTGCCGATCGCCGCCTCGCCGGAGGCCAGCGTCAACGCGCCGGCGCCGTCGTCCACGGTGATCGCGCCACCGGCGCAGAGCACCACCCGGGGGCCGGGCAGCGGCAGCGTCACCGAGGGCACCGCCGCGTCGACCCGCACCCGGTGCAGTGCGAAATCGTCCACCGGCACCGGCCACCAGTCCACGCCCGGGCCGACCGGCTGGGCTGCCCGCACCGGATCGTCGAGCACCTCGAAGCGCAGCACCCGCAGCAACTCGTCGACGTCCACCCGCTTCGGGGTCAGACCGCCGCGGAGCACGTTGTCGCTGGCCGCCATGATCTCCACTCCGCAGCCGCTCAGGTAGGCGTGCAGGTTGCCGGCGGGCATCCAGATCGCCTCCCCCGCCTCCAGCCGCAGGTGATGCAACAGCAGCGCGACAAGCGCACCGGGATCCCCCGGGTACGCCTCGGCCAGCCGGCGGGTCAGCTCCGCGTCCGGACCGTCGGCCGGCGCTGCCAGCACGGAAGCCAGCAGGTCGTGACGCTGGGCCACCGGCCAGCCGAGCAGTGTCCGCACCGCCGTCCGCAGCCCTGCCGGCCCGGCCCGCAACGCGGCGACCACAGGCGTCAACGCCGGTACGCCGAACGCGGCGAGCGCCTCGGCCGACTCCGCCGGGTCCCGGAACCCGCACAGCGCCTCGAACGGGGTGAGCGCGACAAGCAGCTCCGGCTTGTGGTGCGGGTCGGAGTAGTTGCGCCGCCCCTCGGGGCGCCCCTCCTCCGCCGCGTAGCCGGCCCGCGCCTGCTCGGCGTCCGGATGCGCCTGCAGGCTCAGCGGAGCGTCGGCCGCGAGCACCTTGAGCAGGAACGGCAGTCGACTACCGAACCGCTCGGACACCCGCTGGCCGAGCCACTGTCCTGGTTCGTCCCGCACCAGCTCACAGAGGCTCACCCGCAGACCGGCGCGATCCACGTGGGCCGGTGCGCCCGGGTGGGCACCCAACCACAGCTCCGCCTCCGGACCCGCGCTCGGCACCGGCCGCCCCTGAAGGAGGGCGATGGCGGAGCGGGAGCCCCAGGCGTAGTCCCGGATCGGCCCGTACAGTGGCTCCACCCGTCAGCCCCCGGGCCGCCCGGTCGCCTCGCCCGACGCGTCCTGCGGCTGCGGCACGGCGGTGTCGGCAGCGGCACCGGTGCCGGCCTCGGCGGCGGCGGCGCTGTAGACGTCCGGCTCCAGATAGATCACCCGGGCGGTGGGCACCGCGGCGCGGATACGCGCCTCGACGGCGTTGATGCCGCGCGCCAGGTCGTGGGCGCTCTCCCACTCCGGGACGGCGATCTTCGCGGCCACCATCAGCTCTTCCGGGCCCAGGTAGAGCGTCTTCATGTGGATGATCCGCTCCACCTCGGGGCCGTCGGTGACGGCCCGCTCGATGGTGGCCAGGTCGGACGGCTCGGCGCCCTCACCGAGCAGCAGGCTCTTCGTCTCGATGGCCAGCACCACGGCGATGACGACAAGCAGGATGCCGATCATCGCGGTGCCGGCGGCGTCCCACCGGCCGTTGCCGGTGATCAGGGTCATGCCGACGCCGAACAGGGCGAACACCAGACCGACCAGGGCGCCGAAGTCCTCCAGCAGCACCACCGGCAGCTCCGGGGCCTTAGCCCGGCGGATGAAACGCACCCAGGACTGGTTGCCCCGAACGTGGTTGGACTCCTTGATGGCGGTCCGGAAGGAGAACGACTCCAAGATGATCGCCGTCACCAGCACCACCACCGGCAACCAGTGCCAGGACTTGATGCCACCCTCGTCATGCCACTTGTGGTACGCCTCGTACAACGCGAACAGGCCACCGATGCTGAACAGCACGATGGACACGATGAACGCGTAGATGTAGCGCTCCCGGCCGTACCCGAAGGGGTGTTCCGGGGTGGCCGCGCGCTTCGCCCGCTTGCCGCCGAGCAGCAGGAGGCCCTGGTTGCCCGAGTCGGCGACCGAGTGGACCGCCTCGGCCAGCATCGACGACGAGCCGGAGAGCAGGAACGCGATGAACTTGGTGACGGCGATGCCGATGTTGGCCAGCAGGGCGGCGACAATCGCCTTCGTCCCACCGTTGGCGCTCATGCCACCGCTCCGCTTCGCCGCACGAAGCCGCCCGCTCCGCGCATGGCGCGCCGCCCCCTACGTTCGTTCACTGGTTCGACAGCTCCTTCATCTCGGTGATGGCCGGGACGGCCATCGGGTCCAACCCGTGTGCCAGAGCAAGGTAGATCGAGGCGAAATCCGGAACGGCGATCAGCGACGCCAGCCGCTCCAGGGCGGAGCCGCCCTCGGCGGTCACCACGTCACACCGCACGCCACGGCGCTCCGCCAGGGTCTGCACCGCGTCCGCGCGGCGCTCCTCGACGGCGAGCGGCTCGTCGGTGTCGTCCTCGGCGTTGAGCCCGCCGTCGCGCAGCAGCACCAGCCGCAGCCGGGTGCCCTCGCCGTCGTCGTCGCCGGCCCGGTCGGCGAAGATGTCCCGCTCGCCCTCGGCCAGGCCGCCGAAGACGCCATCGAGCAGCCCGACGCGACCCCGCCCGGCCTCACCCAGCGCTCCGGTGACCACCGGGTAGCGGGCGTTGGCCGACAGCGTGTCGCCGAACCGGCGGGCCGCCACCGTGGCCAGGGGGGACGAACCCCAGACGATCGGGATCGAGCCGGCCAGACCCAGTGCCAGTGACTTCGCCGGGTTGACGAAGGACTCGGCGGCGGAGCGGCAGCGGTCGGCGTCCGCGTCGAGGCGGGCCGCGGTCTCGGCCAGGTCCGCCTCGTTGACCTTGACGAGCCCGAGGGAACGGGCGGCGAGCAGGACCGGCACGGTGAGCGCCCAGAGGCTGGCCCGGGCCGGGGCACGCCGGGGCACCGGGATGAACGGCGCCCGGGCCTGCTCGGCGATCGACTGCAACTGCGAGTCCGGGGCACCCACGGCGACGAGTCGGGCACCACGCCGGTGGGCCGCCTCGGCGGCGCCGAGGGCCTCCGGGCTACGTCCGGAAGCGCTCACCGCGATCACCACGTCGGCCGCGCCCACCCAACCGGGTACGCCGGCGCTGCGGTGCCCGATGATCGGGACCGGGCAGCGCGGCCCGGCGACAGTGGCCAGCACGTCCCCGGTACGCCCCGCCGTGCCGATGCCGGCGATCACGACGGCTCGGGGCCGCCCGTCGTCGGCGAGCACCGCCAGGTTCGCCTCGGCTGCCAGCGCGGCGCTCTCCCGAACCTGCGCACCTGCCGACGCCGTGTGCCGGAGCATGCCGCCCGGGTCAGCCTCGGCCAACGCCTGCGGGTTGTCGAGCAGGGCCTCGTCGGCGTCACGACGCCCGCTGACCCCGGCCGTACCGTCGATCATGAGGACTGCCCGGGGCCGCCGCGCGCCTCGTCGAGCAGCAGCACCGGCACGTCGTCGCGGACCTCGAAGATCCGGCCGCACTCCGTGCAGGTCAACGTCTGCGCCTCCGCGTCGTAGGTGAGCGGGGCGTGGTGCGTGTCCGGACAGGCAAGGATCTCGAGCAACTGCGGATCCAGGGCCATGGCGCGGCTCCTTCCACGTGTGCGGCTTGACCGGCGGCGGTGCCGACGGGTGTGCGGCTTGACCGGCGGCGGTGCCGACCGGCGCAGGCGATCTTATCGGCGAACGCGGTCGAGCACGTCGTCCCGGAGCGAGACCATCCGATCCCGGGTGGGCGCCTCGACGTTGAGCCGCAGCAGCGGCTCCGTGTTGGAGGCGCGCAGGTTGAACCAGGCGCCGTCGGGGAAACGCAGCGTGAGGCCGTCCATCTCGTCCGCCACCGCGTCGGGGTACGCGGCGCGCACCTCGGCCACCGCGGCCGCCTGGTCGACCACCGTCGAGTTGATCTCACCGGAGGCGATGTAGCGCTCGTAGTCACCGGCGAACACGGACAGCGGCAGCGACTGCTCGCCCAGCGCTGCCAACGTGTGCATCGCCGCGAGCATCCCGGTGTCGGCGAACCAGAAGTCCCGGAAGTAGTAGTGCGCGGAGTGCTCGCCGCCGAAGACGGCGTTGGTACGGGCCATCTCCGCCTTGATGAAGGAGTGCCCGACCCGGGCCACGACCGGCTGCCCACCGTGCTCCCGGATGATCTCCGCGACGGCGCTGGAGGTGATCAGGCCGTGGATCACCGTGGAACCCGGGTGCTTGGCCAGCTCACGGGCGGCGACGAGTGCGGTGATCGCCGACGGTGAGACCGGTTCGCCGCGCTCGTCCACCACGAAGCACCGGTCGGCGTCACCGTCGAAGGCCAACCCGATGTCGGCCCCGTGCTCGACCACCGCGCGCTGGAGGTCGACGAGGTTCGCCGGGTCAAGAGGGTTGGCCTCGTGGTTGGGGAAGCTGCCGTCCAACTCGAAGTAGAGCGGCACGATCTCCAGCGGCAGCGGCGACAGGGCCGCGTCGCCCAGCACTGTCGGAACGGTGAAGCCACCCATGCCGTTGCCGGCGTCCACGACCACCTTCAACGGTCGGATACCCGAGAGGTCGACCAGCTTGCGCAGGTAACCGGCGTAGTCGGGAAGCAGGTCGCGCCGCTCGGCGGGCCGGGTCGGCGCACCGGCGGGACGAGCGTCGCCGGAGTCCAGGAGGGCCTGGGCCCGCTCCCGGATCTCGGCCAGACCGCTCTCCTGACCTATCGGGCGGGCGCCGGAGCGGCACATCTTGATGCCGTTGTACTGCGCGGGGTTGTGGCTGGCGGTGAACATCGCGCCGGGCAGGTCGAGCGAGCCGGACGCGTAGTAGAGCAGGTCGGTGGAGGCGAGGCCGATCTCGATCACCGAGCGGCCCTCGGCGCGTACGCCGGCGGCGAAGGCGGCGGCCAGGCCGGGCGAGGTGGCCCGCATGTCGTACCCGACGACCACCGCGTCGCCCGGCTCGTCGGTGGAGTTGAGCAGTTGGGTGAAGGCGGCTCCCAGTGCCTCGGCGGCCCGTTCGTCCCACTGGTCCGGCACCGTCCCGCGGACGTCGTAGGCCTTCACAATCTGGGACAGATCAGACACGTGTTCCACTCCTCGGCCGCAGGTTAGACACCGATCCTGAGCCTAACGGAGGGGCCGGGTCGTACTCCGCTCAGCCGGGGAGCCGGGGTATGAACACGGTGTGGCCGCCGTCGGTGGGCGGGTCACCGGGCGGCCGACCGTCCGGCCGGCCCGGCATCGGCTGCGTCGCCTCCGGTGCCGGAGCGGGGGTGTCCGGCCGGGCGCCGTAGACCCCGCCGGTGGCGGGACGCGGGGACGGAACCGCACCCCAACCGGCGGCCGGCGGCTGCTGGCCGTACACCTGGCCGGGGCGACCGGGCGCGGCCGGCAACCCACCCCCCGCGCGGTAGGTGGTGCCACCGGGGTTGCCCGGCAGGGCGCCGGGCCCGTCGTCGGACGGCTTCCGGTCCTGCCGCGAGCGACGGAACAGCAGCACGATGAGCAGCAGTCCGACCGCCACCAGCACAATGCCGAAGTACATCACCGGCGATCCCCCTCCGGACGATTCGGCGGCGGTCGCAGTGGTGTTCGGGGCGGCGGAGACGCCGCCCAGCGCCGCCGGGTTCACCGCCTCGTCGACGGTCGCGGCCTCGGTGGGGCTCGGGGAGGGCGTCGGCGACTTCGACCGCGACGGAGTCGGCGACGGAGTCACCCGCGCTCCGGTCAGCCGCGCCGCGTCGGTGGCTTGACCCAGCCTCTGGCCGGCGGCGCTGAGGCCCGCACCCGTGACCACGAGGCGGCCGCCCGGCGCACCCTCCGCGAACGCCACCCGGTAGCGCACCGTGATGCCCTTGCCCTTGCACAGCGTCGGCTTCGACGGCGACGTCTGCGCGGTCGACACGTTGCCGTTGCCGCCGCCGACGGCCACCGGGAACCAGCGCCCGCCCGCGTTGACCTCGACCTTCACCTGGCTCGACTGAAGACCCTCCAGCCTGAAGCCCAGCGCGGTACGCAACAGGACGCACCCGTCGGTGCGCTTGCGCACCGCGACGTTAACCCCCTGCGCGGAACCACCGGCGGCGAAGCTGCTGGCCGCACCCACCCGGACCGAATCCTCGTCGGCCAGCGCCGGCGACGCACCGAGCATCACCAGGCCGCCCGCCAGACCGCAGACCGCCGCGAGCCGTGCCACGCGTCGACGCACTGTCATGATCACCTCGCCGTTCTCCCCGGGTGGGGTCCGCTGGTCAGGCTACTACCGGCCCACTCACCCCATCGGTCATAGAGCGGCCCGGATGTGTGCGGCGTTACGGTTTACGACCCGGCCCGCCGACCTGCGGTTGACCGGACTGACCAGCAGATCAGCCGGCCGAATCGGCCGATCCGTCGGCCTGCTCCGCCGACCGGCCGGCCTGCTCCGCCAACCGGCCCGACTGCTCCGCCTCGGCCAGGGCCTCGCGGCACAGTCGGTCGGCGGTGCGGGTGGTCTCCGGCAGGCGGTAGCGCGGAGTCAACGCGAGCACCTGCGCGGTCGCGTTCTCCAGGCTCATCCGATGACCGACGCTGACGAAGACCGGCTTCACCCCGTCCCGGGTCCGCAACACCCGACCTACGACGTCACCACCGTCGCGCAACGACGACCAGGAACCCCGCTCGGCGGACGGCGGATCCCACGTCCCGACCAGTGGCGTCTTCCCCACCCCGATCGCCGGCAACCCGGTGACCACCCCGAGATGGCACGCGAGCCCGAACCGGCGCGGATGAGCCAACCCGTGCCCGTCGCAGACCAGCAGGTCCGGGATGGTGGTCAGGCGGTCGAGCGCAGCGAGCAACGCGGGCAACTCACGAAAGGCGAACAACCCCGGCACATAGTCGAACGCGGGTCGCCCCACACCGACCGCGGAGTCCACCACCGCCAGGGTCCGGGCATCCAGGACCGTCACGGCCGCCGCCAGAAGTTCACCACCCGCCGCGTACGCGACGTCCAGGCCGGCCACCGTCGCGGGCGCGCTCGGCCCCGGCCCGACCAGGTCCACCAGCGGCCGCAACTCCTCCTGTACGGCCACCGCCTCCGCAACACTGCCCGGCGCGGCGGGTGTGTGCGCCGTGTGCGCCGTGCCCGCCGTCTGCGGCGTGAGCGGCGTGCCCGTCGTCTGCGGCGTGTGCGGCGTGCCCGTCGTCTGCGGCGTGTGCGGCGTGCCCGCCGTCTGCGGCGTGTGCGGCGTGCCCGCCGTCTGCGGCGTGTGCGGCGTGCCCGCCGTCTGCGGCGTGTGCGGCGTGCCCGCCGTCTGCGGCGTGTGCGGCGTGCCCGGCGTGCGCACCGCGTGCGGCGTGTGCGCGGTGCGCACGGCGTGCGCGGCCCGGCATGATCCACTCGGGTTCACGGAAGTCGGGCTATCCCTTTGACCCGGATGCCCCGACTTCAATGAACCGGAGTCGATCACCCTCGACCTGCGGCCTCGGCGCCATCTCCGGCGGCCCTGCCGTCCGGGCCACCCCGGGCAGGGTCACCTTCGGCCCGGCTCCTGATCGCACCCAGGCCCAGCACGAAGGCAATGCTGAGGGCGACGCCGAAGGCGACACCACCCTTTGCCCCGAACACGGGAATGCCGATCGCCAGGCCGACCAGGATGCCAACTGGCCAGGCCCAGAGATAGAACTTGTCGCCCTGCTTGCCGGATCTCGCCATGCGTCGATCTTATTCGGCGCCTCCAGGGCCCACCGATCGCCATTCGCGACACAGCGCCCCATCGTCAGGCAAGCCCCAACTCTCCTCGGGCCTCCTCGACCCACCGGCCAACCCCGCGCGCGCCGCTGTCGGCCGCGAGCCCGGCCGCCTCGTCGAGCAACTCACGGGCACCCTCCCGATCACCGTCGCCCGCCGCCAGATCCGCCAGACCGATCAGATTCGCCGCGACCCCCGCAGTGAAGGACAACTTCCGGCGCAACCGGGTCGACTCCGTCAGCAACTCCCGCGCCCCATCAACACGACCGGCGGCCCGCTCGCCGAAACAGAGGTGCCGCAGCACGTACGACAGCGTCAGCTCATCGCCCACCGCGGTAGCCAACTCGCGCGCCCGGACGAAGGCCGGGCCGGCGGCCGCCTGGTCCTGGCGAATCACCTGGTGGACCGTGCCCACCCAGAAAAGCGACTCGCCCTCACCACGGGCATCACCCAGCTCCCGGTACAGCCCGGCGGCCCGCTCGAAAAGCGGCAACTCCTCCGCGTCCTCCAAGCCGGTATCCAGGAAACGCGCGTGCAGAAGCCGCCCCCGGGCCAACGCCACATCCGCGTCCAGCGCGGTGAGATCCCGCTCCGCCTCGTCCAACGACTTCGCGTCGCCACCGAAGACCGCCTGCTCGTACCGCACCTGCGCCCGTACCAGCCGCGCATCCAGTCCTTCGGCCATCACTGACTGCCCCTTTTCGACCAACCAGAGAACAGGTCGCGGGGCCATTTCGCCCCGCATACTTCACCATCACGTGCACTAGTTACGCGCTACGACGAGGAGGCAACCATGGGAGGTCATCATCGATCTCTGGCCGGATCGGCAGCCCCGAATCGCGCCGGCCGCTCCCCGTCAGAACCGGCAGCACCTTTGACGAGCAGCAGATGAAAAGCCTCCTCATCCGGCAAGCCCGCTAATCCCGTTACCGTCGGGGCGATCTGATCGGCTTCGGCCCGGTCGATATTGTCGTAGCGGTCGACGTTCCGGTAGTCGTTCAAAAAGCGCGTGACCAGGCCCGGATCGTAGGCCCACGATCCGCACCGGTGGTCCCAGAGCAGCGCCTCGCCGTGGCCCGCACCGAGCACAAATAGCCCCGCAGGTATCCGGACATCATCGACCCTGTAGACCACGTAGTAGGTCAGCCGTCGGTCCACCTGATTCGTCACCAATCCCGGGCCTACACCCGAATCGACTACGTCGACTTTGACGCCTACCCGCGACGGGCGATCGAAGCGACCTGCACGTCCGCCGCTTCAACGTCCGCCCGGACGGCAGCCAGT
The DNA here is from genome assembly GCF_015751765.1 of Micromonospora ureilytica. Classification (NCBI taxonomy): domain Bacteria; kingdom Bacillati; phylum Actinomycetota; class Actinomycetes; order Micromonosporales; family Micromonosporaceae; genus Micromonospora; species Micromonospora ureilytica. Next base: position 4,498,613 of record NZ_JADOTX010000001.1, read on the forward strand.
AGATCCTGCACGTCCGAGTCGCCCGGGTCCGCCAGCAGCTCGATGTCGAGGCGCCATCCTCGGCTGTCCACGTCGCGCCAGAGCTCGACGTTCGCAGAAACCCCTGCGATTGTTCGGTTAGCTTCACCAAACAACTCGTCCCAGTCGTCGCTGAGGCGCCCGACCTCACTGAGGCCGAGTACCGCCCGCAGACGGCCCAGCGTGACTCGATCCACGTGTCCATCTAGATCAATTACCCAACTAGCTGACATCCGCTTCCCCAACAATCCAGTCTGAATCTCGGAAGTGGGACGAAACTCCGGTTCCGGCTCGATCCGGCGGCCCGGAACCGGGAAAAATTGCCGGCACCACGTCGCGGCCCAGACCACGGGCGTGGCGCTCCGCCCACTCGAACAAGCGAGGGAAGCACTCTCGCGCCACCTTCTTCGTCACGAACCCGTACCTGGAGTTGACGACACGAAGGCCAGGGTATTTCTCGGCCGCGTGTTGCCGAGCCCGCTCCACCATCTCATCCGAGGAGATCTGAAAGTCGTAGTCACTCGGCTCTTCCAGGCCCAACCGGTACATCGCGTCGAACGGCCTACGCAGTGGAAGCGGCTCCCCCTGCGACCAGCCCTGCAGACGCGCCAACGCCTCCGGGTTGTCCACCAACTCAGACTCCGTCGGCATTTGCTTGTGGGGACCCGAGAAGAAGCGAGCCGATGAGCCCTGGAGCCGAATGTCGACAGTTGACAGGTCGAGGCCGTCCTGCCGCAACGCATCGACGAGATCGGCCCTCATCTGCGCGAACTGCGCCCGGGTAACTCCAAGGGGCGCTGATCTGTCGGCCCAGGCAAGGACGGCATCGGGCGTGATGCCGAGGAACTCGCAATCCTTCGGGTTCAGTTGGCGGCCAGACTCGTCCGCGGGCAACAGAGGACCGGCAGCCTGCCAGCCGTCGCCCTGCTCTTCTGCCGCGGTCTTTTCCACGGCCTCGATGCTGTTCGGCCCGCCATCGGAGTCGGGCGACCACGGGGCCGAGCCCGGGCCGTCGAGGAGCAGGTACATCCGGTTGATGTACGGGTCGCCGTGCCCGCCGTTGTCGTGCGTCGGCGGGTGATCAGGCAGGTCGGGTCGTTCGCTGAACCGCCCCCGGGGCAGTCCGCCGAGCGGCATCGGCCGGCCGTCTCCGCTCAGCACCAGCGCGTCGATGCCGACCACGTCGGGGTAGAGCGGCCGGTCCCGGACCACGCCGTTCTGCGGGTCCACGTAGAGCACCGTGCCGTTCTGGTTGAGCGCCACCCAGGCGTGCGAACCACCGTGCGCCCACTCGGTGACCAGGAACGAGTAGCTGCCGTGGCCGCCCAGTAGGAGTTGGTCGTGCAGGTTGCGGTAGCCCCGGTCGGCGGCCTGCCGTGCCTGCGCGGCGTCCGACGGTTGGCCGGGGGCGAGGAGTTTCTGGAAGCGCCCGCCGGTCACGTCCTCCACCCGACCGGGGCCGCCTGCCTCGCCACGGATGGGGCGCCGGATGTCACCGTCCAGGTAGCCGTCGAAGGTACGAGGCGCCGACACGCGGGGCCGCCCGTGCACCCACGTCTCGAACAGTGACAGCGTGCAGTCCAGACAGTTGATGCCTCGGGTGGCGTCGGCCGCGGGACCGCCGTCGTTGAGAAGCCGGAACCAACCGCCCTGGCGGGGGTCGGCGGTGCGGGCGACGGCACCGTTCGGCTCGCGGGGCATCTGCCGTTCGACGTCGACCTGGTGCAGGGCGAGCGGTGGACGGAGTCCTCCGGGCTGCCCGTACGGCCGGGAGTCGTCGATGGGCGGCGGACCGTCGTCGCCGGTGAGCCTGGACGGGCCGGCTGTCTCCACCGCGCCGAGCGCGAGCGCGCCCACGTCCCGGTTGGCGTGCTCGAAGGTGGCGGTGATGTCCACGACCGGCGGGGCAGTGGTGCCAGCCAGCACCGCGTCTGCCAGGTCACGCCATTCGGTGTACGCGCGAGTCTCCTCGTTCGCGGCGCGCTGCCAGCCGTCGGCCCACTGCCGGTTGCCGGCTTGGTGCAACTGCCGGGCGTAGGTGGCGTACTCGACGGCTCGGCGATCGTGCTCCACGGCACGGGTGCGCAGGCGGGCGGCCTCGGACTGCCGGCGGTTGTTCTCGAACGCGATCCGCAGCGATTCGTAGTGGTCCTGGTAGCGCCGCCGCTCGGCGGCTTCCGCCGCGGCTGCCCACTGCGCCGCGTACGAGTCGTTGGTCTCGGGCTCGCGCACCGATGGGGCACCGAACGCGGCCACGTCGACGGGGATCGACGCCCTTCCCCGGGCCGGATGGTCGGGCGCTCGCACCGGTGCGGGCGTCTCCCGCGTCGGAACGCGCGACGGTACGGCGAATCGACCCACCACCGGTGGGGTGGAGGCGACCGGCAGCGCTCCGTTGGTGGTGGTCGGGACGCCGAAGGTGACAGGTGCCGCGGGGCCGGGGGTGATCGTTGGTGCGGAGGGTCCGGTCGCCGGAGACCAGGCGGTCGGTCCGGAGGTGGTGGTGTGCGGCGAGCTGCCGGGGTGGGTCGGCGGCACACCGGTGGCAGCCGGCCCACTGCCCGATTCGAGCGGACCGACCACGGGCGCGGCCGCCGCCGAAAGCCTCGGATCGGCGGGCGCCGACGAGAGCCTCGGATCAGCACCGACCGCCGACGTGGCCGGATCGGCACTCACCGCCGACGTGGCCGGGTTGGTGGTCGTCGACGAGAGCGTGGGGTCTGCCGCTACCTGGTGCGGTACGCCCGCTCTCTCCCCGATTGGCCCGCCCGTCGACGGCGTCGCCTCAGACGCGCTCACCGGGCGGTCCGCCACGTCCACGTCGGACACCGCATCAACAGTCGTCGCTGACGACAGGTGCACGTCGGGCACGACAGGAGACGCCAGCCCGGCTCGCCCTGACTGCTCGATGCCCGGAGACGTCTGCGCAGCCACCTGGTTCGTCGGCGACGCCGCGCCGGCCTCCGTCGCCTGCACGGGAACGCCAGCAGACGTGACGAGACCACCCGAAGCCACACCACCCGAAGCCCCCACCGCGGGCGAGACCGCCGCGGACGGGACTTCCGCGGAGAACGACGCTCCCGCATCCCCCGCGACAGGCAGCACAGACGGAAGGGAGGGACCCGCGAACGATGCTCCGGCGAGGGCGTTGGCCTGCGCGTCGAGCCGGGCGCGTAGCGCGTGGTCGGTCTGGCCGGTCGCCGAACCGGTGGCCCCGGACGCGGCGGCACGCGCCGCGTCCTCCATTGAGGCTGGGCCCTGACCGGTGGCCAGACGCGCAGCGTTCTCGGCGAGCACCTCGCCGGTCATCTCCCGCCCCAGGTGCTCCCCGACCTTCGCCGCTCGCCCGGTCGCGTGCCGGCCCAGGCCGGCCAGCGGCGCCACCGCCCCACCGGCGAGCCCGCCGACCGCCGAGGCACCAAGGTCGGTCAGGTCCAGGCCGTGTGCCCGCCCGGTGGAGTTCTGGTACGCCTGGGTGGCCAGGGTGACTCCGGCCTCCTCGGTGGCCTCCTCCAGCCCTTCCCGGGCGGCTCGCTTGGCGAAGCCGCGTGCACCACCTCGGGCGGCCTCCTTGGCGGCCCGCTCGCCGGCCTCCTTGAGCCCGTGTTTGAGGGATTTGCTGGCCAGCTGGCCCATCAGCCGTTTGAAGATCTGTTGAACCAGGAGCCGCGTCGCGGTGATCGCCACGCCGGCGGCCGGGGTTGCCGCACCGGCGGTGAGCACCGCCGCGACCGCCACGGAGAGCAACTCGACGACCAGGATGCCCAGCTCGATCCAGACTTCCAGCTTGGCGCCCTCGATGTCGCAACCGCACTCCTCGACCAGTCGGCCCAGGTCGGCCGTGACCGCGAGCAGCACGGGCAGCGGGGCGTCGGAGCCCTCGGCGATCCCCCGCCAGGCCGCCTCGAACGCCGCGTCGACAGCCCCGACAGCGCCGTACCCGTTGTGCACCTCGACGGCGGCCGCGGCGGCGTCGGCGTGCGGCCCGGCGAGTACGGAGGCGACCGCGTACCACTGGTCGGCGAGGTCCCAGACGGCCCGCTCGTTGCCCTCCGGCCACTGCACACCGACGACCCAGTCGAGGGCCTCGTAGATCCAGCCGGGCACGTCCCACGGTGCGTGGTCCAGTGGGTGCGGGATGGGACTCGGCAGCACGCTCATCGGGATCGCCGGCCGTCAGCGCCGGTCGGCGGCCCGGCCGACCCGGGCGGCGTTGGCCCCGTCGGTCTGCACGCTCGCGTCGACCGCCTCGACCACGTCGCTGCCCAGCTCGGTGAGCCGGTGCCCGACGCCGGCCCAGGCTCGCAGCACGGTTTGCTCGAACCCGCGGTAGTTGCGCTCGAAGGCCGCGCCGATGTCGTCGCGGCCCCACGGCCGGGCACCGCTGGCGGCCTCGATCGCGCCCCCCTCCACCACACGACGGGCCGTCACCGCCTCGCCGGCGAGCGCCAGGTCGGCACCACCCCGGCGGGCCCGGGACGGATCAAGCCAGAGCTGCCCGTCGGTCATGCCTTCGCCTCACCTTTGCCGAGTGCGGCGTCGGCCCGGCCGAGCAGCGCGGCGTAGTCGCCGGTCTTGAGGAAGTCCGTCGCTCCGGAGCCGGCCGGCATGCTCTCGGCGACGAGGTCGCGGGTGGCGTCGGCGGCGGCGGTCGCGGCCGCCCGGATCGTTTCGGTGATTTTTCGGCCGAGCGCGCCAGCGTCGCGGTCCCGGTAGATGGCCGGCGTCAGCTCGACCTCGATCAACTGGCCCTGCGCGCCCACGGTCGCCGTCACCTGCCCGTCGGTGGACCGCCGGGTCACCCGTAGCGCGGCAAGCCGCGTCTGGAGGGTGTCCAAACCGGACCTGAGCTGCTGATATTGCCCGTACACGTCGTCGAATCGGGCCCGTAGGTCGCGATTGACGCCCCTGTCCGCCTGTTCGTCCACCGCCGCCCTCCCGTCACCGTCGGTAGAGCGAAACAATACCGGCCGCCATCGATCCGTGTAGTCCGGTAGTTTCAATGCGTGATCGACCGTCAACAGGCCGAGCAGCTCGCGGCCACCTGGGCCCGCCGTGACTCGCAGCGCCTCGGCCACGAGTGCACAGCGATGGTCGACGAGTTCGACCTGGGTTACGTCATCACGTCCGTCGTGCCCACCGAGGTGCGCACGGTGCCGGGTGACCTGCCGACGACAGTCATCGACAAGCAGACTGGCAAGGTCACCACCTGGCCCCGGGTGCCGAGCACTGTGGTGGCGGAACTGTACCGGCGCAGCCAGCCGGCCGGGCCGACCGCACCCCGCACCGTCGACCCGTCGAGCCTGCTGGTCCGTGAGATCCACCGGGGCGCCACCCCGAACACCGCCGCGCACCTGACCATCGACGGACGGATCTGGACGGCCCAAGGCACGAGGGCCGACGTGCCACTCAACCATCACCCGCTCGTGCGCGACTATCTCCAGCAACTGCCCCCGGGCGAGCTGGTGCGCGGCGGGGCAGCGCACGCGGAGCTGATCGTGGTCTCCGACGTCCTGCACGAGTACGACCACCGCCGGGCCGCCGAGGGCATCGCGCCGATGGGGCGGGCCGAGGCGGCCGCGCTCCTGGAGGACGCCCGCTTCGAGATCTTCCGGATCCGTGAGCCGGGTGATCCCGCAGGTGGGCCCGCCGAGCGGCCCTGCGACTCGTGCATCAGCTTCCTGGTGCGGGCGAACGTCCTGCCGGAGTCGGCTCGCGCCTACACCGAGACCTGGAACTCGCCGGAGGCACCCGACCCCGATCCTGGGCGCTTCCCGGCGGAGGTCGCCAACGCGCTGGTCGCGGCCGGTTGGCGGCCACACATCGGGGATCAGATCATGGCCGCCGCCGCGGTACGCGACGTCACGTCGGTGGCGGGGCGGAACCATCGACACGAGGTCTTTCCCGCCGCCGTGGAGGCGCTCACCGCGTTCCCCAGTCTGGTCGGCGCGCGGCGCGGCCGGGGCGAGCAGGTGTGGATCTCCCGTTTCGACATCCGCCCGCACGCCATCGCACACACCGCCGACACCCTCGCGGACTTCGGCGCGGTCCTCGGCGTACGCCTCTTTCCGATCGGCACCGAGCAGCAGGACAGCATCCTGGCGGTGGACGAACGCGGTCGGGTCTTCGCGCTCGATCAGGCCGGCGAGTGGTTCCTCGGCGACACCATCGACGCCGCGCTGACCACTCTGCTGCTCGGCCGCTCCCCCGCCCGGGTTCGCGACGACGGCACCTGGCAGGCCGACTAGCGCGGCAGTGCTGCGTCCTGGATCGCGAGACGGGTCAGCACCATGACCCGGGGCCGAGGGTAGCCGAGGGGCAGCCGACGGAAACAGTCGCGACAGCCCTTGTCTGCCGCGAATTCAGTAGCGAAGATGGCAGAGAGATTGCGATAACCGCCGCAGAACCGCGCCCCCGGCCCCTTCGGAGTGATCCCGTCATGAGTGACCAGCAGCAGCTGCGCAACTTCGTCAACGGCTCCTACGTCGACCCGGCCGATGGCGGTTATGCCGACCTGGTCGACCCCTGCACGGGTGAGGTGTTCGCCCAGGCCCCGGTCTCCGGCCCCGCCGACGTGGACGCGGCGATGAATGCCGCCGCCACCGCTTTCGAGAGCTGGCGGGAGGTCACCCCCGCCGAGCGACAGCGGGCGCTGCTCAAGCTCGCCGACGCCGTGGAGGCGCGCGCCGCCGAACTTGTCGACGCCGAGGTGCGCAACACTGGCAAGCCCCGCCAGCTCACCGCCGAGGAGGAGCTTCCCCCGGCGGTGGACCAGTTCCGGTTCTTCGCCGGCGCCGCCCGGATGTTGGAGGGGCGGTCCGCCGGGGAGTACCTGGCCGGGCACACCTCCTACGTGCGGCGTGAGCCGGTCGGCGTCTGCGCGCAGGTCACCCCCTGGAACTACCCGCTGATGATGGCGGTCTGGAAGATCGCCCCGGCGCTCGCCGCCGGCAACACTGTGGTGCTCAAGCCGTCGGACACCACGCCGGTGTCGACGCTGCTGCTCGCCGAGATCGCCGCCGAGTTCTTCCCGCCCGGGGTGTTCAACGTGGTCTGCGGCGACCGGGACACCGGTCGTACCCTCGTGTCGCACCCGACCCCGCAGCTGGTGTCGATCACCGGCTCGACCCGCGCGGGCATGGAGGTCGCCGCCGCGGCGGCCTCCGACCTGAAGCGGACCCACCTGGAGTTGGGTGGCAAGGCACCGGTGGTGATCTTCGACGACGCGGACGTGGCGGCGGCCGCCGAGGCCATCGCGCTGGGTGGCTACTTCAACGCCGGGCAGGACTGCACGGCGGCCACCCGGGTGCTGGCCGGCCCCGGCATCCACGACGACTTCGTGGCGGCCCTCGCCGAGCAGGCCCGCAACACGAGGACGGGCGCCCCGGACGACGCCGACGTGCTCTACGGTCCGCTGAACAACGCCAACCAGCTCACCAGGGTCAGCGGCTTCGTCGACCGCCTGCCGGACCACGCGGCGATCCAGACCGGCGGGTCCCGGCAGGGCGAACGCGGTTACTTCTACGCGCCGACCGTGGTCTCCGGGCTGCGTCAGGCCGACGAGATCATCCAGGACGAGGTGTTCGGGCCGGTCATCACCGTGCAACGCTTCTCCGACGAGGACGAGGCGGTGCGCTGGGCCAACGGCGTCGACTACGGCCTGTCCGCGTCGGTCTGGACGCGGGACCACGGCCGGGCCATGCGGATGACCCGTCGACTGGACTTCGGGTGCGTCTGGGTCAACACGCACATCCCGTTCGTCTCCGAGATGCCGCACGGCGGCTTCAAGCACTCCGGGCACGGCAAGGACCTCTCGGTCTACAGCCTGGAGGACTACACCCGGATCAAGCACGTCATGCACAACCTGGGGAGCTGAACCATGCCGTCGAGCGAGGAGCTGCACAAGCGGCGCGGCGGTGCGGTGGCCAGGGGCGTCGGCAGTGTGATCCAGTCCTACGTGGACCGCGCGTCCGGCGGGACGGTCACCGACGTCGACGGCCGGGAGTGGATCGACTTCGCCGCCGGCATCGCCGTGACAAGCGTGGGCAACTCGGCCCCGAGGGTGGTCGAGGCGGTCCGTGCACAGGTGGAACGGTTCACCCACACCTGCTTCATGGTCGCGCCGTACGAGTCGTACGTGGCGGTGTGCGAGCAGCTCAACGCGTTGACGCCCGGCGGGTTCGAGAAACGCTCGGCGTTGTTCAACTCCGGCGCGGAGGCGGTGGAGAACGCGGTGAAGGTCGCCCGGCACGCCACCGGGCGGCCGGCGGTAGTGGTGTTCGACCACGCGTACCACGGCCGGACCAACCTGACGATGGCGTTGACCGCGAAGAACATGCCGTACAAGCACCGGTTCGGGCCGTTCGCCGGGGAGATCTACCGCGTGCCGATGTCGTACCCGCTGCGCGACGGCGGGCTCTCCGGCGCGGACGCGGCCGCACGGGCCGTCGAGATGATCGAGAAGCAGGTCGGCGCGGAGAACGTCGCCGCGCTGCTCATCGAGCCGATCCAGGGCGAGGGTGGCTTCGTCGTACCCGCGCCGGGTTTCCTGCCCGCGCTGCGTGCCTGGGCGACGGCGGCCGGGGTGGTCTTCGTCGCCGACGAGATCCAGACCGGTTTCTGCCGTACCGGTGACTGGTTCGCCTGTCAGCACGAGGGCGTCGAACCCGACCTGGTGACAGTGGCCAAGGGCATCGCCGGTGGCCTGCCGCTGGCCGCGGTGACCGGCCGGGCCGAACTGATGGACGCGGTGCACGTGGGTGGGCTGGGCGGCACGTACGGCGGCAACCCGATCGCCTGCGCCGCCGCGCTGGCCACCATCGAGACCATGCACGAGCTGGACCTGGCCGGCGCGGCCCGACGGATCGAGTCGGTGCTGGTCCCCCGGCTACGGGCCATCGCCGAGCGGGACCCCCGGGTCGCCGAGGTACGCGGCCGGGGCGCGATGCTCGCCGTGGAGCTGGTGCTGCCGGGCACGCTCACCCCCGACCCGGTCGCCACCGCGGCGATCTCGGCGGCCTGTCACGCCGCCGGCCTGCTCACCCTGACCTGCGGCACGTACGGCAACGTGCTGCGCTTCCTGCCCCCGCTGGTGATCTCCGACGGGCACCTCGGTCGGGGTGCCGACCTGCTCGACGCCGCCTTCGGCTGAGCGGCGGAGCAGGCTGAGCCGCTGAGCGGCGGAGCAGGCTGAGCCGGCGAAGGGGCCCGGTGCACGGGCCCCTTCGCCAATGTCAGCGAAGCACCTCGACCGTGTTGCGGCGCACCAGGTTCTTGCCCGGCTCGCGGATCTGCTCCATCGCGGCGGAGTTGAGCAGCACGCAACTGCCCGACGGGCCGGTCACCGTCACAGTGGTCGCCCGGTTGTTGTCCAGATTCGTCACCCGCAGCCGGGTGCCCACCGGGAACTGCCCGCTGGTCGCCGCCGGCCCGGCCGCCTCCTCGAAGAAGGTGATCGCCCCCGAGCACACCGATTGCGGCGCCGGGCCGGACGCGCCGGGCGACGCGGCACCCGGGCGGACGGTGCCGGGGGCCGGTGCGCCGGCGTTCGGGGCCGCGCCGTCGACGCGTTCCACCACGTTGCGGCGGATCACGTTCTTCCCCGGCTCCCGGACCAGCTCCATGGCCGCCGCGTTGAGCAGCACGCAACTGCCCGACGGGCCGGTCACCGTCACAGTGGCCGCCCGATTGTTGTCCAGGTTGGTCACCCGCAACCGCGTACCCACCGGGAACCGGTCGCTGGTCGCCGCCGGTGCCCCGCCCTCCGCCGAGAAGGTCACCGAGCCGGAGCAGACCGACGACCGTGCCGGGGCCGTGTCGGCGAACCCGAAGCTGGTCCCCACCGACACGCCCACCGCGGCGAGCACCGCCACACTCGCCGCCAGCACGTGCCTGCGCTGCACCCTCATCGCCGTCACTCCCGTCCTCGGTGGTGTCCTTCACCCACCGGTACGGACCGGAGCGCCCTACCGTTCAGCCGGCACGGGTATCGATCGTGCGGCGGCCAGGTCCACCGGCCCGTACCGGGTGTGCGGCGCCCCGGTGATCAGCGCCCAGTAACGATCGCCGTACGACCAGTGCCACCACTCGGTCGGGTAGTTCACCATCCCCGCGCCACCGAGAGCGTCCACCATGATCTGCCGGTGCCGCCGGGCGGTGCCGCCGATCGCCGGTGCGTCGGTGAAGCAGGCGTCGGCGCTGTCCTCCGGGGTGGCGTCGATGGCCGTGCCCAGATCCAATTCCACACCGTCGTCGGTGCACAGCGTCAGGTCCACAGCGCCGCCCGTGCTGTGCGGGGCAACCTCGACCGGTGCGACGAACTTCGTGGTCTCCCGGTGCAGCCGCTGCGGCGACCAGTCCGGGTGCCGTCGGCGCAGCTCGTCGCGGTAGCCGGTGAAGATGGCCAACTGCGCCTGGTACGGCCGGTAACCCTCGACCACCAACAGCCGCAGCCCACCGGGCAGGGCACGCTGCGCGGCCAGCAGGCGGTCCACGACACCGGCGCGCAACCGGGCGTACGCCCCGGCCGGGTCCGCCGCCCGGCCGTCGAGCCGCAACTCCGGCAGCTCACGCAGGTCCACGAACTCCTCGCCGTCGTCGGCGCTGGGCACCGCCGCCACCCGGGGGTCGGAGAGCAGGATCATCGGATGCTCCCCGCCGTGCTCGCGGGCCGTTCCGCGTGCCGGGCCCGGGCCAACTCGACGAGTCGGTCCACCACCTCCCGGTAGCTGACCCCGACGGCGTCCCACACCTTCGGGTACATCGAGTGCGCGGTGAAGCCGGGCATCGTGTTCAGCTCGTTGACGTACAGCTCACCGACCGTCTCGTCGTAGAAGAAGTCGACCCGGGCCAGACCCCAACCGCCGATCGCGGCGAACGCGCGCAGCGACAGCTCGCGGACCCGCGCGGTCACCTCGTCCGGCAACACGGCGGGAACGATCATCGGGTCGGCGTCACCGAAGTACTTCTGCTGGTAGTCGAACCAGCCGCCGCTGACCTGCACCTCGCCCACCGCCGACGCCTCGGGACGCCAACCACCGAGCACAGCGCACTCCAACTCCCGCCCGGCGACCCCCTGCTCGACCATGACGAGCTGGTCGTGGCGAAGCGCCTCCTCCACGGCGGCGGCCAGGTCGTCACCCTCTCCGACGCGGGAGATGCCGATCGACGAGCCCATGCTGGCCGGCTTGACGAACAGTGGCCGGGTCAGCCCGGTCACCAGCTTCTCCGGGTCGTCGACCGCCCGGTAGGTGTGCGCGTCGAACGACACGTACGGAGTGACGGGGATGCCCTCGGCACGCAGCGCCCGCTTCATCGCCACCTTGTTCATGCCCACCGCCGAGGCGAGGATGCCGCACCCGACGTACGGCACGTTCAGTGACTCCAGCAGCCCCTGCACCACACCGTCCTCGCCGTACGGGCCGTGCAGCACCGGGAAGACCACATCCAGCTCGGCGTGCACCGCGCCGGGGGCGTTACCGGCGGACACCTGCACAACGCCCGGACGCGGACCGGCCCGCAGCTCTACGGCCGGCCCGGTCACGACCAACTGGTCGTCGATGGCCCGCTCGCCGGCCGGTCGGTCGCGCAACTCGGCCAGCAGCGCGTCGGGCATCAACCGAAAACCGCCGCTGCGGGTGACGCCGATGGCGACAGTTCGGTAGCCGCCGCCGGCGAGCGCCCGGGCCACCCCGAGCGCCGAGGCACAGGAGACCTCGTGCTCCGCCGACGGTCCACCGAACAGGATTCCGATCCGAACTGGCGCGCTCACGCGGCCACCCCTTCCCCGGTCACGTCGGCGGATCGCGGGGCCATCAACTGGGCCACCAGCGCCGCCTCCACGTTTCCGCCGGTCAGCACCACGCCGACCGTCCGCTGCCGGTCCCTGTCCGGCGGAAGCCGGAGGGCGCCGGCCAGGCCCGCCGCCCCGGACGGCTCGGCGAGCACCTTGAGCTCCGTCAGGACCAGCCGGAACGCCGCAGCGATCTCGTCGTCGTCGACCCGGACGACCCCGCGAAGCGTGTCCCGCACGATGGCGAACGGCAGCTCACCCACGCAGGACGGCCGCAGCCCGTCCGCGATGGTGGGCGCCGGCGCGACCGGCACCCGAACACCGGCCGCCAGGCTGCGGGCCAGCGAGTCGCAACCCACCGGCTCCACGCCGTACACCTCGATGCCGGAGCCGGCGGCGGCCAGGCACGCGCCGGCAACCCCGCCACCACCACCCACCGGTACGACAAGCGCGTCCAACGGCGTCCCCGCGCGCTTGGCGTCCTCGATCAACTCCAGGCTCGCGGTGCCCTGCCCGGCGATCACGTCCGGGTGGTCGTACGCGTCGATGACCGGATGACCGCTCTCGTCGCTGAGCCCATTGGCCACCCCCACCCGCTCCTCGACGCCGGTGCCCGCGAACACCACCCGCGCCCCCGCCGCGCGCGCCCGGTCGACCTTCGTCGGCGCCGCGTCGACCGGCAGCACCACTGTCGCCGCGAGCCCGTGCTGCCGGGCCGCCAACGCCACCGCCACCGCGTGGTTGCCGGTGCTCTGCGCGATCACCCCGGTGTGACCGGCCGCGGCGAGGCGACCAACGGCGCGCAGCGCGCCCCGCATCTTGTACGAGCCGCCGTGCTGAAGGTTCTCCGCCTTGAGCAGCACCCGCGCACCGGCAAGCTCGTCGATCACCGGGGACCGCAGCACGGGTGTGCGGACCACGCGGCCGGCAAGCCAGCGGCTGGCCTCCTCGACATCGGCCCGGACCTGGCCAACGGTGCGTGTCATCGTCTCTCCTTCTCGGGCACACCACAGGCGGGATCCAGCGGTACGTGGACCCCGGGAAAGGTGGGTGGAAGTGTCAGTTCAAGGTGGGTAGCTGGACGTCGACCCGCAGGCCGCCGTACTCGGCGGGCCGGGCCGCGATGATGCCGTCGTGGGCCTGCGTGATCGAGCGGGCGATGGCCAGGCCCAGGCCGGCCCCGCCGCCCTGCGAGGTCCGGTCCCGGGCGAGCCGGCGGAACGGCTCGAACAGACCGGCCACCGCCTCGGCCGGCACGGGCTGGCCGGTGTTCACCACGGACAGCGCGGGCACGCCGCTCACCACGACTGTCAGCGAACCGCCCGGCCGGTTGTACTTGATTCCGTTCTCCACCAGGTTGGTGACCAGGCGCTCCAGCAGCACCCGCTCGCCGACGACCACCCGCGGTTCGAGATGGGTCTCCACAGTGACCTCGGCCTCCCGGGCCCGGTCCAGGTACCCGGCCAGCACCGCCTCCACGATCGTGTCCAACCGCTGCGGAATCCGCGAACGGAGGCCCTGGTCACTCTCGCTGAGCGCGAGCAGGCCCTCGATCAGGCGTTCGTTGCGCTCGTTGGTCTCCAACAGCTGACTGGTCAACAGCTCCAACTGCTCGCCGGTGAGCGCCCTGGCCATGCCGACCTCGATCAGCGTCCGCTGCACCGCGAGAGGCGTCCGCAACTCGTGCGAGGCGTTCGCGGCGAACCGCCGCTGCCCCTCGTACCCGGCGGAGACGCGTTCCATCATCTCGTCGATCGCCCGGGACAGCCGAGCCAACTCGTCGCGGCCCCGAGGCCGGATCCGGTGACCGAGGTTCTGCGGGCCGAGTTGCCCGATCGGCCCGGCCAGGTCAGCGACCGGGCGCAGGCACCACACCGCGGCGAACCAGAGCGCCACCAGGGCGGCCACTGTCACTAACAGGACGGCCACCAGGGGCAGCATGAACGCCCCCGGCCGCACGTTGCGGCACACCACCGACAACCCGGGCACGGGCACATCGCAGAACTGCTGCCCCCAGGTCCAGGTCATCTCCGACAGCCACTTGCCCATCGCCGGCAGCACCGGGCCGGCCAGTAGCGCCAGCAGCCCCACCAGCAGCACCCGACGTCGGGGCGTCCAGCTCACGCCGTACCGCCGATGCGATAGCCGGCCTTCGGAACGGTGTGGATGATCGCGGGATCGCCGAGCTTCTTGCGCAGCGTCATCACGGTGACCCGTACGGCGTTGGTGAACGGATCGGCGAACTCGTCCCAGGCCTGCTCCAGCAACTCCTCGGCGCTGACCACCTGACCGTCCGCGCGCAGCAACACGTGCAGCACCGCGAACTCCTTCGGACTCAACGCGAGCGGGCGGCCGTCCCGGGTGGCCACGTGCCGGCCCACGTCCAGCGCCAGGCCATCCTGGGCGAGCACCGGCGGCAACGCCGGCGTGGACCGTCGCCCGAGAGCCTGCACCCGGGCCACCAACTCGGCGAAGGCGAACGGCTTGGTCAGGTAGTCGTCCGCGCCGAGGCCGAGGCCCTCCACCCGGTCCCGGATACCGGCCGCCGCGGTGAGCAGCAACACCCGGGTGCCGACCTGCGAGTCGGTGATGCTGCGACACACCTCGTCGCCTGTGTGCCCCGGCATGTCCCGGTCCAGCACCGCGACGTCGTAGCGGTTCACCCCGACCCGCTCCAGCGCCCCGACACCGTCGTAGCAGACGTCGACGGCCATCGACAGGCGGCGCAGCCCTTCGGCCACCGTGTCCGCCAACAACCGCTCGTCGTCCGCCACCAGCACCCGCACGTTTTCCCGCTCCCCCAGTTCGGCTTGCCCGGCCATACCGTCGCAGGCCCGGGTTAAGGGTTCTGTAAGCACCCGCCGCAGCCATCCTCCACGCGAGTGTCCAGCGGGCAAACCAACGCAAGCCAGGCCCGAACAACTTCGTACCCGTGTCACCCCACCTGCGCCATCCGTCCCGACCGACCACAGCGATCGCTGCCCTAGGGGTGAGCTGCGTCACGAGAGGCCGAGCAGGTCACCCCCCACCCCCGCCCCGCCCCCACCCCACCCCCGCCCCCGCCCCGTCGATCTTGCAGTTTGTGTTGCCCAAATGTCCTTAAGGCGTTATCTGTCGGGACAGAAAGTGCAAGATCGACGGAGGCAAAGGGGGCGCGGGGTGTGGTTAGGAGAGGGCGGCGCGGATCGTGGCCTTGATGTGTTGTGGGCGGCGATAGAGGTCACGGTCGGTGAAATAGCGCATTCGCCAACCGGCCGCGTCCAGCCAGTTGACCCGTTCCCGGTCGTGCCTGATTCGGTCACGGTCCAGGTGCGACAGTCCGTCGTACTCGATGCCGATTCGGTGTTCGCGGTAACCCAGGTCGAGCCGGCACAGAGGGATGCCATGGCGGTCGGCCACCCACAGTTGTGGCTCCGGCGGAGGCAACCCTCCGTCGATCAGGATCAGTCGCAACTGGCTTTCCTGTCGGCACTCCGCCCGACCGTCCGCCAGCGGTATGAGTTGCCGGGCCTGACGGACACCACGCAATGCGTTGTGTGCCGCAACCTCGGCCAGCAGGTCGTCCTGGGTGACCAAGCCCGACCGGAGCGCGGCGTCGAGCACCGGGAGTGCGTCGAGCCGCCGAACGGCGCGAGCCAGGTCGACTGCACAGCGAGCCGCCGGTACGCAGGGCAGACCTCCGACAAGGACCGGCCGAGCGGGTAGAACCGTCCGGTGGACGACCACCCCGGGCAGACGCGGCTTTGGCACCTCGGCGGGCAACTGGATGTGGATCAGATCGTCGCGCAGCACCCCAAAGCCGTATCGGCGAGCGGCACTCTGCCTCGCCAACATCGCTCCATCGGGTAGCCGGAGCATCAGGGCACGCAGTTCGTCATCATCGCTGCAGGGTTTGTCGGCGTAGACCCCTCTGCGCACACGCAGCAATTCGGCGTGGTCGAGCCGGGTACGGATCCGTCCAACGGTGAGCTTCCGCATCAGCGCGTCAGTACGCCACAACTGAGTAGCCATGACGGCAGGCTGACCAATCCAGGAGCCCAGCGATGCCCCGCAGTGACCACCTGTGGAAAACCGCGCCCCCTGTGGAAAACCCCAACCCCTACCCCTCCCGTGCTAGCGCCCCACCCCGAAATCCCCACCCCGGCCCCCCACCCCCGCGATCTTGCACTTTCTGTGGCCGATACGCCCAATAAGAGACGAAAAGTGAGCACAGAAAGTGCAAGATCGCGGGGGCCGAGGGCGGGGGCGCGGGCCAGGGGTGGGGCAGGGCTGGGGTTAGTCGCAGGCTATGCCGTCGCCGTCTCGGTCTAGCTTGTAGATGTCGTCGCCGATCACTCTGATTGGTCCGTCTACGTAGGCGGGGCCGTTGCCGCTGCCGCCCGCGCAGTCGACGTCGCTGGCGATCGGGACGCAGCCGCTGTAGTTCGGGTCGCACGTGGACGACTGCGGCTTCTTGGTGCCGACGGCGGCGACCTGGGCCACCGGCTGCTTCGTCACGACGGATTTGACCAGCTTCTTCGCCGTCCGCACGCCGTCGGTGGTGGTCACCTCGTACGTCAGGGTTCGTACGCCGTTCACGCCCTTGGTCCGGACGACCCGCTTGCCCTCGGCCAGGGACGAGTCCTTGACGGTCCGCTCGCTGTACCGGACCGTGGCCTGCTCCGTCACGGTTGTCACCTGCACCACGGGCGCGGGCGCCGCCGACGTGGGCGCCGTGGCGGGCGCCACCGACGAAGGCACCGTGGAGGGCGCAGCAACGGGCGACTCGGTCGGTTCGCCGGGCGCCGCCAGGATCGGCTGCTGTGCCGCTTCGGCGGCGGTGCCGGTTTTAGTCGGTTCCGGCTCGCCGGTCAGCGCGCCGACGATGGCGGTGCCGGTGCAGCAGAGCAGCAGGATCGACAGGGTCACCGAGCCGAGGATCACGGCGACCCGGCGGGCGGGGGTGGCCCTGCGGAACCAGTTCGGGCGGGGCGTCTGGTCGAACGTTGGCGGGTACGGCGGCCCCGGGTTCTGTGGTGGTTGCATCGTCACGGCGATGAGTGTCGTCGTAAACACAGCCTGCAATATCCACCGTCGCGCTCGTCACCTGCGCCTTTCGCTCACCGCGGAAGATCGGTGGGCACGCTCGCGGTCGACGAGTCGACAGGCGCGGCAACCCGGCAGGTCAACAGGGCGGGGCCGATCGTGCGCGTGTCGGCACCAACAAAAGCCGCGAATCAGCACGCACCGCATCGGCAGGCGATCGAGTGTCCAACGGGGACGACGAAACTGTCGCGATGCTGTCAGCGGGGCAGGCTCACCGCTCCTCCATCGCCCATGGTGACCCGTAACCGTTCAGGAGGTCGAGGAAGGGCAGCGGTGGCAGCGCCTCCGGTCCGAGCACGCCGACGCCGGTCCAGGCGCCGCTGGCGAGCAACTCCAACGCGACGACCGGGTTGACGGCGGTCTGCCAGACCACCGCCTGGTGCCCGTACTCCCGCATCGACCATTCGTTGTCGACCACGTGGTAGAGGTAGACCTCGCGGGGTTGCCCGTCGGGGCCGAGGCCGCGTACCCAGGTGCCGGCGCAGGTCTTGCCGCGCATCCGGGCGCCGAGCGTGGCCGGGTCGGGCAGACTCGCGGCCACCACGTCTCGCGGTGAGACCTCGACGCCGCGTACCCGTACCGGGGAGACCGCGTCGAGGCCGAGCTTGTGCAGTGTCTTGAGCACCTCGATGAACTCGTCGCCGAGGCCGTACTTGAAGGTGACCCGCCGGGCCTTGACCCAGCGCGGGATGAGCAGCACCTCCTCGTGCTCGACGTTGACGCACTCGACCGGCCCGATTCCCTCCGGAAAGTGGAAGACCTCCGGCTCGGAGAACGGTTCGGTGGTGAACCAACCCCGGTCCCTCTCCCAGACGACAGGTGGGTTGAGGCACTCCTCGATCGTGGTCCAGATGGAGAACGAGGGCGCGAAGTCGTACCCGTCGACGGTGAGGTTCGCGCCGTCCCGGACACCGATCTCGTCGATCTCACTGAACAGTTCGTCGGCGGCGTATCTGGCGAACACGTCGGAGAGGCCGGGCTCGACCCCGATGCCGCAGAGCGCCAGCCGACCGGCCGCCGACCAGGTGTCGGCCAGCGCGAACTGTTCGTCGCCGAGCTTTACCCCGGTCCCCGCGTGTGACAGCGACATCGCCATGTCGAGGTAGTCCGCGCCGGCCGCGAACGCGCCGTTGAAGATCGGCATGACGAACCGCGGGTCGACGGCGTTCAGCACGTGCGTGATCCGGTGCTCCCGGCACAGCGCGGTGACCGCGTCGACCGAGGAGGCGTCCACCTGGGCGGCGACGAAACGATCACCGTGCGCGGCGACCGCACGATCGGCGCGAACGGGGTCGTGGTCGGCGACCACCATGGTCTCGAAGAAGGTCCGTCGGGCGGCGATGGCTACGGCGGCGGAGCCGACGCCACCGGCGCCGACGAGGAGGACACGCATCAGGAATCAAACCCCAAACCGAAACGATCGAGAGTACGGAGCCAGAGGTCGCGCCGACCCTCGCGCGCGTCGGCGCGGGCCAGTGACCAGCGGGTGAGATTGATGCCGACCGCGCGGACGGGTTCCGGTGGGAACGGCAGTGGCTTGCGGCGAACCAGATCGAGCCGGGTCAGCGGGGTGTTCCCGCCGTCGAGCAGGTCGAGCAGCACCCGGGCGCCGAAGCGGGTGGCCCCGACGCCGAGGCCGGTGTAGCCGGCCGCGTACGCCAGCCGACCGCCGTAGGCGGTGCCGAAGAACGGGCAGAACCGGGTGCAGGTGTCGATGACGCCTCCCCAGCGGTGGCTGAACCGCACGTCGGCGAGCTGCGGGAACGTGGTGAAGAAGTGGCGGGCGAGGGTGGTGAAGGTGGCCGGTCGTTGCTCCAGCTCGGGGGCGACCCGATTGCCGTAGTGGTAGACGGCGTCGTAGCCGCCGAAGAGGATCCGCCCGTCGGCGGTGATCCGGTAGTAGTGGAACTGGTTGGCGGTGTCGGCGAGCCCCTGCCGGTTGCGCCAACCGATGGCGTCGCGCTGGGCCGGCGTGAGGGGCTCGGTCATCAGCACGTGGTCGTAGACCGGCACCAGGTAAGCCCGCAGCCGGCGCAGCAGCGGCGGGAACGCGTTGGTGGCCAGCACGACCCGTCGCGCCCGGATCGAGCCGGGTCGGCCGGCGGCCCGGGTGTCGGCCCGGTCGGGGTCGGCCGGGTGGTCGGCGGGATCGGTGCCCAGGGTGCTGGCCTGCAGGGCGGCATTGTCGGCGCGCAGGCCGGTGACCCGGGTGTGCTCGTGCACGCGTACGCCGAGGTCGAGGCAGGCGCGGCGCAGCCCCCAGGCCAGCTTCGCCGGGTCCACCATGGCCACCCGGTCGGCGTCGAACATCCCACCCAGGTACGTCGGTGAGTGCACCTCGGCGCGCACCTCGTCGCGGTCGAGCAGCCGCACCCGGTGGCCGTACCGGCGGGCCAGGTCGGCGTCGGCGGCCAGCCCGTCGAGTTGGTACGGCTCGACGGCGACGGCCAGTTCACCGGTGCGCTCAAGGTCGCAGTCGATGTCGAACGTCGCGACGGTGGCGGCGATGGCGTCCAGGTTCTCCCGGCCGAGGCGTTCCAGTTCGCCGACCTCGTCGGGGAACCGGTCGACGCCGTTGGCGAGGCCGTGGGTCAGCGAGGCGGCGCAGAACCCGCCGTTGCGCCCGGAGGCGGCCCAACCGCAGGTGCCGGCGTCGACGAGCAGCACGTCGCGGTCCGGGTCCGCCTGTTTCGCCAACAGTGCGGCCCACAGTCCGCCGTAACCGCCGCCGATCACCAGCAGGTCGGTGGAGTGCCGGCCAGCCAGTGGCGGCAGCGGGTCGGGGCGGTCCGGGCGATCGAGCCAGTACGGCACGGGTGCCGCGTCGGCCAACGCCCGGCCGGTATGCGGGAGCGTCATGACGGCACACTGGTCGGAAGACCCGCATCCCGGAGGGTCATGACGACCGACGCGGGTGACCTGACGGCCCGGCCAGCAGCGCGGCGCGGCGGGCCCGTCGACCGCGCAGCGAGCCGAGGCCCACGAGCAGCAACGCGACCGCGAACATCGCGGTGCCGATCACGTTGACCTGCGGGGGGATGCCACGCTGGGCAGCGCCCCAGACGTACATCGGGAACGTGACAGTGGTGCCGGCGTTGAAGTTGGTGATGATGAAGTCGTCGAAGCTCAACGAGAAGGCCAGCAACGCGGCGGCCACGATGCCGGGCAGCACGAGCGGCAGGGTGATTCGTCGGAAGGTCTGCCACTCGCTGGCGTGGAGGTCCATGGCGGCCTCCTCCAGCCGCCGGTCCATCCCGGTGAGCCGCGCCTTCACTGTGACCACCACGAACGACACGCAGAACATCACGTGCGCGATCACGATGGTCCAGAACCCCTGCGGTACGCCCGCCGACACGAAGAGGGCCAGCAACGACGTGCCCATCACCAACTCCGGGGTGGCCATCGGCAGGAAGATCAGCACGTTGATCCCGGATCGGCCACGGAAGCGGTGCCGGACCAGCGCGAACGCCATCAGGGTGCCGAGCACTGTGGCGACGACGGTGGCGATGAAGCCGATCTGCACGCTGCGGACCACCGCGTCACACATGTCCGAGGTGGCGCACGGCCGCCGCCAGTTGTCCAGTGTGAACTCGTTGAAGTCGTACGACAGACGGCTCGACGGCCTGTTGAACGACAGCGCGGCCACCACCAGGATCGGCAGCGCCAGATAGCCGAGCACCAGCAACGCCACGATCATCACCCAGCGGTCCGCCAACCAACGCGACACCCTCATTAGAGGACCTCCTCCGTGCCGGCTCGACGCAAATAGCCGAAGACCACCGCGAGGATCGCCGCCATCAGCAGGAACGACAGCGCGGCGCCCTGCGGGTAGTCCAGTCGGACCAGGAACGCCGAGTCGATGACGTTGCCGATCATGTATTCGTTAGGGGTGCCGAGCAGTTCCGCGTTGATGTAGTCGCCGCTGGCCGGGATGAAGAACAGCAACGTGCCGGCGACCAGACCGGGCATGGAGAGCGGCAGCGTCACCCGACGGAACGCCTGCACCGGGCTGGCGTACAGGTCGGTGGCCGCCTCCAGCAACCGGTGATCCAGCCGCTCCAGGCTCGCGTACAGCGGCAGCACCAGGAACGGCAGGAAGTTGTACGTCAGGCCGAGCACCACAGCGAACGGGGTGGCCAACAGCCGACCGTCCGGGGCGAGCAGGTGCACGTCCCGCAGCAGACCGACGAGCGCGCCGTTGTCCGACAGGATCGTCTTCCAGGCCAGCGTGCGGACCAGGAAGCTGGTGAACATCGGCGCGACGACGCACACCAGCAGCAGGTTCTTCCACCGGCCGGCCTTCTGCGCGATCGCGTACGCCAGCGGGTAGCCCAGCAGCAACGCCAGCACCAGGGCCAGCCCGGCGTAGCCGAACGAGCGCAGGAACTGCGGCCAGTACGCCTGCACCACGTCCGGGTAGTTGCCGACCGCCCAGGTCATCGCGTACCCGGTGGAGAGCGAGCCGCTGGGGTCGTACAGGCTGGCCGCCGCCAACTGCACAAGCGGCACACCGAAGAAGACGAGCAGCCAGGCCGCGCCGGGCAACAACAGGAGGTACGGCAGGAGTCGGCGTCGCCCGGACCGGGCTGCCGGTGGCGCGGGTGGCTGGTGCCCCGATCCGGTGGGGGCCAGGAGGGTCACGACGACGCACCCACCGGCTCGTCGAGCACCGGCGACGTCCGGTCGGTGTCGGCGGCGTCGCGGGGCAGCAGGAACGCGTGCCGCGGATCCCAGTAGGCCACGGCTTCGCTGCCGACCGCCACCGGCGTCGCCGTCCCGCTGTTGGCGGCGAAGACCGACAGCTCCGTGCCCCAGCCGGTGCGCAGCAGGTACTGCGTGCTGACTCCCACGTAGGAGGCGTCGGTGACCACTCCGGTGACGTGCTGATACCCCACGGGCACCTGGTCGGCGGAACCGACCAGAATCAGCTTCTCGGGGCGTACCCCCAGGTGGACCGGGCCGTGGTCGGCCCGCGACCGGCCCACGGGCACCGAGAAGCGCGTGCCGTGCGCCGTCACCGCGACGTCGCCGCCGCCGACGCCGGTGGCCTCGCCGGCGAGCAGGTTGGACTGGCCGAGGAAGTTCGCCACGAAGGCGGTGGCGGGAAACTCGTAGAGGTCGGCCGGGGCACCCAGCTGCTCGATCCGGCCGGCGTTCATCACCGCGACGGTGTCGGCCATGGTCATGGCCTCCTCCTGGTCGTGGGTGACGTGGACGAAGGTGATGCCGACCTCGGTCTGGATGCGCTTCAGCTCGATCTGCATCTGCCGGCGCAGCTTCAGGTCGAGAGCGCCCAGCGGCTCGTCGAGCAGCAGCACCTGCGGCCGGTTGATCAACGCGCGGGCCAGCGCGACCCGCTGCTGCTGACCGCCGGAGAGCTGGGCCGGGCGGCGGTTGCCGTACCCGTCGAGTTGCACCAGCGACAGCATCCGGGTGACCTCGTCGTCGACCGCGCGGATGCCGCGTCGGCGCAGCCCGAAGGCGACGTTCTCGAAGATGCTGAGGTGCGGGAAGAGCGCGTAGCTCTGGAAGACGGTGTTGACCGGCCGCTTGTACGGTCGCAGCCGGGCGATGTCCCGGTCACCGAGCAGCACCTGGCCGCCGGTCGGCTCCTCCAGGCCGGCAATCATCCGCAACGTGGTGGTCTTGCCGCACCCGGATGCGCCGAGCAGCGCGAAGAAGGAGCCCTGTTCGATGGTCAGGCTCAGGTCGTCGACAGCTGTGAAGACGCCGAACCGTTTGGTGAGGTTGGCCAGGCGCAGGTCGCCGGCGGGTGTCTCGCGCGCCATCCTCATCACGCCCCGATGACCTGTTGGAACTTGCCCTCGTACTCCTTCTCCTGCTTCTCGTCCAGGGCCATGAACACCTTGGACTTCGACAGCAGCGCCTCGTCGGGGAAGATCAGCGGGTTGGCGGCCAGCTCGGGGTCGATCTTCTCCATCTCGGCCTGCGCGCCCTTGACCGGGCAGATGTAGTTGACGTACGCGGCGAGCTTCGCCGCGACCGCCGGCTCGTAGTAGTAGTTGATCAGCGCTTCGGCGTTGCCCTTGTGGGTGGCCTTGTTGGGGACCATCATGTTGTCGCTGTAGAGCATCACGCCCGAGTCCGGCGCGACGAACCGCACCTTCTCGTCCTCAGTGGAGAGCTGGATGACGTCGCCGGACCAGCCGATGCACGCGGCGATGTCACCCTTGGCCAGGTCGGGCGCGTAGTCGTTGCCGGTGAACTTGCGGATCTGCCCGGAGTCGACGGCCTTCTTGAGCTTGTTGAGGGCGTCGTCGAACTGGGCTGCGGTGAAGTTCGCCGGGTCGTGCCCGTTCGACCCGAGCAGCAGGCCCATGGTGTCGCGCATCTCGCTGAGCGCTGTCACCTTGCCCTTGAGGTCGGGGCGGGTGAGCAGTTCGTCGACAGTCCGCAGTTCCTTTGTGACGTTGCCGTTGTACGCAAGGCCGGCGAGGCCCGACTGCCACGGGATGGAGATCCGGTTCTCCGTGTCGAAGGGGCGGTTGAGCAGCGACGGAAGCAGGTTGGCCTGCACGTTCGGGATCTTCGCCGGGTCCAGCTTCTGGATCCAGCCGAGCCGGATCATCCGGGCCGCCATCCAGTCGGTCAGCACGATGATGTCCCGGTCGGTGCTCTGGCAGGCGGCGAGCTGGTTCTGCACCTTGCCGAAGAATTCGTTGTTGTCGTTGATGTCCTCGGTGTAGGTCACCTGGATGCCGGTCTTCGTGATGAACTCGTCGAGGCTTGGTCGCTTGGACTCGTCAGTGTCGTCCACGTCCATGTACTGCGGCCAGTTCGCGAAGGCGAGCTTCTTCTCGGTGCCGGAGAGGTCCTCGCTGACGCAGCCAGCTTCGGTCTGCTGCGCGCCCTTGGTGCCGCAGCCCGCGAGGCTTCCGCCCATGGTGAGCAGGGCGGCCGAACCGAGAGTGCCGGTGAGCAGTCCACGCCGGGAAAGGGGCCGGAGGGGAGTACGCATGACGACTCCTAGGGGGTCATCGTCGGCCGGCGGGACGGGGAGGCACGCCGGCGGGAATGTCGGGAGGGTCAAGTGCCATGGACGACTGATCCTGACATGAGGTGACCTCCCTTACAAGGGATTCCGTTGCGGGAATAGCGATGTACGACGAAATACGCCAGACTACGCGGGGATACACGCGCGACATCATGATTCGGGACATGGGGAGCGGTCAATGACAAACCGGCAGCACGAGAACAGCAATGGCGGTCGACGCGTCGCTGTCCGTGACGGTGCTAATCACGCTCTGCTGGATGACGTGGCCAAGCAGATCATCGAGCAACTCCAGGAGGACGGCCGCCGCCCGTACGCGACGATCGGCAAGGCGGTGGGACTGTCCGAGGCGGCGGTCCGTCAGCGGGTGCAGCGGCTGCTCGACTCCGGCGTGATGCAGATCGTGGCGGTGACCGATCCGCTCCAGCTCGGCTTCAACCGGCAGGCAATGATCGGCCTACGTACCGACGGCGACCTGGAAGTGGTCGCGGACCGGCTCGCCGAATTGGACGAGGTCGACTACGTGGTGATCACCGCCGGGTCGTTCGACCTGCTCACCGAGGTGGTCTGCCGCAACGACGACCACCTGCTGGAGATCCTGCAGCGGCTGCGCGCGGTGCCCGGGGTGCTCTCCACCGAGGCGTTCGTCTATCTCAAGCTGCGCAAGCAGACCTACACCTGGGGTACGGCCTGAGCTTCCCCTGATCCACTCAACTTCATCGATATCGCGGTATCAACCACGCCCGGACACCGCGATTACAGCGAACCGGAGTGGATCGAGCCGGCAGCCGAGGGAGGCGCTACCACCAGGCGGGCCCTGTGGAGCTGATGTCGCAAACGAATCGGCAGCCGGCAGGTCCAACGCCACCGCGGCGCACACCGCGACGGCGCGACCTGGGTAGCCGAGCGCCATCCCAGCCGACGGCCATGATGTCGCAAACGATTCAGCTCCAAAGGCACCCACCAGCACACCTCCAACCCCTGACCCTCCAGTCGGGGGCAGTGCGGATTCCGTTGCATTCACGACACCCGTGTGCTAAATCCGTCGCCAACTCACCGTGATACCGCCGATAACCCTTGCCTCGGAGGTTGAGGCTGTGCGATAACCGTTGGCAGAGCGGCCGGCCTCACCCCTTTGACCGGCCCCCGACGACGATGGGGCTGACATGGCCAACGCCACCGACCACCTCTGGATGCATTTCACCCGGATGGCGAGCTACTCCGCCGGCGAGGTGCCGACCATCGTGCGCGGCGAGGGAGCGTACGTCTGGGATGCGCAGGGTCGCCGCTACCTGGACGGGCTCGCCGGGCTCTTCGTGGTCAACGCCGGTCACGGCCGCACCGAGCTGGCCGAGGCTGCCGCCAAGCAGGCCGGCGAGTTGGCCTACTTCCCGCTCTGGTCGTACGCGCACCCGAAGGCCATCGAGCTGGCCGAGAGGATCGCGGCGCTCACGCCCGGCGACCTCAACCGGATCTTCTTCACCACCGGAGGCTCCGAGGCCGTCGAGGCGGCGTGGAAGCTGGCCCGCGCCTACTTCAAGCGCACCGGGAAGCCCAACAAGTACAAGGTGATCAGCCGATACATCGCCTACCACGGCACCTCCATGGGCGCCCTGTCGATCACCGGCCTGCCGGGCATCAAGAGCGACTTCGAGCCGCTGGTGCCGGGGGCGATCAAGGTGCCGAACACGAACTTCTACCGGGCGCCCGAGCACGGCGACGATCCCGAGGCGTTCGGCCGCTGGGCCGCCGACGAGATCGGTCGGGCCATCGAACGGGAGGGGCCGGACACGGTCGCCGCGGTCTTCCTGGAGCCGGTACAGAACTCCGGCGGGTGCTTCCCACCCCCGCCCGGCTACTTCGAGCGGGTACGGGAGATCTGCGACCTGCACGACGTACTGCTCGTCTCGGACGAGGTGATCTGCTCGTGGGGGCGGTTGGGCGAGTACTTCGGCGCGGTGCGCTACGGCTACCAGCCGGACATCATGACCACCGCCAAGGGCATCACCTCCGGCTACGCCCCGCTCGGCGCGATGATCGCCAGCGACCGGCTGATGGAGCCGTTCCTCACCGAGACCGGCATGTTCGCCCACGGGGTGACCTTCGGTGGGCACCCGGTCTCCTGCGCGGTCGCCCTGGCCAACCTGGAGGTCTTCGCCCGCGAGGACCTGGTCGGGCACGTACGCGCCAATGAGGACGCGTTCCGGGCCACCCTGGAGAAGCTGTACGACCTGCCGATCGTCGGCGACGTCCGCGGCGACGGCTACTTCTACGGCATCGAACTGGTCAAGGACAAGACCACCCGGGAGACCTTCACCGAGGCCGAGTCGGAACGCCTGCTACGCGGTTTCCTCTCCACCGCCCTGTTCCAGGCAGGCCTCTACTGCCGGGCCGACGACCGGGGCGACCCGGTCATCCAGCTGGCCCCACCCCTGATCGCCGAGCAGCAGCACTTCGACGAGATCGAGCAGATCCTCCGCACAGTCCTAACCGAGGCCTGGACCAAGCTCTAACCAACCCCACCAACCCCTGTTGATCATGAAGTTATTGTCACGACACGCCGAGGCGAGTGGCAATAACTTCATGATCAACGCCGGAAGGGGCGCGGGCCGGGTGAGGGCGAGGGGGGTTAGTGGTTGGGGGGGATTACTCGGAGGTGGCCTCGGCGGCCGGTTTGGTGGGGGTTCTCGGGACGGCTCTGGTCCGGTTCCGGGGGGCGGGGAGCCGGGCGGGCGGCCTCGCGGACCGCTTCGGCCAGCGCGACCAGGTCGTCCGTGGTGGGCGGCGGCGGCTCGAACTCGCCCTCGTGCCGGACGACGTCCCAGCCCCGCGGAGCCGTGAGGCTGCGGGCGTGCGGCTCGCACAGGTCGTACGTGTGCGGCTCGGCGAACGCCGCCAGCGGCCCCACCACCGCTGTCGACTCGTTGTAGACATAGGTCAATGTGGCGACCGCTTGCCGGGGGCAGCCGTTACGGGAGCAGCGCCGTGGTGACCTCACGTGCGGCAGGGTATCTCCATTACCGGGTCCGGCGCATCGCTTCGCGTTGCGACACGCCCGTCATGGTGATCACAGTCGACCGTCCTGGGCGCGCCGCGCCACGGGAGTGGCGCTGCCGCTGGCCAGCCTGAGACGGGCGCTACCCTTTGCCTCATGACGAGCCCGGAACACCGCCGCCCCGGCTCCGGCCGGCGTGCGCATCGTGACCGGCATGGGCGCGGCCTGCGTGGGCGGCTGGTGCCGGCCACCGTGCCGCTGGCGCGGACCAAGGCCGAGGTCTTCGACGACCTGGTCCTGGACACCGTGGAGACGCTGGAGCGTCGGTTCGCCAAGGAGCTGGCCGGGGTCGAGTTCGCGGTCGAGGACGTCCCGCCGGACTTGAACGTCTACGACTCGGATGTGCTGGAGGACGGCGAGGTCCCGCTGGCCCGGCTGCTGCCCGGCCGCCCGGGCCGGCAGGAGGTGCCGCCGCGGATCGTGCTGTACCGACGGCCCCTGGAGTTCCGGGCGATGGACCGTGAGGACCTCGCCGATCTCGTCCATGACGTGATCATCGAACAGGTGGCGAACCTTCTCGGTGTGGACCCGGACGAGCTCGCCTGAGCCAACCCCGAGCGGAGAGTCGGGCGGCCCCCACCGCCTCGACCTCACACCGCCCAGGCGGCCCCCCGCCCAGACCTGCACCGCCCACGCGGCCCCGCCTCCACCTGCACCGCTCAGGCGGCGCGCCGCTTCAACTTGCGCCGCTCCCGCTCGGAGAGCCCACCCCAGATGCCGAACCGCTCGTCGTGCCCGAGAGCGTATTCGAGGCACTCGGTCTTGACCTCGCAACGCGAGCAGATCCGCTTCGCCTCGCGGGTCGAGCCGCCCTTCTCGGGAAAGAACGCCTCGGGGTCGGTCTGCGAGCACAACGCCCGCTCCTGCCACTCCGGCGCGTTTCCGAGCAGGTCGGCCACCTCAAGCTGGCCGTCCATCAAATGCCTCCTTGTCGCGCACCGGCGTCATCGCCGCTGCAACCCCCCACGCGAAAGGCGTGCTTGTCCGTCCGGTCCCGTTTTGTTGCGTTCCGTGCGAACAACCCCATTCAAATTACACGCGTGTAATGCGTGCGCCGTCAAGCCAAACTTGATAATGGAGTCGCCCTCCCGACACCCCCGGACGGCCACTCGGGCCGTCCAGCCTCGCAACCTGCCCTATCGATTCAGACCCCGGCCGAGTAACGCCCTCTCCGGCGAGTTGCCCGACTTTTCTGCCGTGGCGCTTCCCCGACGAGTCGCCGACCGGAGGGCACCAGACATCTCCACCCCTAAGCTGATCTTGGTGGGGGACAGGTTAACGCGACGCGGCGCAGACTGCCCGTCGAGCTGCGGACAGCACTCGCACCCCGCCCACATTGTGGACGGGGTGCGGCGGTAGAACCCGTGCGTCGAGGTCAGCCAGCGGCCCCGAAACCGCTGCTCGGCCAGGCAAATTCGGCTATCGCTCCACCATGGACAGAAATCGTGCCGGCGGGCGTATGTTCGTCCCACCAGACGGTATAGATCCCACTCGGCAGATCGGGATAGACCGCACTGTGGAACGAGCCGTCCCGCACCCGACGCTCGCGCACCGCCGAGTGCACCCGCCGGTCGTCGTCGCGACTGATCTCGATCTCCCGGCCGTGCAGATCCCGACCCGTGTAGATGATCAGGGCACCGGTGTCGCCGCCCAGATCGAGGACGACGGTCCCGGTCTCCGACGGTCCGTACGCGTGTTCGTGCATCCGCTCGCTCCCCGCGCCGATCAGGACGCCGCCGGCGGGTTGTTGAACCCGTCGTACGGCGTACCCAGGTAGGGGAAGTTTGCGAGGAACGGCGCGGTCACGTCGGCGGCGCTCAGCCCCGGGGTGACCGCGGCGGCCGCCGCGTCCGGCCGGAACGTCTTGTCCACCAGCGGGACGGTGACCCCGGCGATCGCCCGCAACGCGATGCTGACCACGTCGTCACCGACCCGCCGCCCGTTCGGGAACCCGGCCAGGTCGCCGCCGAGCACCCCGAACCGGTCCGGGCGCTTGGACGGCGGGATGGCGGTGTTCAGTCGCAGCATGTCGGCCTGCACGTCGCCGGTGGCGTTGGTGAAGCCGTCGATCAGCCCGGCCGGCACGCCGGTGAGCAGGATCGCCACCAGGTCGGCTCGTGCCTTCTTGGCCTTGGTGAGCTTGTCCAGGTTGGGGAAGACGTCCGGGTAGAGCGCCGGCAGCAACGCGGCCAGTTCCGGCTGCTCGACGAACTGGGCGAACCGCTTGTCCTCCGTCGGCGGCAGCGAGTTCCACAGGTCCTTCTTGGACATCGGCACGATGACCTCGTTGAACAGTGGATTGCCCAACCGCGAGACCTGGGTGAACGGGCCGGTGGAGGTGTCCGCCCCACCCCGGTCGCCGAGCACCCGCACCTGCCGGCGCGACGCCGACGTCCACACGCCGATCACCGATGCCTGATCGGCGGCACCGTACCGGTTGGCGCGCCGACGCACCCGCTCCAACGGCACCTGCACCGCGATGCTGTGCACGTTCATCCGGTCGGTGGCGTTGACCGGTTCGCCCTCGGCCTTGAAGATCTTCTTCCCGGCGACGTGCAGCTGCTGGAACGGCCGCAGCGTGCCGAGGTCGAAGATCGCCCCGAGGTCGACGAAGAACCCGTCGGCGCGCTGCCCGGCGAAGACCCGCTCCCCGGTGGAGAGCGAGTAGGTGGCCTGCCGCACCAGGTCGGCGTACTTCGGGGTGGACAGCGGGCCGACGTTGCACGGCGGGCAGGGCAGCTTGTGCGCCAGCCGGTGCTCGCGGCCGTCGGCCACCCGGGTCAGGCTGTAGAACTGCCGCCGGTTCCAGTTCTTGCTGTCCAGCGAGTCGATCGGGCCGGTGTTGTAGAGAAAACTGTTCGGATTGGTGATCTCGGTGGTGAATTCGAACCGGTAGGTCACATCCGGACGACCGTCGCCGTCGTTGTCGATATGGATCTCGTACCGCACGTCGTCGCCGAACTCGAAGAAGTTCGGGCCCCCGGAGGGGAGCTGCAACGGCACGTAGTTGGCGATCAACGTGACCGTGTCGCGTTTGTCGGGGCTGACGAACGCGTACAGGTCGGAGCTGTCGGCGACCGGATCCTTGGCTATTTCCGGGGCCTCGCGGTGGGAAGACATGGCGGACCAACCTCACTGGGCGGGGAACAGGACGGCGGGGCAGGGCGGGGGTGCCGGGGTCAGCGCCGGGCGGCGCGCCGCAGCCGGTCCGCCAGGCCGCGGTCGCGTACCTCGATCCGCCTCTCACCGACGAAGACGTCAATCGTTCCGGAGGCGGCGTCACGCAGGTGCACGACGATCGGTTCGTCGGCTCGTCCGGCCGTACCGGGGGCGTTCTGCGCGGCCGACAGGCCCGGCACTGTGAGCGCGGCGGCGCCAAGTGTGGCGCTGGCCGCAGCGGTCAACGTCTGCCGGCGGGTCAGTCGCGGCCACTGCCGCTTCCGCTGATCACTGGTCATGCCGCGTGGTACGGCCGGCGGCGGGGAAAGGTTCGACGTCAGGGCCGGACGTGACCGTACGCGGTCGTTCGCTTGCGCGCCGGACGACCGGCGGCCTTCGCGATGGCCCGCAACTGCTCCTCGGTACGCGCCGACCCGTTGTCGGAGCCGGCCATCCGGGAGATCGTCTCCTCCATCAGCGTGCCGCCGAGGTCGTTGCAGCCGCCCTGGAGCATCGCGACAGTGCCCTCGTCACCGAGCTTCACCCAGGAGCACTGGATGTTGTCGATCCGGCCGTGCAGCAGCAACCGGGACATGGCGTGCACCACCCGGTTCTCCCGCCAGGTCGGCCCCGGTCGGGCGATACCCGCCAGATAGATCGGAGCATTGGTGTGCACGAACGGCAGCGCCACGAACTCGGTGAACCCGCCGGTGCGGTCCTGCACCCCGGCCAGCACCCGGAAGTGCGCCAGCCACTGCCCGGGGTGGTCGACGTGGCCGTACATCATTGTGGAGCTGGACCGGATGCCCAGCTCGTGGGCGGTGCTGACCACCTCGACCCAGGCGGCGGCCGGGAGTTTGCCCTTGGTCAGCACCCAGCGCACGTCGTCGTCGAGGATCTCGGCGGCGGTGCCGGGGATGGTGTCCAACCCGGCCTCGCGCAGCTGGAGCAGCCACTCGCGCACCGGCACCCCGGCCTTCGCGGCGGCGGTGACGATCTCCATGGGCGAGAACGCGTGCACGTGCATGTCGGGCACCCGGGCCTTGATCGCACGCACGATGTCGGCGTACCCGGTGACCGGCATCTTCGGGTCGATGCCGCCCTGGAGGCAGACCTCGCTGGCGCCGGCCGCCCACGCCTGCTCGGCCCGGTCCGCGACCTGGTCGACGGAGAGCCGGTACGCGTCGGCGTCCCGCTCACGCTGCGCGAAGGCACAGAACCGGCAGCCCACGTAGCAGACGTTACTGAAGTTGATGTTGCGGTTGACCACGTAGGTGACGTCGTCGCCGACCGCCGCGCGACGCACGTCGTCGGCGAGGCGGCACAACTCGTCTAGCGCCGGCCCGTCCGCGCCGAACAGCGCCAGCGCGGCATCGGTGTGCCCGGGGTCGAGCAGCGCCGCCGGGTCGTCGGCGGCGAGCTTGAGCCCAGCCGCCAGGTCACGGTCCGCGCCACTCCCGGCCGGTGCCGGGGGTACGCCCGCCCGGCGCGCGGTCGCCTCGGGGGTGACCTTGCCGGCGACCTCGGCCCAGTCGCCGTAGACGCTGTCGAAGTCACCGCGCCGGTCGTCGGTGCGGCCGGTGGTGTCGATGGTGGCGTGCAGGTCGACCCGCCCGCCGAACACCTCCTCCGGCTCCTGCCAGGGTCGTCCCTGCGGCATCGCCGACTCGACAGCCATACCGGTGCTCGGGTCGGCCAACGCGTTCACGTGCGGCAGCAGCCGTGGGTCGAGCCACGGGTCGCCCGCACGCACGTACTCCGGGTAGATCGTCAACCGCTCCCGCAGCGTGAACCCGGCCAACTCGGTGTGCCGGGCCAACTCCTCGATCTGCGGCCAGGGGCGCTCCGGGTTGACGTGGTCGGGGGTGAGCGGGGAGACGCCACCCCAGTCGTCGATGCCGGCACGCAACAGCAGGTCGTACTCGCCGGAGATGAGATTCGGCGGGGCCTGGATCCGGGCCTTCGGGCCGAGCAGCAGCCGTGCCACCGCCACCGTGGCCGCCAGGTCGTGCAGCTCCGCGTCGGGCATGCCGCGCATCGCCGTGTCCGGCTTGGCGCGGAAGTTCTGCACGATCACCTCCTGGAGGTGCCCGTACTCCCGGTGGGCGCGGCGGATCGCGAAGAGCGCGTCCACCCGCTCCGCCGGAGTCTCCCCGATGCCGATCAGGATGCCGGTGGTGAACGGCACCCCGACCCGGCCCGCGTCCTCGAGCACCCGCAACCGGACCGCCGGCTCCTTGTCCGGTGAGCCGAAGTGCGGGCCACCCGGCTCGGACCAGAGCCGCGTCGCTGTCGTCTCCAGCATCATGCCCATGCTCGGCGCGACCGGCTTGAGCCGTTGCAGCTCCGACCAGGACAGCACCCCGGGGTTGAGGTGCGGCAGCAGGCCGGTCTCCTCCAGCACCGCCACCGCACAGGCGCGCAGGTAGTCCAGGGTCGAGTCGTAACCGCGTTCGTCCAACCAGGTCCGAGCGGCCGGCCAGCGTTCCTCCGGCCGGTCACCCAGGGTGAACAGCGCCTCCTTGCAACCCTGCGCGGCACCGGCCCGGGCGATCGCGAGGACCTCGTCGCGGTCCAGGAACGGCGCCGGCAGCCGGTGCGGCACTGTCGCGAAGGTGCAGTAGTGGCAACGGTCCCGGCAGAGCCGGGTCAGCGGGATGAAGACCTTCTTGGAGTACGTGACCACGCCCGGCCGCCCGGCGTCCCGCAGCCCGGCGTCGCGGATTCCCCCGGCCAGCCGGAGCAACTCGTCGAGTGCGGCACCACGAGCGGACAGCAGCGCGGTCGCCTCGTCGACGTCCAGCGCCCGCCCGTTCGCGGCCCGGCCCAGGGCCCGCCGCACGCTCGCGTCACTAGGGCCGGAGTGGGTGCGATCAACCATCCACTAACCCTATGCGCAGCGCGAGCCTGGCCCACCGCGCCCAGCCCGCACCGTGGGAAACGGCACCCGCCGCGCCCCCACCCCACCCCTCTCCACCGCCCTCCCGGTTGATCATGAAGTTATTGTCGCGACACGCCGTGTGATCGAGCAATAACTTCATGATCGACGAGGGTCCATGGGGGTCCGACGGGGTTGGCGGACTCAGCGGGGCTGGTCGGGGTGGTCGTTGGGCTTGATGTGCTGGGTGCGGTCGGTGTCCGGGTCGGCGGGGTGGGAGATGACCTCGGTCCGGTCCGCGGGGTGGGAGATGACCTCGGTCGGATCGGCGGACTGGCGCGGGATGGCCTGGGTGGGGTCGGCCGACGGCGGCTGCCCGAACGGCGGCGCGGCCGGGGACGGGGCGGCCGAGGACGGCGTGGCCGCAGACGGCGGCGCCGACTGGGGGGTGGGGTTCGCCGGCGGCGCGGACTGCGGGGCCTGGAACGGCGGCGCGGACTGCGGCGGCGCGGACTGCGGCGGCGCGGACTGCGGCGGGGCCGGGAACGGCGGGGCCGACTGGGGGTGCGGCGGCGCGGACTGCGGGAACGGCGGGGCCGACTGCGGGGGCTGGAACTGTGGCGACGGTTGGCCGTACTGGCCAGCCTGTGGGTAGCCGCCCGGCTGGCCGGCCTGCGGGTGCCCGCCGGCCGGCTGGCCGGCCTGTGGGTAGCCGCCCGGCTGGGCGGGAGCGGGCCAACCGCCCTGCGGCTGGCCACCGGGCTGACCCGGGGCCGGCCAACCGCCCGGCTGCTGCGGCCAGCCCGCCTGCGGCTGGCCGTAGACGCCCGGCTGGGGCTTGGGCCGCGGCACGTAGTAGTGGGCGCGCCAGATGGTGTAGACCACCCAGGCGGCGATCGCGAAGATCACCATCCAGGCGAACCGGGTGAGCACACCGAGCAGCGCGTCGAGCACCTCGGCCTCGGCCAGCCGGCCCACCGTCCAGATCAGCATGGTCAGCGTGCCGAACACGGCGCTGACCGCGTACTCGATGAGAGCTGCCTGCGTGATCAGCTTCGCCTTCGCCAGGACCGGCGAGATGTGCGTGGCCAGCAGCACCGCCAGCAGTGGGAGACCCACCGCCTCCACCCCGATGAACGCGTAGAAGGCGCTGCCCGCGCGGTCGGTGAAGGAGCTGTAGTCGTTCGGGGCGATGAACCGGAGCAGGCCCACGAAGAGGAACACGGCGTTGGCACCAAGCAGCGCGAGCGCGGCTAGCTCACGTAGTGGCTTGGTCAGCTGGCGGGCCTGCGTCGCGTCGGAGGACGCGGGCTCGGCGGGGCTGGTCACGAGCTCCCCCTCGGGGCATGAACGGACAGGGCGCACGTGAGCCTAGTCTCTCGGGCCACCCACGGATCGGAGGCGTCACGTGCGCGAGGATGGTCGACATGCGCATCGTGGTTCTGGCCGGCGGCATCGGCGGCGCCCGGTTCCTGCTCGGGGTCCGGGCGTACGCCCGTGACGTCGACGCGGAGGTGACCGCCGTGGTCAACGTCGGCGACGACCTGTGGTTACACGGGTTGAAGATCTGCCCCGACCTGGACAGCGTCATGTACACGCTCGGTGGGGGCGCCGACCCGGAACGGGGTTGGGGGCGGGTCGGCGAGAGCTGGACGGTCAAGCAGGAGCTGGCCGCGTACGGGGCACAGCCGACCTGGTTCGGCCTCGGCGACAAGGACATCGCCACCCACCTGGTCCGCAGCACCATGCTCAACGGCGGTTACCCGTTGAGCGCGGTCACCGAGGCGCTGTCCAGCCGCTGGGAGCCGGGCGTACGCCTGTTGCCGGCGACGGACGACCGCCTGGAGACCCATGCCGTGGTCGAGGACGACGAGGGTCAGCGGGCGATCCACTTCCAGGAGTGGTGGGTGCGGTACCGGGCCGACATTCCCACGCACCGTTTCGTGTTCGTCGGTGCGGAGACGGCCAAGCCGGCACCCGGGGTGCTGGACGCGATCGCCTCGGCCGACCTGGTGCTGATCGCCCCGAGCAACCCGGTGGTGAGCGTCGCGCCGGTGCTGGCCGTACCGGGGCTGCGTGCGGCCGTGGCGGACGGCCCGGCGCCGGTGGTGGGCGTCTCCCCGATCATCGGCGGCGCGCCGGTCCGGGGGATGGCCGACCGGTGTCTGGCCGTGCTCGGTGTGGAGTGCAGCGCGGCGGGGGTGGGTCGGCTCTACGGCGGCCGGGCGAGCGGTGGCCTGCTCGACGGTTGGCTGGTGGCCGAGGAGGACGCGGGCGCGGTGGTGCCCGAGGTGACGGTCCGCGCGGTGCCGCTGCGGATGACCGACGAGGCGGCGACGGCGGCCATGGTTCGCGCCGCGGTGGAGTTGACGTGAGGCTGGAGATTCTGCCGGTGCTCGGCATCGGTCACGTGACCGAGGGTGACGATCTGGCCGCGGTGATCGCGACCGCCGCGCCGTGGCTGCGCAATGGCGACGTGCTGGTGGTGACCAGCAAGATCGTTTCCAAGGCGGAGGGGCGGCTTGTCGACGTGCCGGCGGACGGGCCGGAACGGCTGGCCGCACGGGACGAGGTCCTGGCCGGCGAGACCGCCCGGGTGGTCGCCAGCCGGGGGGCGACCCGGATCGTGCAGACCCATCACGGCTTCGTGATGGCCTCGGCGGGGATCGACGCGTCGAACGTGGACAAGACCCAACTGGTGCTGCTGCCGGTCGACCCGGACGCTTCGGCGCGGGCTCTGCGCGACGCGCTGCGGGAGCGCTACGACCTGGACCTGGCCGTGATCATCAGCGACACGATGGGCCGGCCCTGGCGCAACGGGCTCACCGACGTGGCGCTCGGCGTGGCCGGGATGCCGGCCATTCGGGACCACCGGGGCGAGGTCGACCCGTACGGCAACGAGTTGCAGTTGACCCAGATGGCAGTGGTGGACGAGCTGGCGGGTGCCGGTGAGCTGATCAAGGGCAAGTGCGATCAGGTCCCCGTGGCGGTGGTGCGGGGTTACCTGCCCGCCACCAGCCCGGACGACGCCGGTGGCGCGCGGGCGCTGATCCGCGACGCGGCACAGGACCTGTTCTCGCTCGGTACCGCCGAGGCGCGCGCCGCCGGGCTGGCCGACGCCGCAACCCTGGCCGATGGTCCCGGTCCGACGCCGGCCGACCTGACCGTGGTACGCCGGGCGATCGACGCGGTCGCCGGGGTGGTCGCCCCCGGCACGGTCTTCACTCTTGTCGACGAGGCCGAGGTACGCGCCGGTCTGGTCGCCGAGATGCCCGGGTGGCCGGACGGGGCCGACCTGCTGCTCGGTTCGGCCCCGACGCCCGTCGAGCCGATGGGTCTGGTCCGTTTCGGCGCCGACCTGCACCGACTGCGCGCCGCCCTGGCCGCCGAGGGCGTCGGGTCGACTCTGTTGCCGCCACCGCCCGGCAGCCCGGCGAGCGCGGCGCTCGCGCTGTAGCCGGTGCGGAACGGCCGGGTCACGCGTCCAGCATGGCCCGGCCCAGCGGGGTCAGCGTGTGCAGCACGCTGTTGCGTTCGCGGTGGCTGACCAGCAGGCCAGCGTTGCGCAGCACTGTGGCGTGCTGGCTCGCCGCCGCCGCTGAGATGTTGAGCTGGCGGGCGACCTCGCCGGTGGTGCAGCCGTCGTCGCTGGCCTGCAACACCGCCGCCCTGGTGCGGCCCAGCAGCGCGGCGAGTGAGTCGCGGGCGGCACCGGACGCGGCAGCACTGCTGGCGTCGGCCGGCACCAGCCCGCCCAGCCGGTCCACCGGGTAGACGAGGACCGGTGGCAGCGCCGGGTCGAGTAGTGCGACAGGGGTGGCCGCGCAGAAGAACGACGGCACCAGCAGCAGCCCACGGCCGTCCAGGTGCAGCTCCCGGCTGTGCGGGTAGCTGCGGACCTCCAGGACCCCGCTCTCCCAGCGCATCGCCGGCCGGAGACTGGTGAGCAGGCCCTCGACACCACCGTCGAGCAGGGCCCGCGCCCGCCGCGCGCGGTCCGCCGCCACAGCGGCCTGGATCCGGCTCCAGTACGGGCTGATCGCCAGCGACCGGTACTGCTCCATCGACTCGGCCAGGTGGTGCAGCGCCGACACCTCCCCCCGGGCCAACGCGGACGCCGAGGAGGGCAGCTGATTCTCGGAGGCCAGCACGCTCAGGTCCCGGTGCAGCAGCTCGGCGGGGGTGCGGCGGAGCGCGTCCAGCCCGGCCTCGAAGCCTTCGACGCTGGCGTACGGGGTGAGGAAGTCGGGGAAGTAGCCACGCGGCGGGTTCAACGCGAAGAGCAGACGGAGCTGCTCGGAGGCTGAGTCCTGGCGCAGGTCCCGGGCCACGCTGCGCCGCCAGTTGGCCGTCAGCGGATCGCGGGTGCGGCCGCGCAGCACGTGCAGGCTGAGGACCAGCTCCCAGACCGGGTCCGCCGCCGGCGCCACCCGGGTTCGGAGGATGTCCTCCCCAGAAAAGTGGATCTTCAGCATGGAGCACTCCCGTGTCGCCAGCAGGGGGATGCCGGTTGACCGTTCGACTCTACCTGGACGGCACTAATCTCCATCTTTAAGCCTGGACTGAAAAACCTCGACGCCCCCGGGGCCGGTTCGGCATGCTTCCCATGCCCGAACACGGCGCCGCGCGTCCTCGACGCCCGTGCTGCCGGGGCACCGGGACCGGGGAGGCCCCGGTGATCGGACGGCACCACGAGGGTCTGCGGCCCTTGCTCCGCGGAGGTGCCGTCCGGTCATCCCACCCCGCGCCGGCTCAGCCGACCCAGAGCGCAACCCGATGGTCCTCGTCCGTGACGTAGAACGGTCGCCCGTCCAGCTCCGCCACGCCTTCGACGTGGTGAAACGGCGCCAGGTCCGCCACTGTCTCCCCGACGAGCCGGCGTTCGTCGCCCGACTCGCCATCGGGAAGCCGGAAGCGGACGTGCCGGGAGGTGACCTCGCCCCCACCCGGATGGTCGTCGAGCAGGACCGACCCCTTGCCCAACGCGTCGATCGAGCCGATCACGGCCGCGTACCCGCCGTCCACGGTCGGGGTTATCGCGCGGAAGCCGGTCAGCTGCCCCGGCGGCGTGACAGCTGTCAACACGTACGCGCCCAACGCCCGCGGCCACGCCGGCTCGGCCGTGAACATGCCTGGCACACCGGCCACCTCGACCAGGATCGGCTCACCGGCGTCGGTGACCGGGAAACGCAGCCCGAGCAGCACCGTCCCGGCCGGGGTGAAGGCCGCCGCCTCCACGTTCAGCGGCAGGTCGTCCGGGGCCAACCGGCTCACCCAGCTCTTCTCCCGGACGGTCCCCCGCGCCAGCGTCTCCACGATGAACCTTTCCCGCACCCGCTCCCCCGCCGGCAGGACTGTCAACGGCGACGCGGCGAGAGCGTCGTTCACCGCCCGATGGAGTCGGAACGAGTTGCGCACCACGTGCACCGGCACCGGCCCCGCCGCCGCGTCGTCCTCGCGGAACCGGGCCACGAAGGCGCGCCGAGGTCGCAGCGGGCCCGCCTTCGAGCCGAAGTGGGAGCCGAAGACGTACACCCAGCCGTCGTGGTGGGCGAGCGCCTCACCGTCCTCGGTCCGGCCGTTCTCCACACCGGCGTCCGCCCGCACGTGCCGGGCTGTCCACTCGCCGCCATCCCGCTCCAGCAGCAGCGCGAGGCAACGCTCCACCGGCCCCTCGTCCAGCACCGTCCAGAAGCCCCGCCGGGCACCGTACGCGCGCAGCAGCGCCGCCGACCGCACCGGCAACAGATCGCTGGCCTCGTTACCGGCCACCACGAATTCGACGAGTCGCAAGGTCACCGAGCCAGCGTACGGAGCACACGCTCGTACAGTGGCGGGGTGCCTGACACCGTGATCACCGGCCCGACCGCCCCCACGATCGACCCCGAGGGGTATGCGGCGCTGCACGCCGACGCCACCGCATTGCTGGAGGGCTGGCAGCCCACCAGTCCGGAGGCGGCCAGCGCGCGGGACCGGACCCTCGCCCTGCTCGCCGCCGGCCCGATCGCGATGAGCCGGCAGCACCGGCCGGGGCACATCACCGCGAGCGCGTTGGTGCTGGACTCCACCGGCTCCCGGGTGCTGCTCTGCCTGCACGTCAAGTTCGGCCGGTGGGTGCAGCTCGGTGGGCACTGCGAGCCGATCGACCAGACCCTGGTCGGCGCCGCGCTCCGCGAGGCCACCGAGGAGTCCGGGATCGCCGGCCTGCGCATCGACCCGGTGCCGATCGACGTGGACGTGCACCAGGTGCAGTGCCAGGGCGGCTCGGCGCACTACGACGTCCGGTTCGCGGTGCTCGCCCCGCCCTCGGCGGTGGAGCAGGTCAGCGACGAGGCCGAGGAGCTGGGCTGGTTCCCACCGGACCAGCTGCCCGAGCCGCTGGCCGGCGGGACCGTCCAACTGATCGCACCGGCCCTCGCCGCCCTCAGACGTAGCCC
Organism: Micromonospora ureilytica; assembly: GCF_015751765.1. Lineage (NCBI taxonomy): Bacteria > Bacillati > Actinomycetota > Actinomycetes > Micromonosporales > Micromonosporaceae > Micromonospora > Micromonospora ureilytica. The sequence goes on from NZ_JADOTX010000001.1 coordinate 4,538,048, forward strand.
TCTTCGCCTCGCTCCTTGAGCTCGTCGACCAGGGCCTTGACGTCCTGCGCCCGGTCGCGCGGGCAGACCAGCACCGCGTCCGGGGTGTCCACCACGATCAGGTCGCGCAGACCGAGGACGGCCACCAGCCGACCCGACTGCGGCACGACCACGAGGTTGCTGCTGTCCCGTAGCAGCACGCCCGGCTTGGCCTCCGTGCCGAGCACCACGTTGCCGGCCTCGTCGGCCGGCAGCACGTCGCCCAGGGTGTGGAAGTCACCGACGTCGTTCCAGCCGAAGTCGCCCGGCACCGTCGCGACGCGACCCGCCGTGGCCGCGCCCTCCATCACCGCGTAGTCGACGGAGATCTTCGGCAGGGTCGGCCAGATCGCGCCCAGGACCTCGTCCTGCTCAGGGGTGCCCCAGGCGGCGGCGATCGCTGTGACGCCGGCGTGCAGCCCCGGCTGCTGGCGGGCCAGCTCGGCGAGGAAGACGTCCACCCGCCACACGAACATGCTCGCGTTCCACAGGTGCCGGCCCGAACGGACGTACGCCTCGGCGACCTCGGCGGCCGGCTTCTCCTTGAACTCGGCCACCGGCCGCCACGGCACACCCTCGGTCGGGTCGCCGGTCTCCAGGTAGCCGTAGCCGGTCTCCGCGCGGGTCGGGGTGATGCCGACGGTCATCAGCATGCCCTGCTCGGCGCCGCGTACCGCCTGCTGGACCGTGCCGACCCAGCTGTCCGGGTCACGGATCAGGTGGTCGGCCGCGAAGCTGCCCATCACCGCGTTCGGGTCGCGCGTCGCGATCACCGCGGCGGCCAACGCGATCGCCGCGCAGGAATCCCGGGGGGAGGGCTCGACCAGGATGTTGTCCTCCGGCAGCACGGTCAGCTGCCGTGCCACCGCCGCAACGTGCGCGGCACCGGTGACCACGAGGGTCCGGTCCGGTGTGGTCAGCGGCGCGAGCCGTTCAACTGTCGCCTGGAGCAGCGAGGCGCTGGTGCCGGTCAGCGGGTGGAGGAACTTGGGATGGCCAGCACGGGACAACGGCCACAACCTCGTGCCACTGCCACCTGCCGGAATGACCGCATAGAGCATCCGCACATCATGCCCGACGTTCCTGCCCAAAGTGGCACGGGTCACCGGCAGCGGCGCGGAGGGTCAGGAGCGGGCGCGACTCCACGCGGCGATGTGCACCTCGGCGCTGGACTCCCAGGTGAACTCCTTGGCCCGGTCGAACCCCGCCTTCGCCAGCGACAACCGCCGCTGCTCGTCGTCGAGCAGGGCGGCCAGGTCGGTGGCGATCTGCTCCGGGTCCTCGGAGGTGTACGCGACGGCGTCGCCGCCCACCTCGGGCAGTGAGAGCCGGGGCGTGGTCAGCACCGGGGCTGCGCACGCCATCGCCTCCAGGATCGGCAGCCCGAAGCCCTCGCCGTAGGACGGGTACGCGGCGACCAGGGCGCCACCGAGGAAACCCGGAAGGTCGGCGTAACGCAGGTAGCCGGGACGCAGCAGACGCAGGTGCGACGGAACCTCGGCCACCGCCCGGTCGATGTCTTCGTCGTGCCCCTGCCCACCGGCGATCACCAGGGCCGGCGGGTCGACCCGATCGGCCACCGCCCGCGCCCACCCACGGATCAGGTTGGGCACGTTCTTCCGGGGCTCCTTGGCGCCGAGGAAGGCGACGTAGCTGCTGTTGCCGAGCCCCAGACGGGCGCGTACGCGGGCCTTCTCCTCCTCGGTGGGAGCGTGGAAGGCAGCCTGGTCGACGCCGTGGTAGGCCACGTCGATGCGGGTCGGGTCGGCGTCGAGCAGCCGGATCAGCTCGTCGCGGGTGGCCTTGCTGGGCACGATCACCCGGTTGGCGCGGCGCATCGAGGTCTTGATGGCGCTGCGGAAGAACGTGCGGCGGGACTTGTCGTAATGCTCCGGCTCGGTGAAGAACGTCGCGTCGTGCACGGTGACCGTGACCGGACACCCGGCCCGCAGCGGGCAGGTGTAGAAGGGCGAGTGCAGCACCTCTGCGCCCACCTGTTGGGCGAGCAGCGGCAGGCCGGTCTGCTCCCAGGCGAGCCGGGCCGGGCGGTGCGCCACGGCGGCGGGGGCGGGGATGATTTCCGCGCCGGGCAGCATACGGGTGTAGCGCTCCAGATCGGTGCGGAGACTGACCACCGCCAGCTCCACCCCCGACCCGCACACCTTGCCGAGGGCACCGAGTAGACCGTCGACGTATCGACCGACACCACCACGGTCGGTGGGGACACTCGTGGCGTCGATGAGCACGCGGGGCGGGCGACCGGCGGTCACGGGGCGACTCCTTGTAATGGCGGGTCTGTGGGGAACAACACTCCGGGGCCCAAGCCTACGCCGGAGCGCGGGGCCGACGCTGACTGCGACCCGACGGTACGCCGACTTGTCATCGTCATCGAGTACGGCCCTCACTGGCGTATCGTTCGCGCCGATGGCCGACAACATTGCCCGGGTGTTCGCCGACGCGATCGCGACCGACCCGACCCGACCGCTGCTCACCTGGTACGACGACGCCACCGGCGACCGCACCGAACTCTCCGGCGCCACCCTGGCGAACTGGGTGGCGAAGACCGCCAACCTTCTCGTCGACGAGGTCGGCCTCGCGCCGGGCACCCCGGCCGGCGTGCTGCTACCGCCACACTGGCAGACCGCGGCGGTGCTGCTGGGCTGCTGGTCGGCCAAGCTGAGCGTCGTGGACACCCCGGGCGACGTGGGGGTGCTCTTCGCCGCCGTCGACCAGTTCGACGAGGCGCAGTCCTGGTCCGCCGACGAGCGGTACGCCCTCGGGCTGGCCCCGCTCGCCGCCCCACTACGGCAGGTGCCGCCCGGGTTCGCGGACTACGTCGTCGAGGTACGCGGACACGGTGACCACTTCACGGCACAATCCGGTCCGGGCCCCACCGACGCGCACCTGCTGAGCCGCGCCGAGACCCGCGCCACCGAGTTGGGCATCGAGCCCGGCGCGCGGATCCTCGTGGACGCCACCCGCTACCCCGACGCGGTCGACTGGCTGTTGGCCCCGCTGACCCGGGGCGCCACCGTGGTCCTCTGCGCCAACCAGGACCCGACTCGCCTGCCAGCCCGCCTGACCGCAGAAAAAGTCACCCACCCCCTGCCCTAACGCACCCCACCCCGTCGATCTTGCAGTTTCGGTTGTCGGGATGTGTGGAATGCCCCTTAGGTCGGGACAGAAAGTGCAAGATCGCGGGGGACGGGGGTCAGGCTGGGGTTCGGGACTTCGCCAGGGCGGCAAAGGCCGTCAGGGACTCGGGGTTGGCCAGGGCCCCCTTGGCCGCGGCCTGGTCGACCGGAGTGCCGGTGAGGATCTTCTTGACCGGCACCTCCAGCTTCTTCGCCGAGAGGGTACGCGGCACCGAACGCACCTGATGGATCTCGTCGGGCACGTGCCGGGGTGAGAGCGCCGAGCGCAGTTCACGACAGATCTTCGTGCGCATCGGGTCGTCCAACTCCAGACCCTCGGCCAGCACCACGAAGAGCAGCAGCTCCCCGGCACCACCCTCGTCGTCCTCCAGGTGCACGACCACCGAGTCGACCACCTCGTCGAGCCCTTCGACGACCGAGTAGAACTCGGCGGTGCCGAGCCGTACCCCACCGCGGTTGAGGGTGGCGTCGGAGCGTCCGGTGATCACGCAGCCACCCCGCTCGTTGATGGTGATCCAGTCACCGTGCCGCCAGACACCCGGGTAGACGTCGAAGTACGCCTCGAAGTAGCGGGTGCCGTCCCTGTCGTTCCAGAAGCCCACCGGCATGCTCGGCATCGGTTCGGTGATCACCAGCTCGCCCAGCTCGCCGATGACCGGCGTGCCGTCGGCGGAACGGGCCTCCACCTTCGCGCCCAGCGCCCGGCAGGCAATCTCACCGGCGTACACCGGCAGCAGCGGCACCCCGCCGACGAAGCCGGTGCACACGTCGGTGCCGCCGGAGAGCGACTGGAGTTGGAGGTGCTCGCCGACGGTCTCGTACACCCAGCGGAAGCCCTCGGCGGGCAGCGGCGCACCTGTGGAACCCACGCCGCGCAACGCCGACAGGTCGGCGACGTCCCGGGGGACCAGCCCGGCCTTGCGGCAGGCCAGCAGGTACGGCGCGGAGGTGCCGAAGTACGTGGTGCCGGTCTCCGCCGCCAGCCGCCACAGCCCGCCGAGGTCCGGCTCGGCCGGATGGCCGGGCTCCGCCCGGACCCCTGGGTTGCCGTCGAAGAGGACGATGGCCGCACCCACCGCCGGGCCGGAGACCAGGAAGTTCCACATCATCCAACCGGTGGTGGTGAACCAGAAGAACCTGTCGGTCGGGCCCAGGTCGTGGTGCAGGGCGAGCATCTTCAGGTGCTCCAGCAGGATGCCGCCGTGGCCGTGCACGATCGGCTTCGGCAGCCCGGTGGTGCCCGAGGAGTAGAGCACGTAGAGCGGGTGGTCGAACGGCACCGGCGTGAACGTCAACGGTTCGTCGGTGGGCGCGGCCAGCTCGGCCCAGCCCAGCGCGCCCTCGGGCGCGGGACTCGTCGGGTCGAGGTAGCCGATGCTGACGGTGTGGCGCACCGACGGCAGGGCGGCCCGGATCGCGGCGACCTCGGCACGCCGGTCCACCGGCTTGTCGCCGTACCGGTAGCCGTCCACGGCGACCAGCACTGTCGGTTCGATCTGCTGCCAGCGGTCGGTGACACTGCGGGTGCCGAACTCGGGCGCGCAGGATGAGAAGATCGCGCCCAGGCTGGCGGTGGCCAGCAGCAGGACGTACGTCTCAGCGATGTTCGGGGCGTACGCCGCCACCCGGTCACCGGCGGTGACGCCGAGCCGGCGCAGCCCGGCCGACACCCGGCGGACCTGTTCGCGCAGCTCACCGGCGGTCAGCGTGACCGGCGGGCGGGTCTGCCCGTGGGAGATCACCACCGGGTCGTCGTCGGCCCGCCCCGGCATCCGCAGCACGTTCTCCGCGTAGTTCAGCGTGGCGTCGGGGAACCACCGGGCGCCCGGCATTGCCCGCTGGGCCAGGGTGGCGGTCGGCGGGGTGTGCGCGATCACCTCGAAGTGATCCCAGATCGAGCGCCAGAACCCGTCCAGGTCGGTGGTGGACCAGCGCCACAGCGCGTCGTAGTCGGCGAAGTCCAACCCGCGGTGCTCCCGCAGCCAGCGCAGGTAGGCGCCGATCCGGGACCGCTCGCGTACGTCCGCCGGCGGCGCCCACAGCATGTCACCCACTGCTCCACCCTCCCCCTGGCCCGACACGACACTGTGACTGGGCCGTGGCGCCATCTTGCCCTACCTCGAAGCGCCATTCTGCGCACCGGGTGGGCCGACCGACGCGTGCCCGCCCCACACTCCAACCCGGCATCTCATGTGGGGTCAGCCAGCTCGGTGGGCCTGGATGGCGCGACGGCGGGCGAGACGGTGCGCACGGCGGATCTCCGCCTCCTTGTACCGGCGCTCGTCCTCCGCCGTCTCCGGCAGCACCGGGCGGACCGTCCGCGGCGCCCCGCCCACGTCCACGCCGACGAACACCAGGTACGCGGTGGCCACCCGGACCGGCGCGTCCTCGGCCGAGTCCCACCGCTCGGCGACCACCCGCACACCCACCTCCATCGAGGTCTGGCCGGTCCAGTTGACCTGGGCGTGCGCGTGCACCAGATCACCGACCCGGACCGCCTCCGAGAAGACGATCTCGTCGATCGCCGCGGTCACGGCGGTCCCGCCGCTGTGTCGCGCGGCAGCGGCCCCGGCCACATCGTCGACGAACTTCATCAGAACCCCGCCGTGCACGGTGCCGTAGAGGTTCACGTCCACCGCGGTCATGATCTTGCTGAGAGTGACGCGCGAGTACGACGTCGGCTTGCCGGTCGGAGCGGCGGAGAGGTGCTCAGTCATGTCGAAAACGGTACGGTGCGCGGATGCGACATCTCTGGAGCTTCCTCGCCGGGCTGGTGGTGGCGCCCATCACCTGGGTGCTGGTCACACTGGGGCAGGACGGGTCGAGCCGGACGGTCGACCGCTGGGTGGAGACCGGCACGTTCAACACCGCGAACCTGATCGAGCCGGCCGTTTATCTCGGCGTCGGCGGTGTCCTGCTGGGCCTGCTCGGCACGCTGCGCTTCTCGCCGCTGGGCCCGTTGGTGGCCGGGGCGCTGCTGGTCACCCCGTACATCGGGATGTTCGTGGCGCCCTTCTCGGTGCGGGACACGATCCCGCACGAGTGGAAGGTGTTCGGCGACCCGTTGCCGCTGCGACTGCCCGTGGAGAACGGCACGCTCTTCCTGATCGGCCTGCTGCTGATGGTGGCGACCTTCAGCCAACAGCGTTGGCGGCAGTGGCCGAGCCCGGCGACCGATCCGGCCACGGCACCCACCCCCGCGTCGGACGGAGGCCCCGGCAACGACAACTTCACGTTGACCGACTGGCCGACCCCCACGCCCGCCGAGCGGGACACCGCGCCCCTCACTCTGGGTTACCCAGCCGACTCGACACCTACCGAACCGCTGCCCCGCCGAGTGGGCGGCGAATCACCCTGGTCCGCCCCACCGCGCGGCCAGCCGCGCCCCGAGGACACCACCGAGATCCGCTGATCGTCGGGGCGGGCCGGTCGTCCGGCCCGCCCCTTTCGTCCCTTCCGCCCTAGTGCAGCGCGACCGCCAGGTCCCTGTCGACAGTGCCGAGGCTGGCGCGGGGAACGACGAAGAGCATGACGATCAGCGCGGCGGCCATGCCGCCCGCGATGACGATCGCCATCGGTACGCTCCCGGTGCCGAACAGACCGGCCAGTGGCGCCGACACCGCACCGATGCCGAACTGCACCGCGCCGAGCATCGCCGCGGCGGTGCCAGCGGCCTCGCTGTGCCGGCTCATGGCCAGTGCGGGCGCGTTCGGCAGGGCGAGGCCGGCGGCGGCCAGGACCAGCCACAGTGACGCGAGCAGGGTGCCCAGGCCACCGACGCCGGTCGCCGCGAACATGACCAGCAGCAGGCCAGCCGCCGTTCCGCCGATCAGGGCGCTGACCAGGATCTGCTGCGAGGTGTAGCGGCGCAGCAACCGCACGTTGAACTGGGTGGCCCCGATCAGGCCCACCGCGCCGGCCCCGAAGGCGATGCCGAACTGCTGCTCGTCGAGGCCGTACTCCTGCTGGAGCACGAACGACGAACCGGAGACGTACGCGAACAGAGCCGCCATCGCCAGCCCGGCGACCAGCACCAGGCCGACGAACGCCCGGTCGTTGACCAACCCCCGGTAGTCGCGCAGGGCGGCGCGCACCCCGCCGTGCCGCCGACGTGTCACCGGAAGGGTCTCCGGGAGCCGGAACGCGGCCACGATGATCAGCAGCGCGCCCAGCACCGCCAGCGCCGCGAAGACGCCCCGCCAGTCGGTCCAGCCCAGCAGGCCACTGCCCAGCGTCGGCGCGAGGATGGGCGCCAGGCCCATGACGAGCATCAGCCGGGAGAAGATCCGGGCGAAGGAGGCACCGCTGAACAGGTCGCGGACCACGGCCGTCGCGACCACCGTGGCGGCGGCGACGCCGAGCCCCTGGAGTACGCGCAGCCCGCCGAGCACCTCGATGTTGGGTGCGAAGACGCACAGCACGGAGGCCACGATGTGCGCGGCCAACCCGGTCAGCAGCGGCACCCGCCGCCCGACCACGTCGGAGAGCGGCCCGATCAACAACTGACCCAACGCGAGACCGATGAGCGTGCCGGTCAGCGTCAACTGCACGGCGGTCTCGGTGGTCTGCAGGCCCGCCGTGATGGCGGGCAGCGCGGGCAGGTACATGTCGATGGTCAACGGCCCGATCGCGATCAACGCGCCCAGCACGAGGACGAGCTGCGCCCGCTGCCGGTTGGTCATGAGGTCGCCGGGCAGCACCTCTTGCGCGACGGCGGAATCGCGTCCGGTCTTGTCCACCAACTGCTTCATCATCTCGATCTCTCTGCGGAAGCTGGTGCGTCGTCACGAGCGGCGGCGCTGGGCGGCACCGGGACCGCGCGGACGCGGCGGACGGTGTGGGGTGCCCGGCGGTGGGCGGCGTGGACGTGACGAGGCAGGGTCGTGGCGGGGGTGGCCAGGTGGGCGATGATCCGAGGGTGATTCCCTCGGTCGGCAACACCTCGGCGGCGGACGACGTTCCCGGTGTGTGGGGAGTCACGCTGCTCCGTCCGGCCGCACAAGCTGTGACCGGGGTCACAAGAGAATCGAAACCAGGGCCGGGGTACGCGTCGTCTTGCCTGTTGTGAGACGAAGTCTGGACGGGCTCGACGAGGGTGAGCTCCTGCGCCGCGTCGCTCGGGGCGACCGGCGCGCGTTCGACGCGCTGTACCGGCGTACCTCCCCGTGGTTGACCGCGCGACTGCGTCGGCGCTGCGCCGACGAGGACGTGGTGGCCGAGGTGCTGCAGGAGACGTACCTGGCGGTCTGGCGGTCGGCCGGCAGCCAGGCGCAGTCGTCCGCCTCCGGCAGCGCGCTGGGTTGGCTGTGGACGATCGCCGCGCACCGGCTGATCGACGCGTTCCGCCACCGGGCCCGACGGGAACGCGTCCCGGCGGTGCAGACCTTCGAGACCGTGGCCCCCGCGGCCGAGGACGAGGCGCTGGCCGGCGGGCTGGACGCCAACCTGGAGCGTGCCCTGCACGCGCTGCCGGCGGAACTCCGTCAGGTGCTGCGCTCGATGGTCCTCGACGGGTTGACCGCGCGGGAGACCGCCCTGCTGCTCGGCATGCCGGAGGGGACCGTGAAGACCCGTGCCCGCCGGGCCCGAATCGCCCTCCGGGAGGCGCTGTCATGACCACTCACCCGACACCCACCCTCATCTCCCAGTACGCCTCCGGTGGCGCCGACGTCGACGACACCACCATCTGGGCGGTCGAGGCGCACCTGGAGGGCTGTGCCGCCTGCCGCGCGGTGCTGACCGACGCCGCCGACCCCGGAACGCGGGACCTGCTGGACCGGGTGGCGGACGGCATCGCCAGCGGAATCGCCACCGGCCCGGGTCCGATACGCCGTCGCCGGCTGCTGCGCACCGGGGTCGCCGCACGGGTCCTGCCCTGGCTGGTCACCGCCACCGGGCTGATGCTGGCCGCGGCCCTGTTCGAATGGACGTTCGACAGCCTGCCGTCGCTGGTGCTGCTGATCGCGCCGGTGGCGCCGCTGCTGCCGGTGGCCGCGGTCTGGAGCCGGCGCCTCGACCCGGCCTGGGAACTGACGGCCACCATGCCCCGCACCGGTTTGCCGCTGCTGATGCGCCGCACGTTGGGGGTGCTGTCGGCGGTCATACCGGTGCTGGCAGTGGCTGGCTGGTTCACCGGGCACTCCCCCGGGCTCTGGTTGCTGCCCGTCCTGGGGTTCACCGCCGGCGCGTTGGCGCTGGGCACGGTCGTGGGGGTCGACCGCGCGGCACTCGCGCTGGCCGTCGCCTGGTCCGCCGGTGTGGTCGTGCCGAGCCTCGCCGACGGGCACCTCCCGGCGATCCTCACCGGCGGCAGCCTGCCCGGGTGGGCGCTCACCACCGTGGCGTTGACGGCCGTCGTGCTCGTCCAGGCGCGCCGACGGCCGCACGATCCGCACCAGAGCCTTCTGCACCGATGACGACGTCGAGCCACTGCCGAATGGAGAGATCATGATGCGTACGGTCAGCGTGGCGGAGACCGCGCCGTCCACCTATGCGTGGGCGGTGCACGCCGAGAAGTTGCAGGTCCGGGCCGGCCGACACCTCGCGGTCAACGAGCTCGACCTGAGGTTGGGCACCGGTGTGCACGGGCTGCTCGGCCCCAACGGCGCCGGCAAGACGACGTTGATGCGAGCCCTGGCCACGGTGTTGAAACCGGCCGGTGGGCGGCTGACCCTGCTCGGCGGCGAGGTCACCGGCAACGCCGACCTCCGCCAGGTACGCCGCGGCCTGGGCTACCTGCCGCAGCACTTCGGCTTCTACCCGCGCTTCACGGTCCGGGAGTTCGTCGAGTACGTCGCCTGGCTCAAGGAGATGCCGAAGGCGGTCATCCCGGGCGCCGTGCAGCGGGCCGTCGAACGGGTGGGTCTGGCGGACCGCGCCGACTCGCGAATGAAGACGCTGTCCGGCGGGATGCTGCGCCGCGCCGGCATCGCCCAGGCGATCGTCAACGACCCGGCGGTGCTGCTGCTCGACGAGCCGACCGTCGGCCTCGACCCGGAGCAGCGCCTCGACTTCCGCGAGCTGCTGCGGGAGATCGGCCTGGACAGCTGCGTACTCGTCTCCACCCACCTGGTCGAGGACGTCGCGGTGGCCTGCTCCGACGTGGTGCTCATCAGTGAGGGCCGGTTGGTGTGGCAGGGCACCACCGGGCAGCTCACCGAGCAGGGCGGGGCCGGCGACGCCGGCGACAGCGCCACCGAACGTGGCTACTCGTCGCTGCTGCGCGCCTACCGTGGGCGGGTGTCGGCATGACGGGACGCATTCTCCGCATCGAGCTGCGCCGCTCGGCGGCGCTGGGCATCGGCCTGTTGTTGCTGGTGACCGGCGCGGCGTTGCTGCTGTCGTCCACCGAGTTCTTCGCGGGGCGGTGGATGCAGCTGGCGGTGCTCGCCCGGTCGATGCTGATGGTGCTGCTGCCACTCGCGCTGGCCGGTGGGGCGTGGATGGGCCGGCGCGACGCGCGCCACCGGGTCAACGAGTTGTTCGCCAGCACCGTCCGGCCGCGGTGGCAGCGCGTCGTTCCGACCGCCAGCGCCCTCGCGGTCACGGTGGTGACCGCGTACATCCTGGTCTTTGTGATCGCGGCCGGATGGGTGGTGCCGACGTCGGCATACTTCCCGACCGCGACGATCGTCGTCACAGCGGTCGGCGTTCCGGCGCTGATCGCGGCGGGTTGGCTGGGGATGGCCGCCGGCCGGGCCGTGCCCCGGGTGATCACCGCGCCGATCCTCGCCGTGGTCGGGTTCGTCCTGGTGGGGTTGGTGCCGGAGTTGGCCACGGCACGCGACACGTCGGGTGCGGGGATCGCGCAGTTCCGGCCGGAACCGGCAGGGGTGCTGCTCCTACCGACCTTCACCGGCCTGGACGACTTCCAGACGATCGCGACGCGGGTCAGCCTGCTCCAGGCGCTGTGGCTGGTGTCCCTCGCCGCTACCGGCCTGCTGCTGCTCGGCGCGGTCCGTCGCCGCGCCATCGCGTTCGCCGTGCTCCCGGCGGTGCTCGGCGTCGCGGTCGCGCTACCGCTGCTGCCCGTCGGCGGAGCCCGCGGTGCGGCGGTCGTCGACCCGGTCGCCATCGAACTGGTCTGCGACAACGACGGCCCGCAGGTCTGCGTGACGCGGGCGCACGCCGGGCTGCTGCCCGCCGTCGTCGGCCCCGCCCGCCAGGCGCTCGCCACGATCGCGGCGAAGCTCCCCAACGCACCGGTCCGGGCGGTGGAGACCCAACAGGTCAGCTACTGGGCGCGGCTGGACCCGGACCAGGCACCGCCCCGGCACTCCGCCGACACGATCGTGTTCGACACCCCCACGATCGACCGGGGCGGGCGGGCCGACCTGTCCGGCGACTACTTCCTGCCGTCCCTGCTGAAGGCGACCTGGCAGCAGGAGTGCGGCGACCAGGCGGTTCGGGGCGACGTGTACCGGGCCCGGATGGTCGCCGCCGCCTGGCTGACCGGTCGACCACCGGCTCCGCAACAGGGGTGGGCACCCGAGGAGACGGCGGGGCTGGAGAGCGCGTACCAGGCGCTGGTGAGCCTGCCGGAGGTCGAGCAACGACGTCGGATGGCAGCGGCACGCGAGGGCGTACTGGCCTGCCGGGACGACGAGCTGGTGGCGATCCTGCCGGCGGACCAGCAGTGAGGTGGCTCCAGCTGCACCTGCGCTCCCGTCGGGTCCCCCTCGCCCTGGCCACCGTGACCGCCCTGATCGCGCTGGCGTGGGCGCTATCGCTGGCTTATACGGACTCGGTGACCATCAGCGCCCGGACGGCCAGCCTCGCCATCATGCTGGCGGCGGTCGCGGTCGGCACCACCCTCAACGGCGCCGACGACGCCCTCGACCACACCATGGCGGTCAACTGGCCGGTACGACGCGCCGGGCACCTGCTGCTCGCCGCCGCCGCGATCACCGCGCTGCTGTCCCTCAGCATGATCACCGACACGCGCTACGAGCCGTTCGCCCTCATACTGCGCAACACCGCGGGGCTACTCGGGCTCACCGCGCTCGGCGCCACAGTGCTGGGCGCCGCCCTGGCCTGGATCGCCCCGCTGACCTGGACCCTCATCGCGGTCCTACCGATGATGGGGCCCAGTCGCGACCTGAAGATGCAGGTCGCCGGCTGGCTGATCCAACCCGCCGGCACCACCGCCGCCACCGCCTGCGCCGTCATCCTGGCGGTGACCGGACTGCTCGCGTACGCCCTGCGGGGTTGCCCCGTGCGGCCGGTGAGCGAGACCGCCCCCGACCAGTGACGGACGCTCCGGTGCTCCGGACTCCCGGAGCACCGGACGTGCGGTCCAGCGACCTATGCCGGGTCCGTGGCCCGCAGTCGTGGCCACCGCTGCTCGGTCCAGGCCCGCAACAGCCACTCCATCGGCCCGTACCGGAAGCGGGCCATCCACGCTGCGCTCGCGGCGAGCTGCGCACAGTAGATCGCGACCGCGATGAGGACGACGACCGGGGGCGCGACGGCACCGGCGAGGCCCAGCCCGACGCCTGTGAAGACCAGCACGCAGAGCAGCGACTGACCCAGGTAGTTCGACAGGGACATCCGGCCGGCCGGCGCGAGTACGGCGACGACCCGCCGCCCCCGGTCGGTCTGGAAGAACTGGAGCAGTGTGGCGGCGTACGCGGCCGCGAGCAGCGGCGCGGTGAGCACGCCCGCCGTCAGCCCGGTCAGGTTGGCGGTGCCCCCGCCCGAGGCGAAGACCACCGCGCCGGCCAGGCCGATCGGATAGCCCAGCTGCTGCACCCGGCGCAGGAGCTGCCGGTTCCCGGCGACGTCGGTGAGCAGCCGGCGCCGCCCGGCCGCGTAACCGAAGAGGAAGGCCGAGAGGGCGAGCGGCCCCTGCACGAGGAGCGTGCCGAACATCGCCGGCAGCTGGCGTACGTGCTCGGTGATCAGTGTGCCGATCCCACCCTGTAGTGCCTCGGTGGACCGCTGTCCCGCCGCCAGCGCCGACGCCGGATCGGTGACCAGCTGGGTTCCGCTCGTGGCGGCGAGCGCGAGGACGAAGCCGATCACGCCGGTCAGCAGCACGGCGACGCGCAGCGCGGTCCCGACGCGGACTTTCCGCATGGCGAGCAGGACCAGACCGAGCAACGCGTACGTGGCCAGGATGTCGCCCTGGAACAGCAGCACCGCGTGCAGGATGCCGAGCACGAAGAGCCCGGCCAGCCGTCGCCGGAACCGTGGGGCGATGTCGACGCCGCGCCGCGCGGCGGAATCAAGCTGGAGCGTGAAGCTGTAGCCGAACAGGAAGGAGAAGAGCAGGTACGCCTTCATCGTGAAGAGCAGCTCGACCAGCCACAGGACCGCCTGGTCGCCCCACGAGTCGTGTGCGGGATCCGGAACCAGTTGGAAGGGATAGCCGGAGGCGAAGAAGGCGATGTTGACGACCAGGATGAAGAGCAGCGCCACGGCGCGTAACGCGTCGACGTCGACGATCCGGGACAGCGTCCCGGACGACGCTGGGCTCTCGACGGGCGGGTCCTTGATGGAATGGCTCACGGGACAACCTCCGGAACGGACAGGAAACCTGTTCGGTGACTGTCCTGTGACCCTATGAAGTTGCCTGCCCTGGCCGACAGCCGGTGAGCGGGAAGATGGCAGGTGGGGTATGCCCTACCCGCACCTGCCATGAGCTGCCAACGGACCCGGATCAGCCCTTCAGGAGCTCCCGCGCCATCACGATCCGCTGCACCTGGTTCGTGCCCTCGTAGATCTGGGTGATCTTGGCGTCCCGCATCATCCGCTCGACGGGGTAGTCCCGCGTGTAGCCGTAGCCACCGAGCAGCTGCACCGCGTCGGTGGTGATCTCCATGGCGGCGTCGGAGGCGAAGCACTTCGCCGCCGCGCCGAAGTAGGTGAGATCCGCGTCGCCGCGCTCCGACTTGCCGGCAGCCGCGTACGTGAGCTGCCGGGCCGCCTCGAGCTTCATGCCCATGTCGGCGAGCATGAACTGGATCCCCTGGAACTCGGCGACCGCCTTGCCGAACTGCCGACGCTCGGCCACGTACCCCTTCGCGTAGTCGAGCGCGCCCTGCGCGATCCCGACGGCCTGCGCGGCGATGGTGACCCGGGTGTGGTCCAGGGTCTTCATCGCGGTCGCGAAGCCGGTGCCCTCCGCGCCGATCATGCGGTCGGCGGGGATCCGCACGTTGTCGAGGTAGACCTCACGGGTGGGCGAGCCCTTGATGCCGAGCTTCTTCTCCGGGGCGCCGAAGCTCACCCCGGGATCGGACTTCTCGACGACAAAGGCCGAGATGCCCCGGGACCGGGCGGACGGTTCGGTAACGGCGAAAACTGTGTAGAACTCGGACACGCCGGCGTTCGTGATCCACCGCTTCACACCGTTGAGCACCCAGTGATCCCCGTCACGTACCGCCCTGGTGGTCATCGACGCCGCGTCGCTGCCAGCCTCCGGCTCGGAGAGACAGTACGAGAACATCGCGTCACCGGCCGCGACCGGCGTCAGGTACCGACTCTTGAGGTCGGCCGAACCGGACAACAACAGTGGCATCGTGCCAAGTTTGTTCACCGCCGGGATCAGCGAGGAGGATGCGCAGGCACGGGCCACCTCCTCGATCACGATGGCGGTGGCCAGCGCGTCCGCGCCCGCGCCGCCGTACTCCTCGGGGATGTGCGGGGCGTGGAAGTCGGCCGCCCGCAGCGCGTCGTAGGACGCCTTGGGGAACTCCCCGGTCTCGTCGGCCTCCGCGGCGTGCGGAGCCACCTTCGCGGCGCAGACCTCACGCACCGCTTCCCGGATCGCCTGGTGCTCATCAGGCAACCGGTAGACGTCGAACGACTCCCCTGCGGCCATCTCGGCCCTCCCCTTCACCGCTATCATGCGCAGTCTGTGACGACTCCTGACCGCCGACCGCGCAGACTGAAGAGTAGCGACTGCAGTTCAGGTGATGTTACCGGCGCGTAGGCATGGGCAAGATGGTGCACCTGACGCGCTCGACGATGATGAAGACCGAGACAGTGAGCGACCCTCCGGTGCCCCGCCCAGGTGCCGCAGCAGAATGCGACGCGACGACGCGACGCCAGCGCGAGCGGAGAAGACAGGCGTGACGATCCCCTACCCCACCATCCAGCCGACCCCCGTCATCGCCGCGGTGACTCCGCCCTCGGGCGCACCCCGGCCGCGGGTGACGTTCCTAGGGACTGGTTACCTCGGTGCGACGTACGCCATCTGCTACGCGGAGCTGGGGTACGAGGTCCTCGGGTTCGACGTCGACGCCGACAAGATCGCGATGCTGAACGCGGGCCAGGTGCCGATCCACGAGCCCGGCCTGGACGAGCTGCTCCGGCGCAACCTCGCCGCCGGCCGGCTCCGGTTCAGCACCGACATCGCCGAGACCGCCGAGTTCGGTGACGTGCACTTCATCTGCGTCGGCACCCCTCAGCGGGCCGGCGGCATGGGCGCCGACCTGTCGTACGTCGAGGCGTCGGTCACCAGCCTCGCCCAGCACCTGACCCGCAAGGCGCTGATCGTCGGCAAGTCCACCGTGCCGGTCGGCACCGCCGAGTGGGTCGAGCAGCTCGTCGGCAAGCACACCCCCCACGACCTGGACGTCGAGGTGGCGTGGAGCCCCGAGTTCCTCCAGGAGGGCTTCGCCGTCGACGACGTCCTGCGGCCCAACCGGATCGTGGTCGGCGTCAAGAGCGAGTGGGCCAACGGCATGCTCTACGCCGCGCACAAGGGTGTGTTCGACCTGGCCGCCACCGAGGACCGCGAGGTGCCCCTGGTGGTCACCGACTTCGCCACCGCCGAGCTGGTCAAGGTCGCCGCGAACGCCTTCCTCGCCACCAAGATCTCTTTCATCAACGCGATGGCCGAGGTCTGCGAGGCCTCCGGTGGCGACGTCACCCAACTGGCCCGCGCCATCGGCTACGACCCGCGGATCGGCAACCGGTTCCTCCAGGCCGGCCTCGGCTTCGGAGGCGCCTGCCTGCCCAAGGACATCCGGGCCTTCCAGGCCCGCGCCCAGGAGTTGGGCGCCGGCGAGGCGCTGCGCTTCCTGCACGAGGTCGACCTGATCAACCTGCGCCGGCGCACCCGGGTGCTCCAGCTCGCCGCGGACCTGCTCGGCCGCCGCTCCGGCCCGGCCGGCCCGGACTTCTCCGGTACCCGGATCGCCGTGCTCGGTGCCACCTTCAAGCCCAACACCGACGACGTCCGCGACGCCCCGGCGCTCGCCGTCGCCGCGCTGCTGCAGAAGGCCGGCGCCGACGTCCACGTGTACGACCCGCAGGGCACCGAGAACGCCCGCCGCGCGGTTCCCGAGTTGACGTACGAGACCAGCATCAACGAGGCGGTCAGCGACGCCGACCTGGTCTGCGTCCTCACCGAGTGGGCCGACTTCCGCAACGCCGATCCGGTCGCCCTCGGCGAGTTGGTCAAGGGCCGCAAGGTCGTCGACGGCCGCAACTGCCTCGACCCGGCACTGTGGACGCAGGCGGGCTGGGAGTACCGGGGCATGGGTCGCCCCTGACGAAACCGACGCCACCGGCCGGTCATCGAGCGTCTCGATGGCCGGCCGGTGTCGTTGTTTGCCCGGGACCCGCCGACAAGAGTCGAAATCCGCGCCAGCTTTGGGCATGCTGCGACAGTGGGAGTCCACAGTGCGGGTGGAGGGGTGTCGTGGCGACCTTTCAATGCTCCTCGTGCGGCCGGGAGATCAAGCCGGCCGTCCGATGCCCGCACTGTGGGGCAGATCAACCACAGTGGGTCGAGCACCTGGCCGATATTGAGCGTTCGATCGCGGAGATGAAGGCGCGCGACGCCGCCATCGCGCGCGAGCAGCGGCAGATCGCCGCCAAGATGCAGGCCGCGCTCTTCCAGCGGGATATCCTCGCCCACGCGGGCGAGGAGCGGATCAAGCAGGCCACCCGGCCACGCCGGGTGCTCCGCCGCCGCCCCGGCCGGCGGCCACCGACCGCCACCATGGGGGCGCCACCGCGGGTGCCCCGCCAGGGCACTTCGCCCGCCCCGGAGGATCCGCCGCCGCCCCCGCCCCGGGGCACCTGGTTGGACGTGGACGACCCGGAGCACCCACCGGAGGCATCCTCCCGCGAGGTGCAGAACATCCCCCTCGGGCTGGGCGCGCTGCTGCTCGGAGTGGCCGCGGTGGTCTTCGCCGCGGTGGCCACCAGTTCGATGGACGCGCTGGCCCGGCTGGGCATCCTGCTCCTGGCCACCGTGCTGATGCTGCTCGCCCCACCGGCACTGGCCCGACGCGGGCTCACCTCGACCGCCGAGACCATCGCCGCCGTCGGCCTGCTACTGGTGCCGCTCGCCGGCAACGCCCTCTGGGCGGTGGACCGGATCGGCGCCGGCGGCGGCTCCGCCACGGTCTTCGCCGGGGTGATCTTCGCGGTCACCGCAGCCGTCGCATTCGGGTACGCCGGTTGGACGGGTCTGCGCGCGCCCCGCTTCGCCACAGTGCTCGCCGCGCAGCCGGTGCTGCCTCTGCTGGCGTACGACCAGATCACCGGGCCGGGCGGCTGGGCGCTGGTGCTGGCCCTGGTCGCCCTCGTCAACCTCGGCCTGGCCCGCTCCGGCGTGACCGTCGAGCGCCCCGCCCGGCAGGACCTGCCGTCGCCGGGCACGCCGTCGGCGCCTCGCCAACGCGACGCCGAGAGTCGCCCCGAGGGCGACCAGGAGGAGGCCGCCGAGCTGATCGACGCCAGCGCGGGCTCCGCCGACCCGCTGCCGACCCGTCCGGTGCCCGGTCTGCGTGAGCTGACCTGGTTGCTGCACGCGCTGGCGGTCGCCGTCTCGCTGGCGTACGGGGTCACCGCCCTGCTGCGGGCCGAGACCGTGCCGACCGCGACGGGCGCCGGGGTGGTGCTGGTGTTGGCCGCCATGATCGGGCTGGCCGGCGCGCTGGTGCTGCGTCGCCCGCCGCTGCCCGACGTCGCGGCCGGCATCGTCACCCTGGCCGTGATCGGCGCGCTCAGCCGAATCGCCTCGGTGGCACTCCCCGGCCGGGCGCTACTGCTGATCGCGGCGGTCATCACGGTGACCGGGCTGGCGGTCCGCGCGGTCCCGGAGGCCGCCCGACGTGGCCCACAGATCGCCTCCGCGGTGGCGCTGACCGTCAGTGGTCTGGTGGTCGCCGGCGGCGCGCTACGCGCCGGGGTGGCACCGGTCCGGGCGGCACTGCCCGCCTGGGACCCCGACCTCAGCCGGTACCCGGGCGAGTTGGCCGCCGCGGTCGGGCCCACCACCTGGCAACTCGCGGGTGCCGCATTCCTGCTCACCATCGCGGCGGTGCTGGCCCTGCCCGCCGAGATCCGCCGGGAGTTCGCGGTCGCCGGCGCGGCGCTGACCGCGCTCGCCGTCCCGGCCTCGTTCGGTCTCGGCTGGACGACGGCACCCTGGCCGATGGTCGTCACCGCGATCGGCATCGGGGTGATCGGGCTCTCCGCCCGCACCGACCGAGCCGCGGTGGCGCACGCCATCGGGGCGGCCGTGGTCGGCCTGTTCGGAGCAGGTGCCAGCCTGTCCAGCCCCACCCTCACGGCCGCGGTCCTGATCACCCTGTTCGTGGCCGGCACGCTTGTCGCGCTGGCACCCCGGATCCGGATCGCCTCGGCCGCCTCCGACACGGTCACCGCCTGGGCCTCCGGTGGCGCCGCGTTCGCGCTGCCCGGGGCGGTGGCCGCGTTCGTGGCAGCCACCATGCCGAGTGACCCGACCCTCACCCCGGCGAGCCTCCGCGAGGTGACCGTCCCGGTCCTGGCGGCCAGCTTCCTGGCGGTCTGCGTGACCCTCGGCTACGCCGCCGTCGTGCAGGTCTCCCAGCGCCACATCCCCGCGCCGCTGTCGGTCGGCACCGGGCTGGGCGCGCTGCTGGTCACCGCCGCCGCGTTCGGAGCGCCCGGCGCGACAGTCGCCGACGCCTGGGTCGGCGCGCTCCTGCTGGTCGCGGCGGTGCTGCTCTTCCTGGCCCCGTCCATCGACGCCGGCCGTCGAGCCGACCTCACCCTCGACGGCTCGGACCTGGCCGCCGCGGCGGTCACCACCGCCCTGATCGCCACGCTGGTACGGATCGGTGCGGTGCTCGCCCCGGGCGGGCAGCTGGCGGTGGCCGCCGCCCTGCTCCTGGTGGTCGCCGTGGGCGCCCGCAGCATGCCGGAGGAGTGGCGACGCGGGCCGATCCTCGGCCTCACCGTCGGCGGTGTCCTGATCGGCGTACTCGCCGGCTGGTCGGCGGTGCGCGGTGGCGTCGGCGTACTGGCCACCCCCGGCCCGATCTGGAGGGGCGACCTGAGCGACTGGCCGGCCGCCCCCGTCGGCGGTGCCACCTGGCAGGCGCCGGTCGCGCTGGCGCTGTTGGCCCTCGCCGCCGGCATCCTGCTCCCGCCGCCCTGGCGCTGGGACGTGTCCGGCGTGGCGGTGGTGCTCGCCACGATCGGCGCTCCAGCCGCGTTCGACCTGGCCTGGTGGTCGCCGGTTCTGGTCGGCGGGATGGTCGCCACCGTGTTCGGCATGGCCGCGGCGGCCACGGAGGAGGCGCGCGCCGGGCTGTCCCGGGCCACAGTGGCCGGGGTCGTCGCGCTGCACGCCGCCGGAGCCGGACTGGTCCGCCCGTGGACCACGGCCCTGGCGCTCGGCAGCATCGCTCTGATCGGCGTGGTGGTGGCCACGCTGGCCCGTGTCCTCGCCGGCCCACAGGTCGCCGACATCGACACCGAGGGGTTGCCGCCACACCTGGCGCAGATCGGCGGCGCGGCGATCGGTGCCGCCCTGCTGGCCCTCCCCGGTGCGGTAGCGGCACTGGCCGCCGAGTTCGAACACTCTGCGCAGGTGGTGCTGACCGCCGCGCTCGCCGCGACCAGCCTCGGCCTGGCCGCCGTGGCCGCGGTCCGCCGGCAGGTCCCGCAATATCTGCCCTGGGTCAGCGTGGCGGTGGTCGGCGGGGCCACCATCAGCGCCCTCGCCGCCATCCCCACCGGCCTCGCCGCCGGCGTCTACGCGGCCGCCGCCGCCCTGCTCGGCGTGCTGGCCGAGCTGATCCGCGCGGCCACCGTGCCGCCCACCGGCGCCGCCCAGCCGGTCCGACGCTGGGCGGTACGACTCGACGGCGCCCTCCGGCGGCTGCCGGACGACCCGGAGCGACGACGGTGGCGGGTCAACCCCGCGGCGGGCGCGTTGGCCGCGGCGGCCCTTCCGACCGCCCTGGCACTCGCCTCGATCGCACCCGCGCTGGTCGCCGCCCTGGTCGAGCCGCACCGCACACTGACCCGGATCTGGCAGGGCCCGCCGCCGGAACTGCTCACCCCACCGCCGGACGTGGTCAACCCGACCCACGTGCTGACGGCGCTGCTGCTCACCGCGACCGCCGCGCTGGCCGCCACCGGGTTCAGCGGCGGCCGCCGGTCCCGGGCCGTGCCGGTGGTGCTGCCCGGGGCAGCCGTCACGCTGCTGATCGCACCCATCGCGCTGGGCCAGGGCTGGCCCGCCAGCACCTTCGCCGCGCTCGCCGTCTTCACCATCGCGATGCTCGGTCTCGCACTGACGCCACCGCCGCCGCTGGTCGAGCGGGCCCGCTCGCTGCGGCTGGCCCGGGTGCTGGTGTTCGCCATCGGTCTGGCCGGCGGCAGCGCCGGGCTCGCCGGCAGCCTGGCCGACCGGCAGATGACCCTGCTCACCCTCGGCAGCGCGGTCGGGGTGGGCGCGGTGGCGGCGCTGTTCGGCACCACCCAGCGGGCGCGCATCCTCGGCTGGCTCTTCGCCTCACTCATGGCGCAGCTCTTCGTACTCACCGCCGGCCTGGTCGCCGGCCTGGCCGCGGTCTGGTCCGCGTTCGGAGTGCTGGCCGTCGGCGCGGTCCTACAGGTGCTCGCCGCGACCCTGCCCCGGCTGCGCCGCCCCGAGGCGCAGCGGGAAGCCTCCACTGTCGAGTGGACCGGGTACGCTGCCGCGCTTATCGCGTTGGCCCTCGCCTTCGACTCGCCCCGACACATCGCCGCCCTGCTGGCCGCCTGGGGCGCTGTCCTCGGAGTGGCGGCAACCCGGCCCGGCCGCCGGCCGGTGGAACGCCGGATCCTGTTCTGGGCTGTGGTGGTCTGTGAGATCACCGCGTGGTGGATCCTGATGCGAGTCGCCGACGTGGCGCTGCCCGAGGCGTACACGCTGCCGTTCGCCGCGCTGGCCCTCCTCGTCGGAGTCCTGGAGCTGCGTCACCGACCGGACATGAGCAGTTGGGTGGCGTACGGGCCGGCGCTGGTCGCGGCCTTCGTGCCGACGCTGGCCATCGTGGTGGCCACCGAGTCCAGCACGATGCGGCAGATGCTGCTGCTGCTCGGCGCGGTCGCGGTGCTGATCTTCGGCTCGTCCAGTCGACAGCAGGCACCGGTGATCGTCGGCGCGTCGGTCACCGCGATCACCGCGATCCACGCCCTGTTCAGTCTCGGCCCGTGGCTGGCGCTGATCCCGGTGGGCATCCTGTTGCTGGTGCTCGGCGCGAGCAACGAGCGCCGCCGCCGCGCCCAGGAACGCCTACAGACCGCGCTCCGCGGCATGAGATAAACCGGAGGGTCCCTGCGGCGTGCCTAAGTGGGGACGGTGAGTGGGCGCGGTTAATGGGCCGGGTTCGCGGGCCGGCCCGCGTTGCCTTGCGCGATCTTGCACTTTCTGTCGCGACATAGGGGGCGAAAGCCACGAAGCGGCGACCGAAAGTGCAAGATCGCGGGTGGGGTGGGGTGGGGTTAGCGCAGGGTTGCCTGGAGGGCGGCTTCCTTTTCCGCCACCAGCTTTTCCAGGTCCTGCTGGTAGGTCGTCATCTTGGCGCGCAGGCCCTCGTCGCCGGCACCGAGGATCCGTACGGCGAGCAGGCCGGCGTTGCGGGCGTTGCCGATCGACACGGTGGCGACCGGGATCCCGGCCGGCATCTGCACGATGGACAGCAGCGAGTCCATGCCGTCGAGGTGCTTCAGCGGCACCGGCACACCGATCACCGGCAGCGGCGTCACCGAGGCGACCATGCCGGGCAGCGCGGCGGCACCCCCAGCCCCCGCGATGATCACCTTGAGGCCCCGGTCGGCGGCGTCGCGCCCGTACTCGATCATCGCGACCGGAGTCCGGTGCGCCGAGATCACCCGCACCTCGTACGCCACGCCGAAGTCGTCCAACACCTCGGCGGCGGCCCGCATGGTCGGCCAGTCCGAGTCGCTACCCATGATCAAGCCAACCGTGCTCACTGCGGCCCTCTCGTCGTTCCCGAAACCGTGGCTCACTCGTGGCCCTCGCGCAGCCACCGCGCGGCCCGTGCGGCCCGTGCGCGCAGGTCGTCCAGGTCGTCCCCGAGCACCGTGACGTGCCCGATCTTGCGGCCAGGTCGCACCTGCTTGCCGTACAGGTGCACCTTGGCACCGGGCTCGGCCGCGAAGAGGTGGTGCAACCGCTCGTCGATCGACATTCCGCCCGGCTCACCGCCGAGCACGTTCGCCGACACCACCACCGGGGCGGTCAACGCGGTGTCACCCATCGGGTAGTCCAGCACGGCCCGCAGGTGCTGCTCGAACTGCGAAGTCCGGGCGCCCTCGATGGTCCAGTGCCCGGAGTTGTGCGGGCGCATCGCCAGCTCGTTGACCACGATCGCCGGCCGGCCGGCGTCGTCGCGCACCTCGAACAGCTCCACTGCCAGCAGGCCGATCACCCCGAGCGCGGTGGCCAGATTGATGGCGAGCTGCTGAGCGGAGACCGCCAACTCCTCGTCCAGGCCGGGCGCCGGGGCGAGCACCTCCACGTTGATGCCGTCGCGCTGCACCGTCTCGACCACCGGGTACGCGGCCACCTGACCGAACGGCGAACGGGCCACCTGCACGGCCAACTCCCGTCGCAGCGGCACCCGTTCCTCGACGATCAGCCGGGTGCCGCCAGCGAGCAGCGTGACTGCCAGCTCGGTGGCCTGGGCCGCGTCGTCGACCATCCAGACGCCCCGGCCGTCGTAGCCACCCCGGGCCGCCTTGAGCACCACCGGCCAGCCGACCTGCTCGCCGAAGCCGACGAGGTCAGCGGGCTCCGCGACCGGCGACCAGGCCGGGTTGGGGGCACCCAGCTCGGTCAGGCGTTCCCGCATGACCTGCTTGTCCTGCGCGTGCAGCAGCGCGTCCGCCGGCGGGTACAGGGGCACCCCTTCCGCCGCCAACGTGCGGATGTGCTCGGAGGGCACCTGCTCATGGTCGAAGGTGACGACGTCGCAGCCCTTGGCGAAGGTGCGCAGGGCGGCCAGGTCGGTGTGGTCGCCGTACTGGACGTCGGTGGCGACCAGCGCCGCGCCGTCGTCGGGGGCGGTCGCGAGCACACGCAGTGACTGGCCGAGGGCGATCGCGGCCTGGTGGGTCATGCGGGCCAACTGGCCGCCACCCACCATGCCGACAACTGGCAGACCGGTACGGGAATCCATAGCGCGGCCAGCCTATCCGGGCCGCCGACGGGCCCACCGTGAGGGCCGGCGACCCGCCTCGGAAGAGCTGGCGGGACCACCCGACGGGCGGCGCGGGCGACTACCCGGCGTGTCCGTCCGGTTCAGCCCAGCTCGGCTACCAGGTCCTCGACCGAGGTGACCGGCCGCTGGCAGACGAAACCCCGGCAGACGTACGCGGCGGACCGTCCCTGGACCAGCGGACGGTCGGCGAGCAGCGGCACACCGGGCTGGTCCGGACGCCCGGCGACGACCACCGCTCCGGGCGGGGCGTGCCGGTGAGCGGCCGCCACCAGGGGGTCGCCGGCCGGGTCGTCGGTGGCCACTGCGATCTCGTACGGCCCGGAGAGCAACGCCTCGCCGACCATGGCCGCGTACCCGGTGAAGCGGGGGTGCTTCCCGACGATCGGCGCGACGGTGCCGAGGGCCGCCTCGGCGGCCTCCCGGTAGCGCGTCTCGCCGCTCAGCGCCGAGTACGCCACCAGCCCGGCGATCAACGCGGACCGGCCGGACGGGGTGGCGTTGTCGGTCGGGTCGGCCGGCCGGGCGACGAGCCGCTCCGCGTCGTCGGCGGTGTCGTAGAAGGCGCCACCGGGCGCTGCGAAGTGCGCCAGGGCGGTGTCCAGCAGCTCGCCGGCCAGGGCGAGCCAGCGGCCCTCGCCGGTGAGCTGGTGCAGCGCGCAGAATGCCTCGGCCACGCAGCCGTAGTCCTCCAGGACACCGGCCGGCTCGCCGACCTTGCCATTCCGGGAGACCCGGCGCAGCCGGCCGTCGACCAGGTGCACGGTGGCCAGGTGCTCGGCGGCCTGGCGCATCGCCCCGTCGGCGACGATGGTGACGCCGTCCATCAGGTTGGCGTCCTCGTCCTGCGGGGACGCGTAAACGGCGGCGACCTGCTGGAACTCGGCGAGGGCGGTGATCGCCAGGCCGTTCCAGGCGGCCACCACCTTGTCGTCGAGGGCCGGCTGCGGGCGGGTGTCCCGGGCGGCGAGCAGTCGTCCGACCACCTGCTGCCAGCGGGCGCGCACCTCGGGTGCGGCGTCGTCCACGTCCCGGGCCAGCCGCAGCACGCTCATGCCGTGTTCAAAGGTCCCCTCGTCGGTGACGGTGAACAGGTCGGCGGCGAACCGGCCGTCCTCCTCGCCCAACGCCTCGACGAGCTGGGCGGGCGTCCAGGCGTAGGTGAGCCCCTCGACGCCGTCGGTGTCGGCGTCCAGTGCGGACGCGAACCCCTGCCCCGGCCGGTGCAGCTCGTCGGAGAGGAACCGGGCGGTGTCCCGGGCCACCCGGCGGGCCAGCGGGTCGCCGGTGAGCCGCCACAGCTGGGTGTAGACCCGCAGCAGCAGCGCGTTGTCGTAGAGCATCTTCTCGAAGTGCGGCACCGTCCAGTGCGCGTCCACCGAGTACCTGGCGAAGCCGCCCGCGAGCTGGTCGTAGATGCCGCCCCGGGCCATCGCCTCGGCGGTGTGCCGGGTGATCTCCAGGCTGCCCGGGTCGCCGGTGCGCTGGTGGTGGCGCAGCAGGAAGAGCAGGTTCATGTGCGGCGGGAACTTCGGGGCGCCACCGAACCCGCCGTTCGTCGCGTCGTACTCGCTGGCCAGCTTGGCGGCCGCCGCGTCGAGCAGCGGGGCGTCCAGCGGGGCGGTGGGGCCGCCCACGGCCTGCGCGCCGCCGATCGCCTCGACCACGGCGGCGCCCTGGCCCAGGACCGCCTCGCGCTGCTCCCGCCAGGCGGTGGCGACCGACTGGAGCAACTGGACGAAGTTGGTTCGCGGGAAGTAGGTGCCGCAGAAGAACGGGGTGCCGTCCGGGGTGGCGAAGACGGTCATCGGCCAACCGCCCTGGCCGGTCATCGCCTGGGTGGCGGTCATGTAGACCGCGTCCACGTCGGGACGCTCCTCACGATCCACCTTGATCGACACGAAGTTGTCGTTCATCAGGGCGCCGACCTGCGCGTTCTCGAACGACTCGTGCGCCATCACGTGGCACCAGTGGCAGGCCGCGTAGCCGACCGAGATGAGCACCGGAACGTCCCGTCGCTTCGCCTCGGCGAACGCCTCGTCCGACCAGGGCCACCAGTCGACCGGGTTGTCGGCGTGCTGGAGCAGGTACGGGCTGGTGGCGTCGACGAGTCGGTTCACCTGACGACCATAGCCAGCCCCGGCGCGGACCGCGCGGGGTCCACCCGGACGGTCAGGACGCGCCGTCGGCGCGGAGCCGGAACACGTTCGACTCCGCCGAGTCGCGCAGGGACCCCAGCACCGCCCCGATCTTGTCCGCTGGCATCGGCTTGAAGAAGTGGTAGCCCTGCGCGGAGGTGCAACCCAGCTCGGCCAGGGCCATCCGCTGCTCGGCGGTTTCCACCCCTTCGGCGACCACCCGCAGCCCCAGCTCGTGAGCGAGGCCCACGGTCGTCCGGACGATCGCGGCGGCCTCCGGCGAGTCGGCCATCCGGATGACGAAGGACCGGTCCACCTTCAGCTCGTCCACCGCGATCCGGGTGAGGAAGGTCAGCGACGAGAAGCCGGTGCCGAAGTCGTCGACCGCGAGTTGCACGCCCATCGACCGGAGCGTCGCCAGCACCTCGTCGATGACCTCCAGCTCGCTCATCACCACCGTCTCGGTGATCTCCAGGACGAGCCGGTGCGGCGGCACCTGGTGGCGGCGCAACGCGTCGGCGATCTCCACAGGTAGCCGAGGGTCGAGCAGGCTGCGCGCCGAGAGGTTGACCGAGATCGGGACGTCCAACCCCTCCCGGGCCCAGCTGGCGGCCACGCCGAGCGCCTTGTCCAGCACGTAGCGGGTGAAGGTGCCGAGTTGCTCGCTGTTCTCCACCGGCCGGATGAAGTCGGCCGGGTTCAGCCACCCACGCCGGGGGTGCTGCCAGCGGATCAGCGCCTCCACCCCGGTGGGCGCTCCCGTGGCCAGGTCGACCGCCGGCTGCAGCGCCAGCACCAGTTGATCGTCGACCTTCAACGCCTCACGCAGCTCGGCCAGCAGGGCGAGTTGGTCGGTGCTGGCCGCGTCGCGGGCGGCGTCGTACGCGGCGACGTTGCCACCGCCCTCCTTGGCCTGGTACATCGCGATGTCGGCCCGGCGCAGCAGCTCGGTCAGGTCCGCGGTGCCGGCGGCGGCCACCACCACGCCGACCGAGACCTCGATGGACATCCGTACGCCGGCCACCTCGGTCGGCGCGGCCAGCCGCTCGGCGATCTCGCGGGCCTGGCGCAACGCGTGGGCCATCGGGGCGGCCCGGTCGCCGAGCACCGGGACCGCCGTGAGCAGCAGGGCGAACTCGTCGCCACCGAGTCGGCCGAGCAGGTCGCCGGCGCGGACCAGCGCGTTGAGTCGGTTCGCGGTCAGCCGCAGCAGCTGGTCGCCCGCCGCGTGGCCGAGGGTGTCGTTGACTTCCTTGAACTGGTTGATGTCCAGCAGCAGCAGCGCCACCGGGTGATCGTGGCTGAGCTGTCGCAGCGACTGGTCGCCCTTGCTCAGCATCGCCGCCCGGTTGGCCAGCCCGGTGAGCGGGTCGTGCACCGCCTCGTACGACGAACGGGCGGTCACCAACCGCAGCTCGTGGTGGGTCGCGGCGTCGTGCAGCGCGGCGGCGAGCGCGTCGCCGAACGCGGCCACAGCGTCGCGTTCCCGGGCCGAGGGCGGGGCCGAGCGGGGGAACCGCACCCGCAACCGACCGACCGGCGCGGCACCGACCGACAGCGCCCGGCTCAGCTCGTGCTCGTCCAGCTCCGACTGGTCCGGTGGGCCGGTCTCCCGGTCGACCAGCTGACCGCTGGCGTCGCCCCGGTAGCGGTGCCAGCGCCCGTCGGCCCGGGCCACGTCGACGTCCACCAGTTCGGCGTTGAACAGCGTCAGCGCCCCGGTGACCGCCGCGCTGGCCACACCCCGCTCGTCGAGCTGGTTGAGGGCCGCGGTGGCCTCGGCGAAGGCACGCCAGGCGCGGCGCTCCTGATCGGAGCGCAGCCGGTACCGGTAGGTCTGCTGCAGTAGCCACAGCAGCGGCGGCAGCAACAGCAACCAACGCGGGTCGATTTCCAGGAGCGCGACCACCACGAGGCCGACCGCCACGTTGCCGACGAACATCAGCAGTTTGCCGCGCAGCGCGGCGAGCAGCGGTGGCCCGATCGGCAGCCCGTGCCGCAGACCCAGCGTCACCCCGCCCAGCCAGGCGGTCACCAGGAGGTACGTCACCGAACCGGCGATCACGGCCAGCGCCAGCATCGGGGTGGGCGGAGAGAGCAGCGGCCGACCGAGCGCGGTCGTCACGGAGACGGCCAGCGCGGACGCGGCGGCCAGCGACGCGGCGATCCGGACGATCTCGAGGGCCGGACGGCGGTCGTTGTGCAGTGACAGCATCGTCCAGGCCAGCCCGGTGCCGAGCAGCGTGGCGGACGGGAGCCAACCGGCTGGAGTGAGGTAGAGGCAGACGATCAGGGCCGCCTCGCCCCAGGTGATGCTGACCATGCCGGCGGCCGAGCGGAACCTCAGGCGGGCGAGCTGAGCGAGGGTCAGGACGGCGACGGCGATGCCGAAGCGGGCCGGACCGCCGAGGGGGTCGTCGTCCGGCAGCCGGACCGGAAGGGTCAACCCGACCGCGGCGGCGGCCAAGGCGGTCAGCGTGACAGCGGCGGTGAGCACCAGCAGCGGGCCCGGTGTGCCACGCACCCCGAGCCGATCGAACGGGTCGTCGGCCGGACCGGAGGTCATCGACCTCCCCCGTCAGCCGACCGACCGACGTCGCGGCGGGCGGCCGGTGCTGTGCTGGTCATCGGCGCCCCCTCCCGCACACGGCTCGGAGACTTTTGGTCCCCCCGGCGGAAGGCTAAGCCAAACCGGGTGGCCGCAACAGGGGGCGACCAACCGGTTCGGCGTGATTCATGCGCGGACTACCCGTTCAGGTGCTGCTGGTGCCCGTTGGGAGCGGGCGTGGATGAATCACGCCCCGCGGTCCCGTCTGTCGGATCGACGACTGCCGCATCGGCCCTGGTCGGGTCGGTCGACCCGGACTGCTGGGGGAAGCGGTCCGGCAGACGGCGCAACCGAGCGTTCATGTTGCGGATCAGCAGGATGGTCGCGGTGGCCAGCAGCAGGATGAGGAAGAGGCCCATCGGCCCGGCCAGACCACCCGTGCGGGTGTCCCCGAAGTTGTTCTCCGCGAGCACCTGGGCAGCGGTCAACATGGCGTTCCTCCGATGTGCGGTTGGTAACCAGCGTAGCCCCGCCGGGAATCAGCGTGCGTGCACCGTCTCCCGCACTCCCGCGAAGAGGTCGGACTCGGGCAGCGGGCTGTCGACCATCGAGCGGGCCAGCTCGTAATCCTCGGTCGGCCAGGCGGTTCGCTGGAGCTCCATCGGCACGTGGAACCAGAAGCCGTCCGGGTCGACCTGGGTGGCGTGGGCACGCAGCGCGTCATCACGGACCGGGAAGTATTCGGCGCACTCGACCCGGGTGGTGATCCGGGGGCCCTTGTCGGGCCGATCCTCCCACCGCTTGATCCACTCCTCGTAGGGCGACTCCAGCCCGGCGGCCAGCATCCCCTCGTGCAGCGCCATGATCTTGCCCTTGGAGAAGCCGATGTCGTAGTAGAGCTTCAGCGGCTGCCAGGGCGCGCCCAGCTCCGGGTAGCGCTCCGGGTCACCGGCGGCCTCGAACGCGGCCACGCTCACCTTGTGGCACATGATGTGGTCCGGGTGCGGATAGCCACCCTCTTCGTCGTACGTGGTCACGACGTGCGGACGGAACTCGCGCATCAACCGCACCAGCGGGCCCGCGGCGACTTCGACGTCCTGGAGGGCGAAACAGCCCTCGGGCAGCGGCGGCAGCGGGTCGCCCTCAGGCAGGCCCGAGTCGACGAAGCCCAGCCAGGCCTGGTCGACACCGAGGATCGCGCGTGCGGCGTCCATCTCGGCACGCCGGATGTCGCCGATGTTGGCCCACACGTCGGGCCGGTCGAGCTTGGGGTTGAGCACGCTCCCGCGCTCGCCGCCCGTGCACGTCACGACCAGGACGTCCACCCCCTGAGCGACATACTTCGCCGTCGTCGCCGCGCCCTTGCTCGACTCGTCGTCCGGGTGCGCGTGCACGGCCATGAGACGCAGTTGCTCTGCCAACTTCGGCGCTCCTCGTCTGTGCCGGACGGTGGACCCGACCGGGCTCGACCGGCTGACCTGCCGGGATCTTTCCTCACCGCACCCTGTCGCCGGCCACCAGCGCCGGGCATGACCTGCCATTCCTGCCGCTGGACCGGGTGGGAGGATGGGACTCTGCCATTCTTGCCGATGCCGCCGACAACAACGCCAGGAGATACCCGCCGGTGACCGAGACGCACGCCACAATTTCACCAGGTGCTCCGGTATTCCCGGCCGGGCGCTACGGCCGCCGTCGGGCACCCGGCGGAAAGCGCCGCCGTACGATGCTGGCCGCGCTGGTGCTGCTGGCACTCGTGGCGACGCTGACCGTGATCTCGGTCCGGCTCTACCGCCAGTACGGCGACCCGGTCTACGACGCCCAGGTGATCACGTACACCGACATCACGGACAACCAGGTGCTTGTCGACTTTCGGGTGACCGTCCCGCCGGGTGGATCGGCGGTCTGCGTGCTGCGTGCCCGGGACCGTTCCGGCGCCGAGGTGGCCCGCGATCAGGTCACCGTGACCGCCGATCCCGGGGATCGGCACGTCACGACCCGGCACCGCCTGGCCACCACCGCCCGGCCGTTCATCGGCGAGGTTCTGCGCTGCCGACAACCGTCCTGAGCTGCCCGAACAGCACCGGAAACGGGGCCGACCGAGCGCCTACCCGGGGTGTGGGAAACGGACACCGGCGGTGATGGCCGACACGCTGTGTCGTTCCGCACTGGTAACTTGGTAGTTCACCTGTCAGCCAGCCACGCACAACTGAGGAGAACGCCTGTGTCCACTGGCAACGAGGCGCCCGCCACCTGGCTGTCGCAGGACGCGTCCGACCGCCTCCAGGCCGAGCTCGACGAGCACATCGCCAACCGTCCGGCGATCGCAGCTGAGATCAACGCTCGGCGCGAGGAGGGCGACCTGCGGGAGAACGGCGGCTACCACGCCGCCCGCGAGGAGCAGGGCAAAGCCGAGGGTCGCATCCGCTACCTGCAGGAGCTGCTGCGCACCGCGAAGGTCGGCGAGGCCCCGACCGCCGACGCGGTGTCGCCGGGCATGG
Organism: Micromonospora ureilytica; assembly: GCF_015751765.1. Taxonomy (NCBI): domain Bacteria; kingdom Bacillati; phylum Actinomycetota; class Actinomycetes; order Micromonosporales; family Micromonosporaceae; genus Micromonospora; species Micromonospora ureilytica. The sequence continues at coordinate 4,568,870 of NZ_JADOTX010000001.1, forward strand.
TCGTGACGATCTACTTCGACGACGACACCAAGGACACCGAGACCTTCCTGCTCGGTTCTCGGGAGATCGCGGCCACGACCGACCTGACCGTCTACAGCCCCGAGTCCGCGCTGGGCAAGGCGATCCTGGGCGGGCGTGCCGGGCAGACCTGCACCTACACGGCACCCAGCGGCGCCGACATCAAGGTGACAGTGGTCAGCTTCGAGCCGTTCTCCGGCTGACCGTCGCCGGCCGCGCCACCCGCTGCCGGCCGGGCTGACCGACCGCCGGCATCCACTGTCGAAACACCGCGCATCCGAGGCGTGGCACCCACCGGTGTCACGCCTCGGCCGCGAAGACCACCTGGTAGCCGCTGGCCCGCAGCGCGCTGATCAGCGTGTCCGAGTGCTCGACGCCCCGGGTCTCCACCGACAGCGCCACCTCCACCTCGCCGAGGCTGAGGTGCGGGTTGGCCCGCTGGTGCTCCACGTCCACCACGTTGGCCCGGTGTTCGGCGATCTGGCTGAGCAGCGACGCGAGCTGCCCCGGCCGGTCCGAACAGCGGACGGTCACCCGCAGGTAGCGACCCGCTGCGGCCAACCCGTGCTCGATGACCCGCAGCATCAGCAACGGGTCGATGTTGCCGCCGGAGAGCACCGCGACCACGGGCGTCTCCACCTCGACCACGCCGGCCATCAGCGCGGCGACACCTACCGCCCCGGCCGGCTCGACCACCTGCTTGCCGCGCTCCAGCAGCATCAGCAGGGCCCTGGAGATGTCCTCCTCGGAGACCGTGACGATCTCGTCGACCAGCTTGCGCACGTGGTTGAAGGTGATCTCGCCCGGCCGGCCGACAGCGATGCCGTCGGCGATGGTGGAGAAGATGGGCAGCCGGACCGGTTCTCCGGCCACCAGTGAGGGCGGGAACGCCGCCGCGCCGGCGGCCTGCACGCCGATGATCCGGACGTCCGGCCGCAACGCCTTCGCGGCCACCGCCATGCCCGAGATCAGACCACCGCCACCCACCCCGGTGATGATCGTCTTCACCTCCGGGCACTGTTCGAGGATCTCCAGCGCCACAGTGCCCTGCCCGGCGATCACATCCGGGTGGTCGAACGGGTGGATCAGCACCGCGCCGGTGCGCTCGGCGTACGTGTGCGCGGCGACCAGCGACTCGTCGACGGTGTTCCCGGCCAGCTCGACCTGCGCGCCGTACCCCTTTGTGGCGGCCACCTTCGGCAGCGGGGCGTTGACCGGCATGAAGACGGTGGCGTGCGTGCCGACCAGGCCGGCGGCGAGGGCCACGCCCTGCGCGTGGTTGCCCGCGCTCGCCGCGACCACGCCGCGCTCCCGCTCGGCCGCCGACAACCGGGAGATCCGCACGTACGCGCCCCGCACCTTGTACGAGCCGGCGCGCTGGACGTTCTCGCACTTGAGCCACGTCGGCCCGCCCAGCGCCGCGGTGAGCGGCCGGGAGGGCTCCAGCGGGGTGGTGCGGGTGACGCCAGCGAGCAACTCCCGTGCGGCCCGCACGTCGTCGAGACCGACCAGTTCCGTCATGCCCCGATCGTGCCACCCGACTCCGGAGCCCTCGGCGGCGACACCGGCGTGCACGACGTCGACGATCAGGCGGTGGCCGGCGACTCCGTGCCGACCCGGGGGTAGCCGGGGGCGTGGCGCGTCCACGGGGCCGCCATCTCGAACTGACCGGCCACACCGAGCAGCAGCAGCTCCGAGCCGGGCGGACCGACCAGTTGCACGGCGACCGGCAGACCGTCCGGGCGGCGGCCGACCGGCACGACGACCGCCGGCAGGCCGGCGATGTTCCAGGGTGCGGCGTACGGGGCGTACCGGATGTTGGCTGCCATGTTCGCCCGCCAGGACCGCTCCGACCAGCGGGCCGCCTCCGGTGGCGCGCTGGCCAGCGCCGGGGTGAGCAGCAGGTCGACCGAGTGGTCGGTGAAGAAGTCGACCGACCGTTGCCGCCAGGCGGCCCGGTCCGCCTCCCGCACGTAGCCGCGACGCTGCGCCCACTCGCCCAGCGCCACGTGCCGTCGGTTACGCCGCTGCAGACCGCGCCGGTCCAGGCCGGAGGCCCGGACGTCGGCGGCGGCCGCGGCGAACCAGGTGGCGATGCCCTGGAGGCCGAGCGCGGTGGGGTAGACCGGATCGGCCGGCACCGTGTCGTGCCCGGCGGTGGCGAGGAGCCGACCGGCGGCGGCGACCGCGTCCCGGTTGGGCGCGTCCGCTGCGACACCACGCACCGGGGAACGCAGCGAGACGCCCACCCGCAGGCGCTGCGGGGGGACCAGCTTCTCGGGGCGCCGGCCGGCGAGCACCGAGAAGCCGACCGCCGCGTCGGCGACAGTGCTGGTCAGCATGCCGTGCTCGGTGAGGCCGAACCAGTCGTCCGCCCCGAGCTGGCAGGGGACCACACCCCGACCGGGCTTGAGACCGACGAGTCCGCAGCAGGCCGCGGGGATCCGGATGGAGCCGAGACCGTCGTTGGCGTGCGCGATCGGCACCAGCCCGGCGGCGACCGCGGCGGCGGCACCACCCGAGGACCCACCAGGGGTACGCGTGCTGTCCCACGGGTTACGGGTCACCGTGCTGTCGTCGTCGGTGAACGCCCACAGCCCCAGCTCCGGCATCCGGGTCACGCCGAGGATCACCGCCCCGGCGCCGCGCAGCCGACGCACCACCTCGTGGTCGGCCTCCGCGACGTCGGTGCGGGCGGCGGCCGACCCGTTCCAGGTGGGCAGCCCGGCGACCGGGGTGTTCTCCTTGACCGCCACCGGAACCCCGGCCAGCGGCAGGTTGGCCAGGTCCTCCTGCTCGTCGACCTTCTCGGCCTCGGTGATCGCCTCCCCGCCGCGCACGGCGCGGAACGCGGCCAGCTCACGGTCGGCTCGGGAGATGTACTCGAGGTGGTCGGCGACGACCTGGGTCGCCGAGACGTCACCTCGGCGTACGCCTCGGGCGATCTGCTTGGCGGTCGCTCCGACCCAGGTCGCCATGATGTCCTGCACGGCCATCCTCCCCCAGCGGTCAGCCCAGCGCCTGCTCCAGATCGGCGAGTAGGTCGTCGACCGTCTCGATGCCGACAGACAGTCGCACGAGATCGCCGGGAACTTCAAGCGGCGAGCCGGCAGCACTTGCATGTGTCATCCGACCCGGGTGCTCGATCAGGGATTCCACACCGCCCAGCGACTCGGCGAGCACGAAGAGCTTGGCCCGGTTGCAGATGTCCACGGCGTGCTCCTCACCACCGGCGGCGCGGAACGAGATCATGCCGCCGAACCGGCGCATCTGCTTGGCGGCCACCTCGTGACCGGGGTGCGAGGGCAACCCCGGATAGATCACCTGGGCGACCTTGGCGTGCCCGTCGAGGTACGCGGCGAGCCGCTCGGCGTTGTCGCAGTGCCGGTCCATGCGTACCCCGAGGGTCTTGATGCCCCGCAGGGTGAGCCAGGCGTCGAACGGGCCGTTGATCGCGCCCATCGCGTTCTGGTGGTAGCGCAATTCCTCGCCGAGCCCGGCGTCGGCGACGACGAGCGCGCCACCGACGACGTCGGAGTGCCCACCGACGTACTTGGTGGTGGAGTGCACCACCACGTCCGCGCCGAAGGCGATCGGCTGCTGGAGGTACGGCGAGGCGAAGGTGTTGTCCACCACCAGCAGGGCGCCCGCGTCGTGTGCCACGGCGGCCAGGGCGGCGATGTCGGCGATGTCGAGCAGCGGGTTGGTCGGTGTCTCCACCCAGACGATCTTCGTGCGGCCGGGCTGTACGGCCGCCCGGACCGCGGCCGGGTCGGAGATCTTGGCCGGGCTGAACTCCAGGCCCCAACGCTGGGCGACCCGGGCGAAGAGCCGGTACGTGCCGCCGTACGCGTCGTCCGGGATCACCACGTGGTCGCCCGGCTGGCACACGGCCCGCAGCAGGGTGTCCTCCGCCGCCAGGCCGCTGGCGAAGGCGAGCCCCACCGGCCCGCCCTCCAGCGCCGCCAGGCACTCCTGGAGGGCGTCGCGGGTCGGGTTGCCGGAGCGGCTGTACTCGTAGCCGAGCCGGGGCGCGCCGACGGCGTCCTGGGCGTACGTGCTGGTCTGGTAGATCGGCGGGATCACCGCGCCGGTGCGGGCCTCAGGGTCCTGACCGGCATGAATGGCGAGCGTCTCGAAGCCGTGACTCATTCTGGTGAGGCTAGTGCCCCCGTCCCGAGGGCTGGAACGGAACCCGCGCTCCGGGTGGGGGCCGGACCATCCGGCCCGGCCCTCACGTGCCGGCCAGGGGGCCGGCGGGCTGGTCAGCCGGCCGGAACGGTCAGGACGTGCAGGGTGGCCTGCTCTCTCCCGCTCCAGTCGTAGGAGAGCGCGTAGAGCCGTGCGCCGTTCGGCGACCAGGCCAGCCCACCCGGGCTCAGCTCACCGCCGCCCAGCACGAAGCGGGTCAGTTCGGTGCCGTCCGGCCGGTAGACGAACAGGTACGACCTGTCCGCTGCGGCGGCGATCCTGGTGCCGTCGCGGGACGGCTCGACGGCGGCCGGGTACGCGCCGGTGGGGAAGGTCGCCGAGGGGGTGGTGATGTCGGCGAACGGGAACGCCTGCACCTCGTACGGGGCGCCGGCCGCGGTGTAGAGGGTGGTGCCGGTCGGGTCGAGGGCGATGTCCTGCAGGTTGCTGCCGATCACCGTCCAGTCGTTCGCCCGCAGCAGGGTCAGTGCTCCCCCGGCTCCGATCCCGTACGCGTAGACCGACGCCGGGCTCAACGACATCTGCCCGGCCAGCAGCACCGACCGGTTCTGGCTGGCGGCGGCCAGCAGCGGAGCGCCGTAGAAGTCCTGGGTGGTGGCCATCCCCGTGGTCACCCGGGCCGGCTGACGGCCCAGGTCGATCTGGCCGATGTTGCCGCCCCACTGGTCACAGCCGTAGCCGAACCACAGGTAGCGCCCGGTCAGCGCCAGCGACGACGGGCACTCACCCGCACCGGTGTCGTACCGGGCCGACTCGATCAACGAGCCGGTGTCGAAGGCGGCGATGGCGTTGGCGGTGGGCAGCGCCACGTAGAGCGTCCGCCGGTCGGCGCTGAGCAGCAGGTCGGTGGGGCCGGGCAGGCCCGACAGGGTGCCGACCACAGCGCCTGCCGCAGTGGTCACCACGACGTCGGTCGAGGAGCGGCCACCGCTGACGAAGACCCGGTCACCGGCCGACACCACGTCGGCGACCGTCGTCAGCGGCAGCGGGGTCGCGGTCGGCGCGGCAGCCGCCTGGGCATGACCCGGGACCGCGCCGACGAGCAGCCCGGCGGTCAGCGCCGCCAGCACCAGGGTGAAGCCTCTTCTGATCTGCACCGTTCGTCCTTTCGGAGCATCGACGCGTACGCCGACGGCCGGGGCCATCCCGCGCTCATCCATTGACGTAGATGAGTAGCACAGCCGGCGCGCGCGTGGGGGGCACCGTGTTCCGCGAGACCGCCGGCATAGCCTGGCCCGATGAGCGGTTGCGTGTTCTGCGGGATCGTGACGGGTGAGGTGCCGGCGTTCCGAGTGGCCGACACCTCGGACGGGGTGGCGTTCCTGGACACCCGGCCGGTGTTCAAGGGGCACGTGCTGGTGGTGCCTCGGGTGCACCTGGTGACCCTGGCGGAGTTGCCTGCCGACCTGCTGCCCGGCTACTTCGCCATGGTCCAGCGGCTGGCGGTGGCGGTGGAGACCGCTCTCGGCGCGGGTGGGACGTTCGTGGCGATGAACAACAAGGTGTCCCAATCGGTGCCCCACCTGCACACCCACGTGGTCCCGCGAACCAAGGGCGACGGGTTGCGTGGCTTCTTCTGGCCGCGCACACGGTACGACGACGACACCGAGGCCCAGACGTACGCGGATCGCATCGCGGCAGCGCTCCCCGGCGGGGCCTGACTCATCCTCACGCGGGTAAGGAAGGTGGACCCTCCGGTGTTACACGCTGGGAGTGGTACGAGAGGAGATCCCACGTGTTTTTGCGCCGTATGAAGGCCGATATGGTCTCGCCCGACCAGGCCCTGCCGGGCCGTCAGATCGCCATGCCGGTCGCCGACCGCCACGAGGTGCTGGGCACCCCGCTGAAGGGTCCGTTCCCTGAGGGCCTGCAGGTAGCGGTCTTCGGCATGGGCTGTTTCTGGGGCGCCGAGCGGTTGTTCTGGACGCTTCCCGGCGTCTACACCACCTCCGCCGGCTACGCGGGTGGCATCACCAAGAACCCGACGTACGAGGAGACGTGCTCCGGCCGGACCGGGCACGCCGAGGTCGTCCAGGTGGTGTACGACCCCAGCAAGATCAACTATGAGGATCTGCTGAAGGTCTTCTGGGAGAACCACGACCCGACCCAGGGCATGCGCCAGGGCAACGACGTGGGCACCCAGTACCGCTCGGCCATCTACACGACCACGGACGAGCAGCGGACCATCGCGGAGTCGTCCCGGGACGCGTTCCAGCCGATCGTGACGCGGGCCGGCAAGGGTGAGATCACCACCGAGATCGCCCCGCTCGGCAGCTACTACTTCGCCGAGGACTACCACCAGCAGTACCTCGCCCCGACCAAAAACCCTAACGGATGGTGTGGTATTGGCTCGAACGGCATGACGTGCCCGGTAGGGGTCGCGCGGATGGCCGGCTGACCAGCACAAACACACCCCCGGTCGCCGCTGCGGGGAGCGGCTGACCGGGGGTCACTCTGCTACGTAGGTCCCGGAACCCGGCACGCCCACGATTAGCCCGCGCGCCTTAAGCGCGTCCAGGGCTCGCGCCACCGTGCGGCGGGCCGACCCGTACTCAGCCGCGAGCGCGTCATACGACGGGAGTCGGGTGCCGGGCGGGAACTCACGCACGCCGATGCGCCGAGCTAGGTCGGCCTCGATCTGGCGGGACGTGTGGGGAATCGGCACGGGCGTCATTCTGCGGTGTACCCGGCGGGGGCCGGCTCGCACTACGTAGACGGGCGGCACGGGCTGACATGGTTGCCCCGCTGGCACTGGTGACATTACCGTGACTATTTCGGCGCAGTACGTGAGCGGACGGGATGGTGACCATGGCGCGGCATAGACCACCGGTAATCCGTACGGGTCCAGTGCATCGGCGTGATTGGAGTTGGGAGGCGTGGGGGCGGCGCTGCGTGTGTGGGCTCCCGTGGAAGTGTCCAGACGCGGGCACCGTGCCGCCCCCGGCCGAGCCGTCCGGGCGGGTGGTGGGCCGGTACCCGGTTGCCGGGCCGACCGGGCGGGCCGGGCGGACGGTGGCGGGCGCGGTGGGCGCAGACAACGAGCGGCCGAGGCTGCTCACGCTTGCGGGCGAATGGCGCGGCAACGGGGGGCGGTGGCCTGCGGGCGGATGCCAGGTGCCCAACGCCCGGCGGCGGGCGTGATGGTGGGCGAGGAAGACGCACCCGCCCGCGTGCCGGTCGATGCGGGCGCGTGGCGGTGGCCGGTGCGGGCGGATCGGATCGAATGCGGGGAATGCTCGGAGCGGATGCCTGTTGCGCCGTTGACCGCGCTCACCGAGATTGCCGACGCGTTGGCCGAACACACGCGCGTCTGTCGCGCCTTCTCCTGACCCAGAAACGACGAAACCCCCGGACCCAAGTGGGTACGGGGGTTTCGCTGTGTGGGGATCAGGCAGTGGGGGCCAGAGTCACGCCGCTGACGCTGCCGGACAGGGTGGCGGCGGTGGCGGTGTCGGGAACCGTAACGGTGATCTTCACGTCGGCGGGGGTGCTGGTGCTGATGGTGCTCCCGATCTTCGCGGGCGAGTCGGAGGCGAAAGCGGCCGTGAGCTGCGTACCGAATTCAACCCCGGTGATCTTCGCGGACGGGGCGTCAGCCGGGGCGGCAATGCGAGCGGTGAACGTCAACGTTGCGCCGGGGTAAGCCGAACCGACGTTGAGCGCCAGCGACGAACCGGAGGCGGTCACGGACGGATCAACCATGCCGTCCGACGCAACAACGGTGACGTTCGCCCACGTGTAGGTCGGCGTCGATTTGATCTGTCCACTGATGTTGGCCTTGGCGAAGAACAGCACGGCGGCCAGAGCGATCGACGGGACGAGCAGGAACACGGCCGGCACGGCGATGAACAGCGGCACGCCTAGTACCTTGCGACGCCAGCGGGAACGCGGGGCGGCGGCGTGGGCGGGGGTGGTGCTCATGATCTGGTCTCCTCGGAACGGGGTGGGACGGGTGGAGCGGTGCCGGCCGGCATACGGCAGGCGGGCGGTCATCGGGCGGGCCAGAGGTCGCGGCCATCGATGACGGTGATGTCGGCACCGGTGGCGACCACGCTGCGGCGGATACCGCCGGACCAGCAGGGCAAGCAAACGACACCCATGGATCGGCCGTTCATCTCGACGGCGACGGCGCGGGGCGCGTCGAGCAGGGTGCCGCAACGGCAGGTGATGGCGCGGGACACGTCGAAACGCAGGGAAGCGCGGGCGGCGTAGAGATCCTGTGCGCCACGGCGGGCGATTGCCTCGGCTTGGGCCACGGTGACGCCGGTCAGAACGTCTGTAGGGTTGTTCACGGTCGGTCTCCTGTTCACGCAGGGTGCCGGCAAGTCCCGGCGGCCCGTTGGCGCGGGCCGTCCGGGGCGTCTCAGTTAGGCTCGTTTACTGAGGTGCGAGCAGCTTGCGCCCGGCCGGTGGGCGTGTCTAGCCGGACATAAAAGCCCAGGTCAGGGCAGCGGTGACGGGCGGTCGGAGAAAACCGCGACCGGCGTCGATTCAGTCGGGATAGCGACAGACGCTTGACGCGGCCGGGCCGGCACGCTACCCGCAAAACCGCCCCGACCAGCGGCCCAGCGGTGGGCGGCGGTCGGGGCGGCGGGGAGCGTCAGAAGGGGAATTCGTCGTCGTCCATGTCGGCGGCCGGGGCGGCAAGCTTGGCCGGCGGGCGCAGGGTGCGGGCGGCGGCGGCCAGCTCGGGCGGCGGGGTGCCGGCGTGGCGCTCGGGCACGTCGTAGCAGTCCCACGTGATGCGTACGCCGTCCACGGTGGCGCTGTGGACACAGCGCACGAAGCGGCGGCGGATCTCGTACGGGTCGCCGGTCACGCGGGACAGCCACAGGTCGGCCCCGTTCGCCCAGGCGGTGCCGGGCGGTGCCGCCTCCTGCCCGTAAGCGCGGCGGCTCATGCGGCACGCCCCCGGCGGGCCATGTTCCGTACGACAGTGGCGCGGATCTTGCTACGGACGCGGCAGCAGGGGCGGCAGTACCGGCGGCGGCCGTCGCTCGTTCGGGCGTCGCGGCTGAACAATTCTATTGGGCGCTCTAAATTGCATTCCGCGCAAATCTTCATCGCATTCTCCGGCGCAATTCGTACGGCACGTAAAAGCTATTTGCCTCCTGCCAGGCGGCGTCCCATGTGCGGCCAGCGTCGAGCAATTCGCGCATCGCGCGGCGCACGTATGCGGCGCGGGACTCGCCGGGGCGGGCGTCGAGGCGGCTCATTATGGACTCCTTACGGCTTTGGTAAATGGTCGAAAATACAATTTTTGGTATTTACTGTTTTTTGGTAAATTGCTGGGATACCGGGCTCACTTGAAACTGCCATGCCTACCGGGAGGGCGTCTGGCGGGGGGCGGGGAGGCAGCCCCCACCCCCTGCACTGACCTGCGAACGACGCAGCAAACGCACGCGCACAATTCCACAAAGGAACGTCGTAATGCGTTCGCTCGCACATTCACCATTCAACTAATGCGATTCATTAAGCACAACTACAATTCATGCCAACATGCAGCGCACATTATCTCGCCTGCAAGAATTGTTCTGCGTCGACAACGTGGACATAGATGCGTCGATGTGTGCGTCTTACTCGTAGGCAGCAAGACGCACACATCAAACGCATTACTCATTCACTCATTGTCCGGCGAGAGAGGGGGGAGGCCGGCGAATTGCCGCGCCAATTCATCCGGCGTTCCAGCCCGCACCTCGGCGGCGTAGTAGTCCGCATCCGACATCTCGGCGGTGCGGGCCACGCGGGGGCGGCCCGACGTTTGTACCGCCCGGTAGAACATCGCGGCGGCGTAATTGAGATCCATGTGCGTCTACCTCCTAGGGGGTGTCAAGCGGGCGGGGCCGGGGTTGTTCACTTGCTGCCCAGCAGGGTCCGATGCGGACGGTCCCGCATCGACCCCTTGGCGTGCGGCACCACCGGGCGGGCAGCGACCCGACAGTCACCCGAGCAATAGCGCTTGCTGCCCTTCGCCGGGAACGGCTCGCCACAGTGCGCGCACGGCTTCACCGGTGCCGGCGCGGGCAGCTCGGGCAGCTCGGGCAGCTCGGGCAGTTCCTCGGCCACCAGCGTGCCAGCGGCGCGGGCACGCTCACGGATGAAGAACTCTTCATCCTTCTGACCGGCCAGCGTGGCGGCCTCCACACGGGCCAGCAGGGCAGCCGCACGGGCGCGCTTGGCACCCTTGCGGCGCTCGGCGGCGGCCCGGCCGGCAATCGGCGCACCCTCGCGGTTGGCCTTCTTGTAACCGGCGTCGTGCTTCTGCTTGCTCATCGACGGATGTCCTTGGCTAGATCGCGGATGTCGGGGCGGGCGTCGCTGTCGGCGGTGCCGTTGCGGATCTGCCGGGCCAGCGCTCGCACGTCCACAGGGGCCGGCGGCGCAACCTCGGCCGGGGGCTGCTCGCCGGACAACGCGTTGACCACGTTGCCCAGCGCGGCAGTGAGGTTGCCGTCTGCGTCGGCCAGCGCTTGCAGGGCGTCGCCGTGCGTCATGCCGGTGACCTCGGCCAGCCGCGCCACGTCGGACGTGATCGCGCGCTGACGCTTCATGTCGGCCAGGTCGTCGCCCAGCACCGGGCGGGGGCGGGCGGTGTTGCCCAGGACGGGATCGCGGTGGGTCATCGGGCACCCCCGGCGGCAATCACGCGCAGAGCGCGCAGGATGTTGTCGACGTTGCCCAGCGAAAGGAAACCATCCACAACGCCGCTGTGCGGGGCGTAGCCCGTCGAGCGATCGATCAGCACGGCCAGGCGGTCGGTCATCCTGCCGATCTCGTCCCGGTCGCGCTGGCGGGCGGCCTCGACGTGCGGGGCCGACACGTCCAGGAGCGCATCCTGAGCGGCCACGGCGACCCGCAGCGCGGCGGTGTGCGCGTCGCGGATGTCGTCCGCACGGCCCTGCCAGTAGGTGTCAGCCTTGGGCTGCACCTTGCCGGCCTTGACCTTGACGGTGTAGTCCTCGTGCTCACTGACGAGCGCGGCCATGGCGTCCACGATGGACTGCATGGCGGCGCGAGCCTGGTGCAGCTTCGCCAGCGCGTCGGCCACGGCCGGCACCTGCTCGGCAATGGCGTCCACGGCGACCGGAACATCGGCCTTGGCGGCAGCGCGTACGCCGTACGGCCGGCGACCAAAGGTCAGGACGGAAACGCAGTTGGTGATGTGGTGAAATTCGATACCCATGATTGGGCCTTTCGTTGCTCGGCCGTTACTCCACGTGCCAAGCGGGGTTGCGCGGTGTCCGACCGGCGGCGGGGTTGATCAGTTGGCGAACGGGTCGTGATCGCGGGCGGCTTCCTCGCAGACAAGGCAGCCAGGGACCGGCCACAGCGAGACGTGCGCGCGGTGGCGCTGCCATTCCTCGCGGTTGCGCGCGGCGTGCCGGACGTTGCGGGGATGGGCGGCGCGTGCGTCACGCGCGGCCATCAACGCGGCGAACTCAGCCGCGCGGCGGCGGTCACGGTTGTTCATTGGCGCGCGCCTTCCGCTCCAAATGCCGGCGCTTGTACTCCCGACCGGCCGCACGCTTGCAGGCCACATCGGCGCACACCTTGCGGGGCTGGCCGTGACCGCCGTAGGGGATCGAAGTGCCGCAAGCGGTACACGGCAACGGTTCCAACGGAGGGCGGCGGTTGCGGCCCATTACCCGACCACTCCCAACGCGGCGCGGGGCGGGGTGCCACACCGGCCGCACGCGGTGCCGATCTCGGCGGTCGGAAGGATGACCACATAGGACGCGCGGCAGCCGCATCCGTTGATCTCACAACGGAAGTCGGACGACATCAGTAGTTCGTGCCGGCGCTCGGGCGAGACATGGATAGCGGTCATCGGGCGGTCTCCATTCACAGGTAATGCACCTCCTCCGGCCCGAGGTCGTCCCACACGGAGACCAGATAGGGCCACGGGTCGTCGTCCGACTTGGCGAGGTTGCAGGCGGTGTGCGCGGGGCGCAGGTTGCTCGGTAGGTCGGAACCCTTGCTTTCGTGGTGGCGCGGATCGCGCGGGACCACGTGTTCGATGTGCCGGTTTCCGTCCGCAATGGGCAGACAGCACAGCCAGCACGTCCAGGCGTCGATGCCGTGGGCGGCCCAGAACGCCTCGGCCTTGCGGACGCGGCGGGCGTCGCGGGCGGTGGCACAGGCGGAGCAGTAGACGCCGTGGGTCGCCGGGCCGTGGCCGGCGGCCATGAAGCAGAGGCCGGCGACCTTCCATGCGTCGCGGGCGCGGCGCTTGTTGGCCGCGTCGATGCCGGACGCGACGTAGGCGGCGGTGGCCGTGCGCTGCCGCGTGCGGCACGCCGCACATCGCGTGCGGCCGGGCTCGGCTGGCCGCGCCTTGCAGCCGGTGCACTTGCCGGACGCCTTGGCTGCGGCGCGGTCGTCCTTGGACACACACGCCTTGCACTGTCCGGCGCGCTTGCCGGTCAGATGGTGCGCCGGGCGGCCACAACCGTTCACGCACGACGGACGGTCGGCGGCGGTCATCGGGGGGCCGTCCAGGGCTGCGGCGACGGGCGGCCGAGCGGCGACGGGCGACCGAGCGGCGACGGTGCCACGCAAGCGGCGGCGAGGCGGGCGAGCGTGCGGAGGATGCGGGCGGTCACAGCGTCGCCGTGGTCCACCCACGGCCGAACAAGTCGCCGTAGCCGTCACCGATCATCAGGACGGCCGACCGGTCGTCGCCCTCGCCGTCCTGAAAGGAAAAGACGTCGAACATGCCGTCACCGCTGGGCGTCTCAAGCATCACGGCCAGCGTGACGCCGTACCGGTTCGGGCGGGTCAGCGCGTCCACCAGCGCGGGCGGCAGGTGGCAGGGGTCAACGATTAGCAGGTGGCCGGAGTCGACGGGCACAGCGCCGTGGTCGCGGTCGGTGGTGGCGGGCTGGGCGGTCGCGGTCTCGGTGCTCATGGCGGTCTCCTCCACGTCGGACGGGCGGGCGGCGTTGCGGCGGGCGAGGTGCGGGCGATCCGGGCGGCGACCGAGGGCCGGGCGGCCGTCGTGCTGCGGGCGGACCGTGCGGCACGGCTCGCCGGGGGCGGCGGCGCAGTGGTCGCAGCGGACGGCCAGCGGGTCGCGGCGGCGCGGTGGGCCGAGGGTTGCCGGCGTGCCGGTCAGCTCGGACACCAGCGCGAGGAACGCGGCGGTGGATGGGTCGTGGTGGGTCACAGCGCCTCCGTCCGTCGAATGTGGATGGTGCGAGCGCGCATGGTGCGCGATGCGGTCACGGTGGCGCTAGGCAAGATCCGCTGATCGGGGTCGAGCAGCGCGCGAGACAGCGCGGGCGCGGTCGGTAGGTAGTCGGCAAGCTCGGCGCGGCCAGCCTCGGCGCACAGGGCGACGACGGCGGCGCGTAGCTCGGTGGCGGTGCCGTGCCACTCGCCGGAGTCGTCAAGGATCGACGGACCGGCGGCGGTGGGGGTGACGGCGGCGCGGAGGATGGCGCGGGCGTTTTGGTCGATGCGATACATGAGGTGGCGGCCTCTCAATAAAAAATGGCCGGTCAAGGGACCATCCGGACCGCCATCCGGATGATCTCTTGACCGGCCATTTCGGACGGACAGTGTTCGTGCTTAGCGCATAGGTCGCATGGCGGTGCGACGACGAGCGCGGGGGAGGTTGCGCTCGATCACGAGCAGCAGCAAGTCATGGTTGGCCGGGAAGCGTCGCGGCGACGGTCGGGCGTTGGGTACGTACACGGTCCCTCCACTGTGGTTCGTCGGGCGGGGGTCACTTCTGGGCGCGGGCGGCCTCAACGTCGGCCAGCCGGTAAAGCGCGGCGGTGCCGATGCGCAGGGCCACGGGCAGCGCGGTGCGGCCGGTCGAGCGGCGGTTGCGGAGGGTCTGCGGCGCGATGCCCAGCAGGCGGGCGGCCTCGGCAAGCGTGACGTACGTGGTGCCGTCTACGTCGATCATCGGGCGTCCCTCCCTTCGGGGCGTCGGCGAGAGGGCGTGTCCCTCTGTCTATTTAGTACGTCCCACAGCGGTAAAGCTCTCTACCTAGTAATTCCCCAGCGATGTAAGGGCACGGGCGCGGAGTTTTTCTCTTACACCTAGTACGTCCTACAGAGGTAAAGCTCTGTACCGGTGTTCGGGCGGGGGCAGCGGGCACACTTCTGCTTCATCGAATGTGTCCCCCCGAACAGGTAAGGCGAATGCCCACCTGGCGGCCCGGAAATCGGACGCTGTCGACCAGCGGGGGCCGAATGCCGCAGAAATTGACTTCAAACCTCCCGCATGGTGAGACAGATATGGGCGTGCGGGCACCAGCGGGCCGGCGGGGGGCGCTCGGCGGTGGGTGCAGGCGCAGCGGGGGGTGCCCGACTACCGGGGCGCGGGCACATCCGGCGGTGCCCGAATGACGGCATGACAGCAGAGTGCCGGCGCAGCGAGCGGTGCCCGAATGACGGCAGGGGTGCTGACGCATGACGGCATGACGGCAGGGAGTGCCGACGCATGACGGCATGACAGCAGAGTGCCGGCGCAGCGGGGGGTGCCCAACTCACTATCAGTGACTATAGTGGACTATAAGTATTACAAATAGTAATAAGGGAAGGGATAGAGGATAGGGAATTAGGGCAGAGTAGACAGCAAGGAAAGCGAGGGGCGAGGATCGTTGGGCGGCGATCCGGGCGGCGTTGTTTTGGTGAGCGACTGCCGTCATGCCGTCATGCCGTCATGATCTTGTTTCGGTCCGGGGGTTACCGGGGGTGCCGACCGGCGGGGGCCTCGGCGGAACCGTGCCGCAAACCCGTTCTAAGCCACGCTGCCGGGCGGCGGTGCCGTCCAGGCAGGGACGGAAGGGCGGACGCGGGCGGGGGCGCACGGGCTGTCTGACAAGCGCACTTGTTGGTGCCGACCGGCGGCGGGGGGGTCCGTTGTCAGTCGGGGTTGACGCCACCAGGGAGCACGGTTGGCCGGTCGCTGCCGGCCGGCGGGGCGGTCCGGGGCGGTGTCGACCAGCAGCCGGGGCGCACGCGCGGGAGAGCATCGGGAACGGGCTGTGCCGGTCTCTGCGGGCCGTGAGTGCTGTCCGGCGGGCATCGGACGCCGGACGCAGAGCGGCCCGCTACGGGGCGCGTAGCGGGCCACTTGTTGACGCTGGGCGGGACGGGGCCGGCGGGCTACGCGGTGCCGGCCCAATCCAGCGATACGCGGGCGTTCACGCTGCCCCACGGGTCGGCCTTCGTCGGACGGCCACCCTTCGATGCCGCGCGGCGAACCGTGATGCGGTCAACGAACAGGGTTACGAAGTCGCGACGGTCCGGCACCGTGGCGGCGTCCCACCACGTCTGTTCGTCGCCGTAGTCGCTGGACGTCCAGAGGTCCAGCGGAAGCTTGGCGGTTACCTGGTCGTCCAGCTCGGCCAGGCGGGCGGTAAGGGCATCGACGCGCGCACCGGTCACCGTGACAGCACGGGTAAGCGCGGCGGCGGCGGCACCCGAGGCGGTGCCTAGTGCCTCCGATTGCTGGTCGAGGGCGGCGGACGCGTCGGCCAGCTCGGCGGCCACGGCGGCGCGCTGCGCGGCGGTCTCCGGCTTCGCCGTCGCGGCACCATAGCGGCGCGTCGCCTCGGCCAGGATTGACGCGGTGGTGTCGTCCTCGTCGGCCGGGTCGATGGAGTTGATCAGGCGGTCAATCCGCATCCGAATCCAGCCATCGAGCGCGGTCAGGCTGATGGTGTTGCTGTGCCGGCCGGCGGGGGCGGTGCACATATAGGCGTCACGGTTGGCGAGCGCGGGCGAGGCGATGAACCGGCGGGCCTTCATCCGGTACCCGCACTCACACCACAGGATGCCCAGCGACGAGAGCAGGGCGGGCGTGTCGCCCTCATGGCGCGGCGACCGGGCGCGGGCGGTCAGGGCGGCTTGCAGACGCCAGTAATCGTCGGTGGTGATGATCGGCTGATCGGGCGCGGGGAGCACGTGCGGGTCTGAAAGGTCGTACGCGACGCGGTAGCCGATCCGGGTGCCCTTGTCGTCCAGCACGAGAACGGCAGGCAGGCCGGCTATGCGCGGGTCGCGCAGTCGGTGAGTCAGCGCCCGATCCGACCAGGCGGACGACGCGCGGGAGCGGCCCACCGTCGCGCCGCGCGTGGGGATGCGGCGGCGGTCAAAGTGGCGGGCCACGGCGTGCACGGCGTGGCCGAGCAGGACGGCGCGTGTTGCTACCCGCATTGTGCGGGCCTCGGCCTGGTCGACCACCAGGGCGCGCACGGCCACCGGGTCGCCATCGGGGGTCCGGGCCATCCGCTCAACGGTGGTAAATCCGTACGGCGCGTGCCCGACGTGACCACCGGCCGATCGGGCGAGCGCCTTTGCGGCTTTCACGGCGGCCGACTTGTTTTTGCTTTCGTTGTGCGCGGCGTCCATGCGCAACAGCAGATGGATTAGATCCATCGTGTTATCCGGGCCGAATGTGCCTTCCGTGATGCTGACAATCGTCAGACCACCGGCGAGCAGCGGCAGCCATTCGGCAAGCGCGATGCGCGGGTCTTGACGCGTCAGGCGGGACACGTAGAAGACGTACAGATGGGTGATCTCGCCAGCCTTGATCGCCGCTACCATCTGGTCGTACGCCTCACGCACAACGCCCGCTTGAAACCCTGACCGGTCGATGTCCTCGAACGTTCGGAGGGTCGCGCCGGGGTGGTCATGGTGGGCGCGTTCGGCGGTCGCGGTGCGCTGGGTGGCCGGGGAGGCTTCCGACTTGTTCGCGCGGGCGGACGACTGGCGGACGTACGCGGCGGGGCGAGCGGTGATCATGGGTCCACAGTAGTACACCGCTCGCTTGGGATCAAGAACCCGAACGGGTACTGCAACCACGGCCCGAACGGGCTGAGCTGCCCGGTCGGCGTGGCCCGGGTCGGCGGCTGACCAAGACGCACCACCCGCACACGCGTGATGCCCGGCCACCCCAGGAGGTGGTCGGGCATTCCCGTTCGGCCCTGTGATCGAAATCCGTTGCCGAGCCCGACGAGAACTCGATAACGTGGCCGTACACGTGAAAGGAGGTGGTCCAGACTTGTATAGCAATCGGACTCGTGAGGTGGCTGTCAGCTAGCCGCTGTCCTCGACAGTGATCGGCCCGCCGCGAGGTGGGCAAAAAGCACCATCGTCGAGACCGTGTGGCAGCGGTGCGGCGAATCCACGACAGCCACCCGACCCCCGGGGTGCCGGCCAAGTCCAGCCGGCCCGCGCACCTGCGCGGAGCGCCCCGGGGGTCGCTCCATATCCGCGGGAGTGGCGATGTCCATGCGCGAGCTGGTGGTGCTGGGGACGGCCAGCCAGGCGCCGACCCGCCAGCGCAACCACAACGGGTACGTGCTGCGCTGGGACGACGAGGTGATCCTCTTCGACCCGGGCGAGGGCAGCCAGCGTCAGCTCCTGCACACCACTGTCACCGCCACCGACCTGACCCGGATCTGCGTCACCCACTTCCACGGCGACCACTGCCTCGGCCTTCCCGGCACCATCCAGCGGCTCTCCCTGGATCGGGTGGCGCACCCGGTCGCCGTGCACTTCCCCGCCGGCGGCGCCGAATACTTCGCCCGGCTGCGGCACGCCACCTCCTTCTACGAGACCGCCGAGCTGCGGGTCGAGCCCATCGAGGCCGACGGGCAGCGGATCGCCCTACGCTGCGGCACGCTGGAGGCACGCCGGCTCCGGCACCCCATCGAGACGTACGGCTACCGGCTGGTCGAGCCGGACGGGCATCGGATGCTTCCGGAGAGGCTGGCCGCGTACGGCATCGCCGGGCCGGCCGTCGGCGAGCTGATCCGCGTCGGGCACCTGGACCTCGACGGACACCGCGTCACCCGGGCCGAGGTGAGCGTGCCCCGGCCGGGGCAGCGGTTCGCGTTCGTGATGGACACCGGCCTCTGCGACGGGGTGTACGCCCTCGCCGAGCACGCGGACCTGCTGGTCATCGAGTCGACGTTCCTGGAGTCGGAGGCCGCGCTCGCCGCCGAGGTCGGCCACCTGACCGCGGCGCAGGCCGCCCGGGTGGCGACCGAGTCCGGGGTACGCCGACTCGTGCTCACCCACTTCTCCCAGCGCTACCCCGACCCGCGCCGGTTCCACGACGAGGCGCGCGCGCACTTCGACGGCGAACTGATCATCGCCGAGGATCTGACCACGGTGCAGCTTCCGCCGCGCCGGGTAGCCTCGGCCGAGTGACCGTCACGCTCCGCCCCGCAACCGAAGGCGACCTGATGGCGGTGGGTGCCCTGCACCAGCGCTCCCGGGTCGCCGCGTACTCCGCCTTCCTGCCGGCCGAGGCGCTGGCCGACCCGAGCCCGGAGGCGATGGGGCGGTACTGGGTCGAGCGGTGGATCTGGGAGCGGGACACCCACCGGATGACAGTGGCCGAGCGGGCCGGGGCGTTGGTCGGGTTCAGCCACCTGGGCCCGGACGACGAGGACGACCCGGCCACCGGGCTGCTCAACGCGATCCACCTCGACCCGGGTGAGCAGGGCCGGGGCACCGGCCGGGCGCTGATGGTCGACGCGCTGGACGCCATGCGGGCGCAGGGCTGGCGGCGTGGCGTGCTCTGGGTGCTGCGCGACAACGCGCACGCCCGCGCCTTCTACGAGCGTGGTGGCTGGACCCCGACCGGAGCGGAGCGTGAGGAGCACATCGGTACCGCCCTCACGCCCCAACTCCGCTACACCCGGCTGCTGGCTGCCTGAACGAGGCCTCCGGCAGGCTCAGTGGGCGCCCAGGTGGGCCAGGAGGTCCTGGCGGGTGAGGACGCCCTTGGGCTTGCCGTCGACCAGCACCAGGGCGGCGTCGGACTTCTCCAGCATGCCCACCGCCTCGCTCACCGGCTGACCGCCACCGATCATCGGCAGCGGGTCGCCCATGTGCCGCTCGATCGTGTCGTGCAGGTGGGCCTGACCGGTGAACAGCGCGTCGAGCAGGTCCCGCTCGGCGATCGAACCGGCGACCTCACCTGTCACCACGGGCGGCTCGGCCTTGAGCACCGGCAGCTGCGAGACGCCGTACTCGCGCATGTAGTCGATCGCGTCGCGCACGGTTTCGGTCGGGTGCACGTGCACCAGCTCGGGCAGCCCGCCCGGCTTGCTGGCCAGCGCGTCGGCCACCGTCGGCTCGGCGCCGGAGTTGTCGAGGAAGCCGTACCGGGCCATCCACGAGTCGTTGAAGATCTTCGAGAGGTAGCCTCGGCCGCCGTCGGGCAGCAGCACGACAACCACGTCGTCCGGGCCGGCCCGGCGAGCGACCTCCAGGGCGGCGACCACCGCCATCCCGCAGGAACCGCCGACCAGCAGCCCCTCCTCGCGGGCCAGCCGCCGGGTCATCTCGAAGGACGCCTTGTCGGAGACCTCCACGATCTCGTCGGCGACACCCCGGTCGTACGTCTCCGGCCAGAAGTCCTCGCCGACGCCCTCCACCAGGTACGGCCGGCCGGTGCCACCGGAGTAGACCGAGCCCTCCGGGTCGGCCCCGATGATCCGCACCCGGCCCTCGGAGGCCTCCTTGAGGTACTGGCCCATGCCGGAGATGGTGCCGCCGGTGCCGACGCCGGTCACGAAGTGGGTGAGCTCGCCGTCGGTCTGCTTCCACAGCTCCGGGCCGGTCGTCTCGTAGTGCGAGCGCGGGTTGGCCGGGTTGCTGTACTGGTTGGGCTTCCAGGCTCCGGGGATCTCCCGGGTCAGCCGGTCGGAGACGTTGTAGTACGAGCGCGGGTCCTCCGGGGCGACGGCGGTCGGGCAGACCACCACCTCGGCGCCGTACGCCCGGAGCACGTCCTGCTTGTCCTGGCTGACCTTGTCGGGGCAGACGAAGACACACCGGTAGCCCTTGAGCTGGGCCACCAGGGCCAGCCCCACGCCGGTGTTGCCGCTGGTCGGCTCGACGATGGTGCCGCCGGGCTTGAGCAGGCCGGCGGCCTCGGCGTCCTCCACCATCCGCAGCGCGATCCGGTCCTTCACCGAGCCGCCGGGGTTGACGTACTCCACCTTGGCCAGCACGGTGGCCTGGATGCCCCTGGTGACGTTACGCAGACGCACCAGCGGGGTGTTGCCGATCATGTCGACGACGTTGTCGTAGTACTGCACGGTGTGCCCTTCGTTGCGGCGCCGGCGGTGGCGGCCGGGAAGACGTTTCCTCGTCGCCCAGCGTACGTGTCGTCAGGGCACCAGCCCTCCGGGGATGACGGAGCTGCGACGGGCCTCCCACTCCAGGAACCGATCGGTCTCGGCGAGCACGCTGCCGGCCAACCACGTGATCATGACCGCGTCGTCGGCCAGCCCGAAGATCGCTAGCGGGATCTCCGGGAGCAGGTCGATCGGCGAGACGATGTACGCCGTCGCCGCGGTCATCAGGGCCAGCCGAAGGCCGCCGTCGTACTCCCCCTTGGTCGTGGCTCGAATCATCCGGGGCAGCGCGGCCAACCGCGTGCCGATCGACGGCCCGTTGCGCGCTCCGGCCGCCAGGGCCCGCGCCAGGGCCGTGAACGCCGCGCTGCGCTTCAGTGTCTTACCCATCGTCGCGCTCCTCTCCGCCGGATCAGCGTGGCGGGTCGGCGCAAGTCGGCCGGCCTCTGGAACCCAGGTACCCCGTCGCGTCGGTTTCCAGGCACCCGTGTGCCGTCACGACGACAGCGGGGTGTCGGGGCAGCGCGATAATGTCGCGGTATGGGGGTGGCACTTTCCGTCGTACCCGGTAGTGAGCGCTGGCGGCAGGCCCGGCGGTTCGCCCTGCTGGCTGCCATCGGGACGGGCGCCACGGCGGCGGCCGCGGTGGCGACCGGCGGCGTGCTGGTCGGCCAGGCCCGGCAGGCTCGACGGACCATCCCGATGGCCGAGGCGCCGCCACCCCGCTGCGACGGCATGTACGGCGCGAAGTTCCCCGGTCCGGCGCTCACCATGGTCGTGCTCGGCGACTCGTCGGCGGCCGGCTACGGGGTGCACCGCCGCCGGGAGACGCCCGGGGCGTTGCTCGCCACCGGCCTGTCCCGTCGACTGCACCGGCCGGTGCGGCTGCACCGCTTCGCTGTGGTCGGCGCCATCTCGGCGGCGCTGCGCCACCAGGTGGAGGCGGCGCTGGAGTGCCGACCCGACATCGCGGTGATCCTCATCGGCGGCAACGACATCACCAACCGCACCCCGCGCGGCCTGGCGGTGCGCTACCTGGTCGAGGCGGTGCACACCCTGCGCGACGCGGGGTGCGAGGTGGTCGTCGGCACCTGCCCCGACCTGGGCGCGATCCGCCCGATCCAGCCACCTCTGCGCTGGCTGGCGCACCGCTGGAGCCGTCAGCTCGCCGCCGCCCAGACGGTGGCCGTGGTCGAGGCGGGCGGCTGGACGGTCTCCCTCGGTGACCTGCTCGGCCCCCGGTTCGCGGCCGAGCCCACCCGGATGTTCGCCTGGGACCGGTTCCATCCCTCCGCCGAGGGGTACGCGATGGCCGCCGCCGCGCTCCTGCCGACGATGCTCTCCGCCCTCGGCGCGACCCCGGAACGACGGGCCACACCGACGCGCGGCGACGGCGTACGGTCGCTCCCGGAGGCCGCGCAGGAGGCGGCTCGACACGCCGGCACCGAGGTCAGCGGCGTCCAGGTCCGGGGCCGCGACCGAGGGCCGGCCGGCCGGTGGGCGCAGCTGCGCCGACGTGCGTTCTTCGGTGTCGGCGCGGTGCCGCAGCACGGGTCCGCCGCGGACACCTCGACAGTGGAGGGACTGGCATGAACGAGCGCAGCGCGCGGAGCGTGACCTCCGGCCTCGCCGGCCGACTGGGCCGGGCGGCGGCGTTGTCGCTGCTCGCCGGCACCGTCGGGGGCGCCGCCGTCCTCGCCGGTGAGGCGTTCGTCGCCCGGCACCGACGTTACGCGCAACCGGAGCTGGGCCTGGCCCTGCGCGCCACGATCGGTCGGGCGGGCGCTCCTCCGCTGCGACTGGTGCTGCTGGGCGACTCGTCGGCACTGGGCGTGGGCGTCGACCGCCTGGAGGACACCATCGGCGGGCAGCTGGCCAACCTGCTCGCCGAGGGCCCGACCGGCCGCCGGGTGCACCTGTCCAGCGTCGGCGTCTCCGGGTCCCGCTCGACGGACCTCGCCACCCAGGTGGCCCGGGCCCTGCTCGGTGACCGGCCCGACGTGGCGTTGATCCTGATCGGGGCGAACGACGCCACGGGGCTGCGCGGCCCCTCCGACGCGGCTGCCTATCTCGGCGCGGCGGTGCACCGGCTGCGCGAGGCGCGCGTCGAGGTGGTGGTGGGCACCTGCCCCGACCTCGGCGCGGTGCGTGCCATCGCGCCTCCGCTGCGCCAGGTGGTCGGCTGGTCCGGGCGTCGGGTGGCCCGCGCGCAGACCACTGCCGTGCTGGAGGCGGGTGGCTCGGTCGTCGACCTGGCCACCGAGACCGGGCCGGTGTTCCGGGCCGACGCGGGGACGCTCTGCCCGGACGGCTTCCACCCCTCCGCCGACGGCTACCGGGTGTGGGCGCACGCGCTGCTGCCCGCCATCGTCGCCGCGGCGGCGGCCACGACCCGGCGCTAGATCGCCCCCGGCCACGGGTGACATTTCCCGCCGTGCCGGCTTCTTCCGCGCCATGTTACTGGCGGGTTAACGTTGGCCCATGCCGATTGAGTCGTCCCGCGACGCCGTCATCGTCGCCACCGCCCGCTCCCCCATCGGCCGGGCGCACAAGGGGTCCCTGCGCGACGTCCGCTCCGACGACCTCGCCGCGACAATCGTCCAGGCCGCGCTGGACAAGATCCCCGCGCTGGATCCGACCACGATCGACGACCTCTACCTCGGGTGCGGCCTGCCCGGCGGCGAGCAGGGCTTCAACATGGCCCGGGTGGTGTCCACCCTCCTCGGTCTCGACACTGTCCCCGGCGCCACGCTGACCCGTTACTGCGCCTCGTCGTTGCAGACCACCCGGATGGCGATGCACGCGATCCGGGCCGGCGAGGGCGACGTGTTCGTCTCCGCCGGTGTGGAGATGGTCTCCCGCTACGCCCGGGGCAGCTCCGACGGGCTGCCGCCCGAGGCGCAGGCCCTGGTCGGCGGCGGCTGGGAGAACCCGCGCTTCGGCTCGGCCGACGAGCGCTCGAAGCGCCGCGCGCAGGGCGGCGCCGAGGTGTGGACCGACCCGCGCGACGCCGGTGAGCTGCCCGACATCTACCTGAGCATGGGGCAGACCGCGGAGAACCTGGCCCAGGTGTACGACGTCACCCGCGCCGACATGGACGAGTTCGGCGTACGCAGCCAGAACCTCGCCGAGAAGGCCATCGCCGACGGCTTCTGGGCCCGGGAGATCACCCCGGTGACCACGCCGGACGGCACCGTGGTGAGCACCGACGACGGGCCACGGGCCGGCGTCACACTCGACGCGGTCGCCGGCCTGAAGCCGGTGTTCCGCCCGGACGGCCGGATCACCGCCGGCAACTGCTGCCCGCTCAACGACGGCGCAGCAGCCGTGGTGGTGATGAGCGCCCAGCGGGCCGAGGAACTCGGGCTCACCCCGCTGGCCCGGATCGTCTCGACAGGTGTGACCGCCCTGTCGCCGGAGATCATGGGTCTCGGGCCGGTCGAGGCGTCCCGGCAGGCGCTGCGCCGAGCCGGCATGACCATCGACGACGTCGACCTCGTCGAGATCAACGAGGCGTTCGCCGCGCAGGTCATCCCCTCCTACCGCCAGCTGGGCATCCCGGAGGAGAAGTTGAACGTGATGGGCGGCGCCATCGCGGTCGGCCACCCGTTCGGCATGACCGGCGCCCGGATCACCGGCACCCTGCTGAACGCACTGCAGTGGCACGACAAGACCATTGGTCTGGAGACCATGTGCGTGGGCGGTGGCCAGGGCATGGCCATGGTGCTCGAACGGTTGAACTGACCTCAGAGCGCGCTGCGGGTCGCCGTCACCTCGGCGGCGGCCCGGGTCAGCGCCTCGGCTCCCGGGTCGGCGGCCAGCAGGTCCGCAGTGACCACCCGCAGCTGATCGGGCAGGGCCAGGTCGTTGTCGAGCCGGGGCACCACCCGCCGGGGTGCCGCCTCGGCGTCGGCGGCCAGGTTGGCGATCTCCTGCACCAGGCGGTGCACCAGGTCGGCGCGGGACACGTTGCCGGCGGTCGCGACCGCCGCCCACCGCGGCTGCTGCCAGTGCGCGATCTGACGGATCAGCAACTGCACGGCCTTGTCCAACTCCGCTGCGCTCATCGCCGCCAAGTCTACGGCCGACACCGCGCCCCGCCGGGTCGGGCCGGTCAGCGGCGCAGGTAGCTGAGCAGCCTGAGCAGCTGCCAGTAGAGGAAGACCAACCCGGTGAGCAGGCCGAACGCACTCAACCACGCGTACCGACGGGCTCGACCGTCGCGCACCGAGCGCTCGACGAGATCGAAGTCGAGGATGAAGCTGAACGCCCCGGCGATGATGGCCACCACCGAGAAGGCGTACGGCAGCCAGCCGACCTCCCCGCTGACGCTGTAGACCGCCAGGCCCGGTCGCCCGGTGATCAGGTACGACACCAGATTGACCACGCTGAGCACGGCGATGCCGAGCAGGGTGCCGATCACCAGGCGGGCCAGCCGGGGCGTCGCCCGGATCACCCGGGCTCGATAGAGCGCCGCCATGCCGAGGAAGACGCCGAAGGTGCCGGCCACCGCCTGCACAACGATGCCCGGATAGACCTGCTCGAAGGTGCGGCTCGCCACCCCCAGCAGCAGTCCCTGGAGGATGGCGTAGCCGACGATCGGCACCGGGTTGGTGATCCCCCGCAACGAGATGACCAGGACCAGCGCGATCGAGGCGAGCGCGCTGCCGGCCAGCGCGGCGCCCAACCACACGGCGTCGGGAATCACCGCCCAGGACACCGCCGCCGCCACGCCGGTCACGAGCAGCAACCCGACGGTACGCACCACCACGTCGTCGACTGTCATCGGCTCGACGTCACGGGCGCCGAGCACCCGGGCCTCCACCCGGCTCGTCTCGTCCAGCCGGTTGAGCACCGGGTTGTTGCTGCGCACCGCCGCCTCCTTCGCCCGCGTACCCCCAAAGGGCTTGGTCCTCGCAGTCACTCTGCCCCGGGCGGACCGGCGGCGGCGGGCAAACGGCGCGGACGACGGCGCCCGCCCTCACCGGAGTGGGGACGGGCGCCGGTCGGCAGTGCGGACGAGGTCAGTCGTCGCCCTGGAAGTAGCTCAGCAGGCGCAGGATCTCGATGTAGAGCCAGACCAGGCTGACCAGGATGCCGAACGCGGCCACCCAGGAGTAGCGCTGCGGCAGGCCCATCCGGACGCCGTCCTCGATCTCCTTGAAGCTGAGCACGAAGCTCAGCGAGGCGACCACGATGCAGACCAGGCTGAAGCCGATGGCCAGCGGGCTGCCGTCACGCAGACCCGTGTTGACGCCGAACAGCGCCAGCACCAGGTTGATCATCATGACCGCGAAGAGGCCGACCATCGCTGCGATCATGCCCTTGACGAACGCCGGGGTAGCCCGGATGACCTTCGCCCGGTAGAGCATCGCCATCAGGAAGAAGATGCCGAAGCTGGCCACGGCGGCCTGAAGCACGATGCCGTCGTAGCGCGTCTCGAACGCCTTGCTGACCATGCCGACGAAGACACCCTCGACGACCGCGTACGCGATGACGAGCGCCGGGTTTGCCATCCGGGAGAACGAAATGATCAAGCCGAGGACCAGGCCGACCACCGCCGCGCCGATCCAGGCTGGCCCGACCAGCGCGTCGGGGACGAGCACCCAGGCTGCCGCGGCGGTGATGCCGAGGATGCCGAGCAGAGTGACGGTCTTGACGACGACGTCGTCGATCGTCATGGGCGCCACGGTCGGCGGCGCGGCCGGGTAATCGGCCTGGGACGGGTACTGCTGGGGAATGCCGGGCTGTCCGTACGGCCCGGCCGGGGCGTACCCGGCGGAGCGCTCCCGCTCGGCCGCTTGGCCGAGCCGGGCGAGCACCGGGTTCGAGGTCTTCACTGTCTGGCCTCCCTCAGGGGGTCGTTTGCACGTGAACGTGCCCTCCAAGAGTAGACGGCGCAGCCAAGTCCCGGAGATCACGAGTGAGAATGTGTGCGCGGACCGGTGCCCGGGGCGGGGGTCGAACCCGCACGCCTTTCGGCAGCCGCTTTTAAGGCGGCCGTGTCTGCCTTTCCACCACCCGGGCGAGTGGCACCGGCGCGCCGACACGCCTGGTGCAGTGTCACCGTAGCCGGTCTGCGGCGACCCGGCGTACCCCGCCGGCCTGGCCACATTAGGGTCGATGCCGTGAGCAGCGCAGCCCCCACGGCCCCCGACGCCGCGCCCGAGCAGGCATTCCGCCTCGCCGATCGGGTCAACCGCCGACCCCGGGCCACCCGGCTGCTGGCCGCCGTCCGCCGTCACCGGGCGGACCTGCTGGCCGCGCTGATCTTCGCGGTGCTGGCCGGCTGGCTCACTCACGGGCTGTGGCCCGACCCGGGCGGCCGCATCCTGGCGCTCAACCCGGAGGACCAGACCCTCTACGAGTGGTTCCTGGCGGTGGACGCCCGCGCGCTGCTCGGCGACTTCGATCTGCTCACCGACCGGCTCAACGCTCCCGACGGCGTCAACCTGATGGCCAACACCACTGTGATCGCACTCGGTGTCCTCTTCGCGCCGGTCACCCTGTCGCTGGGCGCGCCGGTCACCTTCGCGCTGCTCGCCGCCGCCAACCTCGCCGGCACCGCCCTCGCCTGGTACCTGCTGTTCCACCGGACGCTGCACGCCCGCCGGCTGGCCGCCGCGCTCGGCGGCGGGCTGTGCGGATTCGGGCCCGGCATGGTCTCGCAGACCAACAGCCACCTGCACATGACCGCCCAGTGGCTGGTGCCGGTGATCGTCTGGTTGGTGGTCCGGCTGCTGCGGGCGTCCGACCCGGGGCCCGGGACACCCGACGAGACCGGCCGTACCCGAACCACCGGGCCGGATCGTCGACGGCAGTTCACCTCCGCGGCGGGGCTGGCCGGCGTGGTCACCGCGCAGGTCTTCATCGGCGAGGAGGTGCTCTTCCTCGCCGCGATCACCCTGCTGGTGATGGCGATCGGCTACGCCGTGGCGGACCGGGACCTGGCCCGACGGGCGCTCCCCGGCTTCGCCGGCGGGTTGGCGATCGCCGCCGGGCTCGCCCTGCTGGTGCTCGGCTATCCGCTGTGGTTCCAGTTCGCCGGACCGCAGGGAGTCGCCGACGGAATGTTCACCCCGGCCTACTTCTCGGCCGACCTGAGCAGTTGGTGGACGCTCTCCCCGCTGTCGGTGGCCGGCAGCGACGAATCCGCCCGGCTGACCACCGGCCCCGCCGAGTACAACACGTTCCTCGGCTGGCCACTGCTGCTGGTCGCCGCGGTCTGCGCCATCTGGGCCGGGCGACGCCGGCTGGTCTTCGCCTGCGTCATGGCGGGTCTGGTGATGGGGGCGCTCTCGCTCGGGCCGGAGGTGGTGCTCGGCGGCACCCGCACGGCGATCCCCGGCCCGTACGCCCTGATCGGAGGGCTGCCGGTGGTGGACGGGGCGTTGCCGATGCGGTTCGCGCTGGCGTTGCTGCCGATCGTCGCGACGCTGCTGGTGCTCGCGGTCGACCGGGCCCTGCGCAGCTCCGGCCGGGCGCGGCGGCTGGTGCCACTGGCCGTCGGCGTGGCGCTGCTGCCGATCTTCCCGGCCTCCCTGCCGACCGCCGGACGACCGCCCGTGCCGGAATTCGTCACCGGCGGCCACTGGCGGCAGTGCGTGCCGCCGGGAGGGGTGTTGGTGCCGGTGCCGCTGCCCACCCCGAAGGAGCCCTGGCCGATGCGCTGGGCGACCGCCGCCGACGCCGGTTTCCGGCTGCCGGAAGGCTTCTTCATCGGCCCGTACGGGAGGGGCGGCACCGCGGCGATGGGCACCTTCAAGCAACCCACCTCCGCGCTACTGGCGGATGTCGCCCGGCGTGGCGACCAACCGGCAATCGGCGACGAGCAACGCCGCCAGGCCGCCCGCGACGCGGACTTCTGGGGCGCCTCCTGCGTGGCGCTCACCGACGACGCCCCCCACGCGGAAAGCCTGCGCACAACCCTGGAACAGCTCTACGGCCCGGCGACCCGAATAGCCGACGCCTGGACCTGGCGGGTCTAGCTGACCCCAACCCCAAAACCCCGCCGATCTTGCACTTACTGCTCGGACAAGACGCACCAAAAGGCGCATCACGACGTCCGAAAGTGCAAGATCGACGGGGTCAGCGGGTCTGGGGTCAGACGCGGGGCGCGCCTACCGGCTGGGATGCCTCGGCGAACTCCTCGCGCGGGTCGTGCAGCTGACCCAGGGCGACCACCTCACGCTTGAGGAAGAACGCCAACGACCAGTCCACCACCACGCGGACCTTGCGGTTGAACGACGGGATCCGGCTCATGTGGTACGTCCGGTGCATCACCCAGGCCGGCCAACCGGTCATCTTGATCCCGTACACCTGGGCCACGCCCTTGTGCAGGCCGAGACTCGCGACGCTGCCGACGTGCTTGTGCTTGTAGTTCACCGGCTCCCGGCCACGGATCACGGCCGTGATGTTGTCGGCCATCCGGGCTGCCTGGCGCACCGCGTGCTGAGCGCTCGGCGAGCAGAAGTTGCCCGGCTCCTTGGTCAGGTCCGGCACGGCGGCGCAGTCGCCGGCGCTCCAGGCACCCTCGACCACCCGGTCGCCGTCGACCACCTGGAGCGTGGGCAGGCAGGTGATCCGCCGACGGTCGTCGCGTGGGAAGTCGGTCGAGTCCAGCATCGGCGACGGCTTCACACCGGCCGTCCAGACGATCGTGTCGGAGCGGAAGCTGTCACCGTCGGAGAGCTTGACCAGCCCGTCGACGCAGGACTCGAGCCGGGTGTCCAGCCGGATGTCCATGTTCCGCTTCATCAGCTGCTGCACGGTGTAGGCACCCATGTCCCGGTCGACCTCGGGCAGCACCCGCTGGGTGGCCTCGACCAGCACCCAGCGGACCTCGTCCTGCTTGAGCTCCGGGTAGTAACGCAGGGCGTCGCGAGCCATGTCCTCCATCTCGGCGAGCGCCTCGATGCCGGCGTACCCACCGCCGACGAAGGTGAAGGTCAGCGCCGAACGGCGGACGTCCGGATCCGGCGTGGCGGCCGCCACGTCGAGCCGATCCAGCACATGGTTGCGCAGGTAGATCGCCTCACCGATGGTCTTGAAACCGATGCCCTGCTCATGCAGGCCGGGGATCGGCAGGGTGCGGGAGACCGAACCCGGGGCCACGATCACGTGGTCGTAGGTGATCTCCCGGGCCGGGCCACTGATCGGCTGCACGGTGGCCACCTTGCGGGCGTGCTCGATGCGCGTGACCGTGCCGGCCACCATCTTGCACTTGCGCAACTCCCGCCGCAGAGGCACCACGGAGTGCCGCGGGGAGATGTTGCCCGCCGCCGCCTCGGGCAGGAACGGCTGGTAGGTCATGTGCGGCTGGGGATCCACCACCATGACCTCAGCCTCACGGGAGCTGAGCTTCTTCGACAGGCGCAGCGCCGCGTACAGACCGACGTGCCCGGCACCCACCACAAGGATCCGCTTCGGATTCACGTTGTCTATCTTTCCCCGGCCGGCTCAGGTAATCCCGCTCGCGGCCCCCATCTGTGACGGAGCACAACCCGTGTGACCTGGGTAACCCTCTGGTCGCGCTTGTCACCGACGTCGCAGCAGCCACCCCAGCAACGCTGCCGTCCCCACCGCCACCAGCAGCCCCAGCACCGTCACCCACTGGTGTCCGGCCCCGCCGCCCGTCCCCGCCGCCTGCAACAACACGACACCGAGCACGGCGGCACCCAACAACACGGCGGCCGACCGCAGCAACCAACGAGTGATCAACTCGGGGTCCACCACCGCGTCGTAGGGCAACAGCGCGGCCAGCGCGCAGAGGGTGTGACCCAGATAGAGCAGGGCCGCGACGGCGAGCAGCCGCCACAGGGCGACCGGACGGCCGTACCCGTCGGTGGCGAGCAGCCAACCGCCGACCGTGACCAACGCCGTGAACGTCGCCCAGAGCCGGCGCGGCCCGAACGCGGGCAACAGGGCCGCCACCGCCAGGAAGAGGATCGGCCGACCGGAAAGCACCTCCGCGGGGAACGCCAGCGCGAACCCGGCAAACACGACGACGAAGATCGTGGCCCGAACCAACAGCGGGGCCGCGCTGATGCGGGCGGCGGCGTACTGCGCCGCCCGAACCCGCTCCACGAAAACGCTCACCGGCCACCCACCCGTGGGGCCGTCGCCAACCGCGCCACGTCCCGCAGCACCTGGTCCAGGCTGCCGGCGCCGGCCCAGCGCACCACCGGTACGCCGTGCTCCCGGAGCTGCCCGATCATGACCTCCCGATCCAGGCGCCACAGTCCGTACGCCACCTCGGCCCAACCCCGGTCCTTCGGCGACGCCAGGTCGGTCGGCAACGTGTCGACAGCCACCACGAACCGCCCGCCGCGGGCCAACCGGGCGAGCATCTGCGCCGACCGTTCGTCCAGCAGCGGGGTGAGCACCACCACCAACGCGTCCGAGGAGAGCAACTGCGGGCCGAAAACCTGGTCGTACGGCTCGTGCGCGGACGCGTGGACCCGGACGTCGAGCAGCCACTCCAGGACGGTCAGGTACTGCCGCCGCCCAGCGGCCGGCCGGAGCCGGCGGGCGGCCGGCCCGTACTCCAGCAGGGAAACCCGGTCGCCACGGTGCAGGTAGTGCTCGGCGATCGCGGCGGTGGCCCGGACTGTGGTGTCCAGCACCGAGGCGGCGCCGCCCACCCCACCGGAGCGGCCCGCCTCGGCGAGCACGTCGAGCAACACCACCACCTCGGCGTCGCGGTCGGACAGGGTGGCGGCCACGTGCAGCTGCCGGGCCCGCAACGAGACCCGCCAGTCGATCCGGCGCAGCCGGTCCCCGGGGGCGAAGACGCGTACGCCGGCCAACTCGCCGCCCTCTCCGGGTCGGCGGGAGTGGTGCGCCCCGACCAGGCCGGCGGCGCGGGGCATCGCCTCGACCGCCTCGAACGGCTCGGTACGCGGGTACACCCGCAGCCGGACCGGCTCGGTGATCACCGCTCGGGAGACCAGCAGACCGCCCGCCGTGGCGACCCGGGCACCGGCGGGGCCGATCGGATGCCGGCCCCAGCGCAGGGCCCTGCCGGCCAACTGCAGGTCCACCGCGGCACCGATCGGCACCGAGGTCACGAACGGCCGGTCCGCGACGGAACGGCGCCCGCCGTTGCCCTGCGCCGTCGCACCTGTCGCCGGGACGGCGCTCGGCTCCCCGTCGTCGACGGCCTCGTCACTGGCGAAGCCGGCCCGGTCGATCCGTAACCACGGCGACACTCGGGAACGCATCACCACCAGGTCGTAGTCGACAGTGTCCGGGTTGCCGACGCTCACCGCCGCCGTCACGTCACCACCCTCGACCAGCGGCCCGTCGTCACCCTGGCTGATCCACACCTGCGGCAGCGCCGTGGGCCGTCGGCGCAGCGCGTACGCGGTGCCCAGCGCGAACGGGGCGGCGAGCACGATCAGGTCCACCCGACCCAGCAGCACGCCGGCCACCAGCAGCAGGCCGGCGAGCAGCACCGCGCGGCCGAGCGCCGGGGTGGGCGCCCAGCCGGCAGCCGGTTCCGCTTCGGTGGCCCTCGGCACTGTCGGTCCGGTCATCAGTGCCGGGGCCCGCCGGCGGCGTAGCTGGGCAGCGCGCCACTGGCCGGGGCGGGAGTCGCCTCCAGCACCTCGCTCACCACGAACGCCGGATCGACCCGGCGCAACCACATCTCCGGGCGCAGGGTGATCCGGTGCGCCAGGGCGGGCGCCGCCACCGACTTGACGTCCTCCGGCACCACGTAGTCCCGTCCGCCGAACACCGCGCGTACGCGGGCCAGCAGCAGCAGCGCCAGCGAACCGCGCGGCGAGGCGCCGACCAGCACCGACGGGTGCTCCCGGGTGGCCGCGGTGAGCGACACGATGTAGCGGCCGATGGAGTCCTCCACCACCACGTCCTCCAGGGCGGCCTGCATGGCCCGCAGCGTCGCCGCGTCGACCACCGGCTTGATGTCCGCCTCCTCCCGGCGACGGCTCATCCGACGGCGCAGCACCTCCCACTCCTCTTCGTGCTGCGGGTAACCGAACGAGACCCGCAGGAGGAACCGGTCCAGCTGCGCCTCGGGCAGCGGGTAGGTGCCCTCGTACTCGATGGGGTTGGCGGTGGCCAGCACGTGGAACGGCTCGTCCAGCTTGTAGGTCACACCCTCCACCGAGACCTGCTTCTCCTGCATCGCCTCCAGCAACGCGGACTGGGTCTTCGGCGGCGTCCGGTTGATCTCGTCGGCGAGGAGCAGGTTGGTGAAGACCGGGCCGGCTCGGAAGGTGAAGTCGCCGTTGCGCTGGTCGTACAGGAACGAGCCGGTGACGTCGGCGGGGAGCAGGTCGGGGGTGAACTGCAACCGACGGAAATCCAACCCGAGGGCCTGGGCGAACGAGCGGGCGGTGAGCGTCTTACCGAGCCCCGGCAGGTCCTCCAGGAGCACGTGCCCGCCCGCGAGGATGCCGGCGAGGACCAGCTCCAACGCGTCCCGTTTGCCGACCACGACGGTGCCGACCGCGTCCAGGACCGCCCGAGCCAGGTGCCCGACCTCGGCGGGGGCAATGCTCCGGTCCACGTCGTTCATCAAACACTCTCCAGTTCGGCGACGATCACCGCGAGGTCGCGCGGCGACGGGGTGCGGCGAGGCGGGGTCTCCAGGAACGTCCACAGGTGCTCACCCAGCAGGACACGAGCGCGGGCGGGATCCGACTCACGGGTGACGCCGTGTTTCAGACGCATCCGCTCGTCGGCCAGTTCACCGATCCGGGGCAGGACCACCTCGGTGAAACGTTCGGTTCGGTTCGAGGACCAGTCCAGGGGGCGTTCCCACTGGTTGATCGCGCCACGCAGCGCGTCCCGGGCATCCCAGTTGTAGCTGCCGTCCTCCTCGCCCGCGCCGGCCTGGCGAGCCGGCGGCGGCGGTGGTGGCGGCGCGAGCAGGGCGGTGACCCGGCGCACCGCCAGCACGGCGAGCACCCCGGCGATCAGTACGGGCAGCGAGACCTGGAGGCCCACCGCGCGCAGGCCGACGAGCAGGACCGCGACCAGCGCGGCCGCCCACGCGAGCGAGCGCAGCACCGGACGCCACCGGGAGTCGCGCGCCTTCGGACCGGCCGGCGCCCCCTCCTCCTCGAACGCGAGCAGATCGTCGATGCTGGTGCTGCTCATGAGGTCACCACCGCGGTGAGCTCTCCGCGCAGCCGGCCGAGCGCGGTGCGGGCCTGGTCGCGGGTGCGTTCGCCAACCGGGTGGGTGGCATACCGGGCCTCCCGGTAGACGTGCGCGAACTCGGCCAGTACGTCGGTGCTGGCGATGGCCGGCACACCCGCCGCCGGGTCGCCCTGCAACAGCCGGCTGACCAGGTCGGTGGGGGTGTCGCCGGCGAGCCTCGGCACACCGGCCGCGGCGGCGGTCTCCTCCAGGCGCACCCAGCAGGCGATTACCGCCACCCGGGGGTCGGTGTCCCGGTCGTCGAGCTCCACGAGGCCGGCGTCGAGGGCGGCGACCACTTCGCGGGCGGTGCCCTCGGCGGTACGACGGGCCCGCTGCGCCGGTAGTGCCCGGGTGGTGCGGCGCAGCGCACCTCGGATCAGGATCCAACTGAGGTAGCCGAGTGCGGCGAGGATGGCCAGCCCGAGGAGGACCACCGCCGCCGTGCCGACCCACTGCGGGATGTGTGCCTGGGTGGCCTCAGCGGCGTCGCGTGGCTCGATCGGGATGGACGGTGACGGCTCGACGGTCGGGTACTCGGGAACCCAGGGAACGTTGTCCGCGGCCGGCGGGATCCGGCTGGCCCCGATCGACGAGTGAGCGGACGCCAGCGCGGCACCGGCGAGCAGGACGGCGACCGCGCCGACCGGCCACCAGCGGCGGAGCAGGCCGAGCACCGGAGGCAGCACACCCGGCTCGGCGGATGGTACCGGCGTGGGCGGGCGTGTTCCGTCTGTCATCGCCACCACCCCACGCGTCGTCTCAGTCCACTCCGGCCAGCTGTTTAGCCTGGCCGAAGACGTCGTCCAACATCACTGGTGTCAACCGCCCGGTGAAGGTGTTCTGCTGACTGACGTGGTAGCAGCCCAGCAAGTCCGGAGCGTCCGTGCCGGACCAGTGTGCCCCATGACCGAACGCCGGTCGCGGGCTGGGCGGGCGCTGCCCGTACACCGCTCGGAGCACCGGCCACCACGCGGCCCAGGCGAACGCGCCAAGCGCGACCACGACCCGCAGCGTGGGCCGGATCAGCGTGACCTCACGGTGCAGCCAGGGTGCGCAGGTGTCCCGTTCCACAGGGGTCGGCTTGTTGTCCGGAGGCGCACACCGGACGGCCGAGAAGATCCGTAGGTCCCGCACTGTGAGCCCGTCGTCGTCGGCGACGCTGGTGGGCTGGTTGGCCAGCCCGGCCCGGTGCAGCGCGGCGAACAGCACGTCACCCGACCGGTCGCCGGTGAAGATCCGGCCGGTGCGGTTGCCGCCGTGCGCGGCGGGCGCCAGCCCGAGGATTGCGATCCGCGCGTCACCGGTGCCGAAGCCCGGCACCGGTCGTCCCCAGTACTCCTGGTCGCGGAAGGCGGCCCGGCGGGTGCGGGCGACCTCCTCCCGCCACTGGACCAGCCGTGGGCAGGCGAAACAGTCGCTCACCGCCGCGTCGAGGTCGGCCAGGTCGGTCGCCCGCGCTGCGCGGGCGACCACCTGTTCGGGGGTACGGGTCTCAGCCAAGCTTGGCCCGGAAGAGTTCCAGGGTGCGGGCCCAGGCGCTGGCGGCGGCACGCTGGTCGAATGCCTCCGGCCGGTCGTCGTTGAAGAAGGCGTGCGAGGTGCCCGGGTAGTCGTAGAGGTGGCAGTCGCCGCCGGCCTCCTCGATGGCCCGGCGAGCGGTTTGTACGCCCTCGTCGGCCGACGTGCCGTCCTCTTCGGAGCAGTGGATGACCGCTGCCTTGCCGGCGTAGTCGGCCCAGTCGGGGCGCATCGACTCCCAGGGCAGCACCGGATAGAAACCGGCGGTGGCGACGATCCGCTCGGAGATGGTGGCCGACCAGAGGGCGAGGCTGCCACCTGCGCAGAAGCCCACGGCACCGACCTTACCGGTGACCTCGGGCCGCCCGGCGAGATAGTCGGCCGCTCCGGCGATGTCCTTCGCCGCCTCGTCCATCCGCATCGCCAGCAGGAGCCGCTGCGCCTCGTCCGGCTCGCTGGTTGTCTCACCGTGGTAAAAGTCCGGGGCGAGGGCCACGAAACCGGCCTCGGCGAACCGGTCCGCCACCGAGCGGATGTGCGGGACCAGACCCCACCATTCCTGAATGACGATGACGGCGGGGCTGGCCGTGCCGCTGGCGGGTATCGCGAGATACCCCTCGCTCGTGCCCCCGTTGCCGCGGTAGCTCACCATTTCGCCCATGGGCCGTCCTCCTAGCGGTCAGTCATCGTTGGCTGGTCGCCCAGTGGTCCTACGTGCCGGTAGCCTGCCACGCCACGGGGGCCGTCGGGAAGACGCCGGAACAGTGGCATTCACCTCCTGTTCGCCTCCTGATGACTCCGGGTACGCCGACGGCGGCGGGGTCCGCTCCCGCCGCCGTCGATGCCGAGCTATCGCTGTGGTCAGACCTTCTTGGTCAGGCAGAGCACGTAGCCCGTCTTGCCCGGCTCGATGCTGGAGAAGATGTACCCCTCCTGGCCCTCCGTGAAGAACTGGGTGCAGGTGGTGTCGGCCTTGGCCTGAGCCTCGCTCTGGCCGTCCACCCGACCGACCACGTTGTACGCCGCGTCGGTGGAGGTGCACTCGACGACCTTGGCACCGTCGACCTCCTCCTGCTCGGTGCCGGTGACCTCGGGCAGTTCGGCGATGCAGTCGCCGGTCTTGGCGTCCGCGGTCTCGTCCTTGTTGAAGAAGTTGCCGATCGCCGAGGCGACGCCGAACTTCAGGCCGGCGACGACGACGATGGCGAGGATCGCACCGATGATGCCGAGGGCCTTCTTCGAACCGGACTTCTCCGCCTTCGGCTCGGCCGGCTGCGGCGTCTCGACGGCCGGCTGCGACTCGGCCTGCTGCGGTGCGGCCGCCTGCGGCGCGGCCTGCTGCGGCGTCTCGGAGGCCGACTCCGGTGCGGCCGCCTGCGGCGTCTCGGAGGCCGACTCCGGCTTGGCCTGCTGCGGCACGGCCGCCTGCGGCGTCTCGACGACCGGCTCAGGGGTTTCGGCGTCGGGCGCGGGGGGCGGTGCGACCTGCTCTGGCACGGGGGTTCCTTCCGAGGGGTTGATGAGCAGACGACACCGTAACGATCATTGATTTCCGGTGCCGTCCCGCTCGCCTCGTCCGTTCAGCTATTTCCCAGCCGCACCCGCATGATCCAGTTCACACCCCTCAGCGGGTCGGGGTGGGGGTTGGCGTTTCGCTCGGCGGCAGACCGGTGACCGTACCGGTCGGCAGCGGCGTTCCGGTCGGCTCGGGCGTTCCGCTCGGGTCCGGCGTGCCGCTCGGCTCCGGCGTGCTGCTCGGTGGCGTGGGTGGGAGGGGCGCGCCCGGTGCGCGGGGCACGAAGGGGGCCTGCTCCGGGCAGTACGGGTACGCCCGCAGTGCCGAATCCTTGTAAGCGCCGTCCAAGCAGTCCGGGTAGCCGAGCCGGATCGGATTGCCGTTCTGGTCGAAGAGCCGGGCGTTCTCCACCAGGCGGCCCTCGCTGTCGTAGACGAAGACGTCCCGGACCCTGTCGTACTGGCTGTCGACCGAGGTCTGGTCGTAGCCGTAGTCGCCGTAGCGCATCCGGTCCTCGGCCTGCACGAGTGCGGCGAGCGCGAAGACCACCAGCACCGCGCTGCTCACCTGCACGACCGAGCGCGGCCAGCGGGTCAGCTGGGCCGAACGGCGACCGATCCAGATGGAGCCGAGCACGAAACCGATCAGCATGATCAGGCCGGCGAGCAGCTCACCGCCGAGCCTCGGTAGCGGCCCGAAGTCGCCACCGGTGGTGGCGACGGTGACCAGCATCGCCGCCAGATAGCCGCGCAGCACCCACCAGGCCGGGCGCAGCAGTCGGAGGAAGTCGCTGGCCGTCGCGTACCCCAGGGGTGGGCCGAGACGGGTGTCCATCGCGCGTAGCCGGCCGCGGACCCCTGCCATCGCGCTCGCCACCCGCTGGTCGAGGTTGCGCCCGCCGCCCGGCGCGGCGCCGGCCGCGGCGCGCAGCTCGGCGGCGTACGTCTCGGGCTCGCCCAGCCGCTCGACCAGGGTGCCCTCGGACTCGGCGGCGACCTCGGTGAGGTGGTCGGCCAGGTCCTCGGTCAGCTCGTCGCGTTGCGTGGTCGGCAGGTCGGCCAGAGCGGCCCGGACCCTCGCCACGTAGTCGGTGATCTCCTGCTCCGTGACGGTCATGCCGCCAGCCCCCGATCGTCGAGCAGAGTGTCCATGGTGGTGGCGAACGAGCGCCAGAGCTTGCCGGAGCGGGTCAGCTGGTCGCGCCCCGCGGCGTTGAGTGAGTAGTACTTGCGGTGCGGCCCGGATTCGCTCGGCACGACGTAGGTGGTGAGCAGGCCGGCGGCGAAGAGGCGGCGCAGCGTCCCGTAGACCGAGGCATCTCCGACCTCCTCCAGGCCGGCCTCGCGAAGCCGGCGCAGGATGTCGTAACCGTAACCGTCCTCCTCTCGGAGCACGGCCAGGACGGCCAGATCGAGCACGCCCTTCAGCAACTGTGTGGTGTCCACGCATTGCACACTACTGCGTAATGCGAAGTAGCGTCAACGATCACGCCCGACAGGCGAGTTGATCAAGCCTGCTAGCGCGCCGCGGATGGCTGGAGACTCCAGGCGATGCCGTCGAGGATGTCGTGCTCCGACGCGACCACCGACGGCATCCCGGCCCGCTCCATGATCACGCGAAGCACCAGTGCTCCCGCGCCGATCACGTCGGCTCGGCCTGGGTGCATCACCGGGTTCGCCAACCGCTGTGCACGGGTCTGACCCAGCAGCTCCGCGGTCACCCGGGCGACCTCCTCGTACGACACCCGGGCGTGGTGGATGCGCTCCGGGTCGTACTCCCGCAGGCCCTGCGCGAGAGCGACAACTGTGGTGACCGACCCGGCGAGGCCGACCAGGGTGGCCGCCTCACGACCGGGCACCACGGCGAGCGCCCGGTCCACCACTGCCGCGATGTCGGCCTGCGCCGCCGCGACCTGCTCGGACGTGGGCGGGTCACCGGGCAGGTGCCGCTCTGTCATCCGGACACAGCCGATGTCCACCGAGATCGCCGACCGCACCCCGGCGGCCCGGTCACCGACCACGAACTCGGTGGAGCCACCACCGATGTCGACGACCAGGAAGGGCTCCCTCGCGTCGGCGGGAAGCCCGCGCACCGCGCCGGTGAACGACAGCCGGGCCTCCTCGTCGCCGCTGACCACCTCGGGCGCGACACCGAGGGTGGCCCGCACCATCTCGGTGAAGTCGGCGGCGTTCGCGGCATCCCGGGAGGCCGAGGTGGCACACATCCGTACGCGCTGCGCACCCAGCTTCTCGATGTCGGCGGCGTACGACGCCAATGCGACCCGGGTCCGCTCGATCGCCTCCGGCGCCAGTCGGCCGGTGCGGTCCACGCCCTGCCCCAACCGGACGATCTCCATCCGCCGGGTCAGGTCGGTCAGCGGCGCCTGCGGCCCGGTCGAGGCGTCGGGCAGGTCGGCGACCAGGAGTCGGATCGAGTTGGTCCCGCAGTCGATGGCCGCCACACGCGTCGTCACCCCGCAACCCTACGACAGCGCACCGGCGGTGCCCGCCTGGTGGGCCGAGCAGGCGGCAGCCAGCCTGGCGGGCCCGGTCGCCCTACTGAGCCCGATGACTACCAGGCATCAAAATGACTCAGGGGCATCACGCTCAACAGGACGACCGGCACCCAACAGCTCCGCGCCGAGCACGGTCAGGTGATGTCGGACGGCCCCGCCCTCCCGTTCGCTGGCCACCAGACCGGCGGCCCGCAGGGCGGTGGCGTGCTCGGAGGCCGAGGAGAGACTGACCCCGGAGGCCCGGGACAACAGGGTGGTGGTCAACCCGCCGTCGGCCGCCAGTCGGCGCAGCACCAACGCCCGGGTGACGCCGAGCAGCCGACCGAGGGCATCGTCGTCGGCGGGGGCGTCGCGGGCGGGCATCACCACCGGGTAGACGAGCAGGATCGGATAACCCTGCTCGACCAGCACCCGGGGGCGCGGCCCGGCCAACGGTGAGGGCAACAGGATGACCCCGTGACCGGTGCCGGGGAGATCACCGTCCCACCACGTCCGTATCTCCAGCACCGGCTCCCGCCACCGGATCCCCGGGTGCAGACCCGCGAAGAGGGCGGCCAGGCCGTGCCGCGCCAGCCGCTGGCTGGCAGACGTCACCTGCTGACGGTACGCGGACAGCAGCTCGGCCCAGTGCGGTTCGAGCACCGTGTCGAACCAGGTCTGCACGGCCCCGCCGAACAGGTCCAGCACCTCCGGGTCGGCCGCCGCGAAGCGCCGCCGCAGCAGGCTGGCCGGCGTGTCCGCGTACGCCATGGTGACCTCGGCGCGGACCCGCCGTGCCGGGGTGGCCCGAATCGCCTCCAGACCGGCCTCCACCGACTCCAGGCCGGCGAAGGGCGTGACGAAGTCCGGCAGACGCCCCCGGTCGGGCAGCAGGTGCCGCAGGATCGCGGTGGCGGCCTGGGCGGCAGCCGTGCCCTCGGCCGCCACCGCCCGCTCGGCCAGGGTCGGTGCCATCGCCGCGACCGTGGGATCGCGCAGCCACTGACCGGCCAGCAGCGCGATCCCGACCGGGTGCAACCGATCGGCGAACCGCACCCGACACAGGTCGGCCGACCCGAGTTGGAGGCGAAGCATGGCAACAGCCTGCCTGCCTTCGCCCAGGACCGAAAGGGTTGATTCGCCGCCGGATGATCTCCAGTGTGGACCCAGGGGTCGACGGGGGGTGGCCGGCGTGCGGCAAACGGTGGCAGTGTTAACGGGGCTCTGCCTCATCGTCGTGGCCGCGGCCTGTGGTGAGCGGGGGCAGCCCTCGTCGGCCCCGCCAGCCACACCGTCCGCGTCGAGCGAACGACCGGCGGCGGGCGACCACCAGCTCACCCTGCGACACAACGGGCTCGACCGCACCTACCTGCTGCACGCGCCACCGGGGTACGACCCGGGCAGGCCCTCCGCGCTGGTGCTCGCGCTGCACTTCTATCCCGGCAGCGGAACCTCGATGTGGGAGTTGGCGGGCCTGGACGCCAAGGCCGACAAGGACAACACGCTGGTGGCCTACCCCGACGGGCAGGGCGGCGGTTTCAACGCGCTGATCTGCTGCGGCAAGGCGGACGACGTCGGCTTCCTCAACGCCCTCACCGACCATCTGGTGCAGACCTGGCACGCGGACCCGAACCGGGTGTTCCTCACCGGCATCTCGAACGGCGGCGACATGAGCTTCCGGGCGGCGGTGGAGAGCACTGGCACGTTCGCCGCGATCGGGGTGGTCAGCGGTGGTTACAGCGGACATTTGACCACCCCCGACAGCTACGTGCCGAAGAGCCCGGTCTCCGTGATCACCTTCATCGGCGGCCAGGACCGGTACGCCTCGACCTTCCAGGACGGAATGCGGACCTGGCAGCAGCGGCTCAACTGCCGCCCGAGCCCGAAGGCGTCCGGGGTGCCGGGTGTGACGCACACGGTGGCGGGCTGCGCCGACGGCAGCGAGGTCAGCGTCTACACGCTCGCCGACATGGGCCACAGCTGGCCGGGAGCGACAACGGGTCAACTCGCCGCGTCCTCCGCGGGATTGTCCGCCACCGACCTGATGTGGGAGTTCTTCGCCGCCCACCCCCGCAAGGGCTGATCAGAGCCGCAGCAGCATCCGGGTGTTGCCAAGCGTGTTCGGCTTGACCCGCTCCAGGTCCAGGAACTCCGCGACACCCTCGTCGTACGAGCGCAGCAGCTGCTCGTAGACGGGCTGCGGCACCGGAGCGCCGTCGATCTCGCGGAAGCCGAACGAGCCGAAGAACCTGGTCTCGAAGGTGAGCACGAAGATCCGCGCCACACCCAACTCCCGGGCCGCGTCGATCAGCTCGCCGACCAGTTGGTGACCGATCCGACGGCCCCGGCAGGACGGGTCCACTGCCACCGTGCGGATCTCGGCCAGGTCCTCCCACATGACGTGCAGCGCGCCGCAGCCCACCACCACGTCGTCCTCGGCCCGGACCGCGACCCGGAACTCCTGCACGTCCTCGAAGAGGGTGACGGTGGCCTTGCTCAACAGCCTCCGGTCGTCGGTGTAGGTGTCGACGAGTCGCCGGATGCCCCGCACATCCCCGGTGCGGGCCCGCCGTACGAGGATCTGACTCTCGGGCGCCTCGGACCCGGTCTGGGCGTTCACTCGCCCGCCGGCACGTCCACGCAGGGCCCCGCCGACCACCAGGGCTCGACCAGCTCCAACGTCTCGTCGCCGAACGGGTTCACGCCGGGGCCGGCGCCCAGCGCATGACCCAGGTGCACGTGCAGGCACTTCACCCGGCCCGGCATCCCGCCGGCCGAGATGCCGGCGATCTCCGGGACCTCGCCGACCGCCTCCCGGCGGGTGAGGTAGTCCTCGTGCGCCGCACGGTAGTTAGCGGCCAACTCCGGGTCCGTCGTCAGCCGGTCCGCCATTTCCTTCATCAGCCCCGCCGACTCCAGTCGGCTGCACGCCGCGGTGGCCCGGGGGCAGGTCAGGTAGTAGAGGGTCGGGAACGGGGTGCCGTCGGCGAGGCGGGGGGTCGTCTCCACCACGTCCGGCAGGCCGCACGGGCAACGGTGGGCAACCGCCCGGGTGCCCCGGGGCGTGCGGCCGAGCTGCGCGGCCACCGCCGCCAGATCGGCTTCGGTGGCTGGCTCCCGCTGCGGCAGGGGAACGGAGTCCGCCGCCGGCTCCGACGGTGGTACGACAGTCACGGTGCCCATCTCTCCTGGTGTGCTGGTCGGTGGCTCACTTGCCCGGCTGCTGGTTGTCCGCCGCCTGCACGCTCGACCAGAGCGTGTCGTACCAGGTCGCCGGCCCGGGCGGGGCGGCCGAACCGGCCGACTTCCCAGCGTCCCGGGCGGCGCCCTCCGGGTCGTGCAGCACCACCATCATCTTCTCGCCCGGGCGGCCCATGAAGAACCGTTCCCGAGCCTGCGTCTCGATGAACGCCTTGTCCTGCCACTTCGCGGCCCTCTCGGCGAGCTTCGCGATCTCCCGCTCCTGCACCGCCTGGGCGGCCTCCATCCGCTCGATGTTGGCCTGCTGGTCCAGGTAGACCCGGACCGGGTAGGTGTAGGCCAGCGCGAGCGCGATCAGGACCGCGAACAGCACGGTGGCCCGGCCGGTGAAGCGACGGGGGTGGGGTGCGGCGAGCCGCTTCACGGCGCCACCGGCGGCGGTACGCCGAGCGGCGGCCGGACG
Organism: Micromonospora ureilytica; assembly: GCF_015751765.1. Taxonomy (NCBI): domain Bacteria; kingdom Bacillati; phylum Actinomycetota; class Actinomycetes; order Micromonosporales; family Micromonosporaceae; genus Micromonospora; species Micromonospora ureilytica. The sequence goes on from NZ_JADOTX010000001.1 coordinate 4,611,580, forward strand.
ATTGGCGGAACGCACACCTTCGGCGCCCCGGGCAGCACCCGGCGCGCGACCGGCGGCGCGTGGCTCGGCGCGTACACCGGCCTCCCGGACCGATCCCCGAGTGGCGCGCCCGCCGCCCGGCCGACCGGACTGACCCGGCCGACGAGCGGGACGCTGACCACCCGGTGTGCGGCGCTGCTGCATCGTCACACCCCTCCCCCGAGGCTTCGTGCGTCTCAGGCCGAACGGTAGCGCGGGAACGCGCCAGCGCCGGCGTAGCGCGCCGCGTCGGCCAGCTCCTCCTCGATCCGGAGCAGCTGGTTGTACTTGGCGACGCGGTCCGAGCGGGCCGGCGCGCCGGTCTTGATCTGGCCGCAGCCGGTGGCCACCGCCAGGTCGGCGATGGTGGTGTCCTCGGTCTCGCCGGAGCGGTGGCTCATCATGCACTTGAAGCCGGCCCGGTGGGCCAGGTCCACCGCGTCCAGGGTCTCGGTCAACGAGCCGATCTGGTTGACCTTGACCAGGACCGCGTTCGCCGACTTCTCCGCGATGCCACGGGCGATGCGCTGCGGGTTGGTCACGAACAGGTCGTCACCGACGATCTGCACCCGGTCGCCGATCGAGGCGGTCAGCGTCTGCCAACCGCTCCAGTCGTCCTCGGCCAGCGGGTCTTCGATCGACACGATCGGGTACTCGTCGGCGAGCTTCGTGTAGTAGGTGCTCATGTCCTCGGCGGACTTCGCAGCGCCCTCGAAGGTGTAGCTGCCGTTGTCGAAGAATTCGGTGGCCGCCACGTCGAGCGCGAACACGATGTCGGTGCCGAGCCGGTAACCGGCCTTCTCGACCGCCTCGGCGATCAGGTCCAGGGCCGCCGCGTTCGTCGGCAGGTTCGGCGCGAAGCCACCCTCGTCGCCGAGCCCGGTGGAGAGGCCCTTCTTCTTCAGCACCGACTTCAGCGCGTGGTAGACCTCCGCGCCCGAGCGCAGCGCCTCACGGAACGTGGGCGCGCCGATCGGCGCGATCATGAATTCCTGGATGTCGACGTTCGAGTCGGCGTGCGCGCCACCGTTGAGGATGTTCATCATCGGCACGGGCAGGAGGTGCGCGTTCGGGCCGCCCAGGTAGCGGAAGAGGCTCAGCTCGGCGCTGCCGGCAGCGGCCTTCGCCACCGCCAGGGAGACCCCGAGGATGGCGTTCGCGCCCAGCTCCGACTTGCTGTCGGTGCCGTCGATGTCGAGCATCTTCTGGTCGATCAGCCGCTGCTCGCTGGCCTCGTACCCGATGATCTGGTCGACGATCTTGTCTTCGACGTTGGAGACCGCCTTCTCCACGCCCTTGCCCTGGTAGCGGTCGTCGTCACCGTCGCGCAGCTCGATCGCCTCGAAGGCGCCGGTGGAGGCGCCGGAGGGCACGGCGGCGCGGGCTACCGTGCCGTCGTCCAGACCGACCTCGACCTCGACCGTCGGGTTGCCCCGCGAGTCGAGAATCTCCCGGGCGACGATTCCCTCGATGGTTGCCACTAAGTCGCTCCTCGTTGTTGTGATCCGGTCCGTGGGTGGGCCGCGACGGTGCGGCTGAGGCAGGTGTTGAACGCAGCGTATCGGGCGACGCGAACGGGCACGGCGTCGCCCGCGCACCCGGGTCCCCCCGCGCTGACGGACATTCCCGGATTTCCGGGCGTCAACCGGCAACGGGTTTGCGCTGCACGGACCAGATCCACCAGGCTGGTCGCCATGCCCGCCGCCTCGACCACCCTCCGCATGCTCGCCGTGTCGGTCATCGCGTCGCTCACGGTCACCGGCTGTCAGACATTCGAGGACGCCGGAGTCGCCATGGGCCGCTCCGAACTCGTCAACGACCTCGCCGCCCGGCTCGATCGAGCACTGGAGTTGACCTACTCGGCCGACTACCAACTGCCCGGCGGCCAGCGCGCCGCGATCGTGCAGGCACAGGACCCGGCGCGATCCACGTACACCTACCCGGGCGGGCAACTCACCGTCACCCCGGACGCCATCACACGCTGCACGACGACCGGCGCCCGCCCGGAGTGCACGCTGATCGCCCCGCCCACCCCGGGCAGCAAGCCCACTGTGACGCTGTTCGGCGAGGCCAACCGCCAGGGCCTCGTCACGCCGCCGGTGGTGGTCGGGCTGCTCACCGCCGCCGCGCTCGACCCGCAGGCGGTCATCAAGCAGAGTGACACCACGGTCGCCGGGCACCACGCCGCCTGCGTGGCGGTGGAAAGCTCGTCCGGCGACTTCACCGCCTGCGTCACCACCGAGGGCGTGCTCGGCAGCTTCACCGGGCCGGTCGACGGCAAGCCGATGGAGTTGGCACTGAGCGACTACTCCGCGACTGTCGACGAGAAGGCCTTCGACCCGCCCGACGGCGCCGGCGTCGTCGACCGCCGCCCCGGCGGTTCGTGACCGACCGCCCCGGCGAGACCGCCCGCCGCTGCCCCGACTGCGACCTTCAGAGACCCAGCAGGGTGCGCAGGTGGCGCGGGGGCGGGCAGTCGTGGGCGAGCATCGCGTCGTGCCAGTCGCGGACCGACACCCCGTCCGGGCGGGCAGCGGCGATCTCGGCCACCTCGCTGTACCCGACGAAGTAGGTGGAGAGCTGGGTGGAGGTGAGTTGCGCGCGCCGCCACTTGCCGGCCGCCTCCCCCTCCTCCTGGAAGCCGCGCCCGGTCATCAACGCCATCGCCTCGGCCTCGGGCAGGTCCTCGGCGTGCACCAACTGGTCGAGCAGCGCGTTGATGGTCATCCGTAGTTGCATCTTGAGCTGCTGCAACCGCACCGGCAGACCACCGAAGCCGAGCCCCGTCATCACCTCCTCCGCGTAGACCGCCCAGCCCTCGATGAACGGGCCGGACTCGGCCAGCGCGCGAACCCGCGTGCCACCGACGTAGCGGCGGGCGTGGGCGAGCTGGAGGAAGTGCCCCGGCATCGCCTCGTGCACCGTCAGGTTGCGGATCATATGGTCGTTGTATTCGCGGTAGAACGACTCGACCCGCTGCGCCGACCAGTCCGACGGGGTGGGCGCGATGCAGTAGAAGGTCGGCAGGACGGCGGTCTCCAGCGGGCCGGGCGCGTCGCAGTACGCCACCGCGACCCCCCTGGCGAACTCCGGCATCTCCTGGATCACGCACCTGTCGTCGACAAGGCTCACCAGGTCGTGTGCGCGGACGAAGTCGGTCGCCTCGTCCAGGGTCACCCCGGCCAGCTCGACGATCGTCGCGTCGTTCGGGTGCTCGGCCGCGAGCAGGTCCAGCGCCCGGCGTACCGTCGCGTCGTCGGCCGGGCCGCCGACCAGCTCGACGGCCGCCTCGCGGATCTCCGCGGTGATCCGGTCCAGGTTGGCCCAGGCGCGCCGTTGGATCTCGGCGGCGCCCAGCTCGGTGTCGAGGGTGTGCCAGAGCCGGGCCTCCCAACGGCGCCGGCCCAGTCGCGGGTCACGGCCGGGGCCCGCGTCGGCGGCCAGGCCGACGCGCAGCCAGGCGACGAACTCGTCCAGCGCGGCGATCGCTGCGGTGGCCGCCGGCTCGACCCGGTCGAGGTGGCTCGGCGCCTGGGCGAGCAGCGCCGGCAGCTCGTCGCGGATCAGCGCGGCCGTCCCGGTGAACTGCCCGACCGCCGTCTCCGCGTGGATCCGCGGCATGTCCCGCAGCGTCGCGCGGGCGGTGGCGAGGGCGTCCGGTACGGCGGCGAGCCGGCCGGCCAGTTGGGTCAGCCGCACCTCCGCGGGGGCGTACGGGCGGGCCAGCAGCGGGTGCAGCAGCGGGCCGGGGTTGTGCCGCAGCGGATCCCACTCGTGCGACCGGATCTCGGTCAGCTCGAACAGCTCCCGATCCACGAATGAGGTGAGCAGCGCGTGGTCGACCTGCTCCTCGACGTCGAGCGAGTCCGGGTCCAGTTCGGACAGCGCGTTGGCCGCGTCGGAGAGCATCGCCCGATCGGCGGTCAACCCGTCGGCGGACAGGTCCGGCAGCCGGTCGTCGAACCGGTGGTCCCCGGCGGCCGTGGCCACCCCCGGCCGCGACTCCAGCAATGCCTCGACGACCCGCTCAGCCAGCACCCCAAACGCTTCCACCCGCCCACCCTACCGACCGCCCACCGTCACCACGGCCGGGTTGAGGCCACTCCGTCGATCATGAAGTTATTGCCATCCACCTCGGCGTGTCGGGGCAATAACTTCATGATCACCGGGGAGGTGGGGGTTCGGCGGCGCGGATCGACTGGGCTTGGGACAGGGTGGTTTGGCGGAGGGCTGACTCGGGGTCCATGCCTGCCTTGTGGGCTGCGGCCACCGCTGCCAAGAGGTCGGCGCCCAGTTTCGCTTCGGCGTCCGCCTGGGCTTCTGGTACTGGAAGTGGGACCTTGATGCCGGCCCGGGCGGCGCGGTCCAGGATCTGCGTTGCCAGGGCCAGCGCGGGCTGGCTCAGGGCCACCCCGTCCAGCACCGATTGGCGTGCCTTCTCGGCGCGCTTGATCCGCTCCCAGTTCTCGGTGATCTCCTCCAGGGTGCCCACCTCGGCACCGGCGAAGACGTGCGGATTACGCCGGATCATCTTGTCGACCAGGCCACCGGCCACGTCGTCGATGCTCCACCGCTCATCCTCGGGCAACTCCTCGGCGAGCCGCGCGTGCAGCACCACCTGCAACAGGACGTCGCCCAACTCCTCGCGCAGCGCGTCGGTGTCGTCGGCGCTGATCGCGTCGTACGCCTCGTAGCTCTCCTCCAGCAGGTAACCGGCGAGGCTGCGGTGCGTCTGCGCCCGCTTCCACGGGTCGCCACCCGGAGAGGCCAGTCGATCCAGCACGGCCACCGCGTCGAGCAGCCGGGCACCCGGTGGATCCCACGAGCCGTACATCAACTCCATCTCGGCCAACCCCGGCTGCCGGGCCAGCCGCAGACCCAACTCCCGGGCCAGTGCCTCGTCACCCGCCGGGCCGGCCAGCCACACCACAGTGCCGTGCGACGCCACCACGTCCAGCAACGGCTGCGTCGCCGGGCCGTCCACCACAGTGACCTCGGCGCCCGCCTGGCGCACGGCCATGACCAACTCGCTGTCCGCGCCGGTCAGCACCGGGTGCTGGCGTACGACGTCCCAGGCCGCGGAGGTCAACAGGCCGGCCGGCAGCCGGGGTGAGGTGACCAGGAGGACGATCCGTGCCGTCATGCTCAGCTGGCCGTGCCCTCGTCCGGTGCTGGGCCCTCGCCACTCGGGGCGTCGCTCGACGGCAGCGGCTCCGGGGTGGAGATGTCCGTGACCGGGCCGGCCTCGTTGATGTACGGCAGTGAGTAGAAGACCAGCGACTGGCCGGTGCTCACCACCGACGGCACGCCGACCGCCCGGTAGCGCGGGTTGATCGTGACGTCGATCCGGCTCGCCTCGTCCTCCAGCGCGGTGCTGAGGGCGGTGGCGCTGCGGACGAAGCCGCCGTCACCGAACGCCTGACGGACGTCGGCCACTGACATGCCGCCCTTGATCGCCCCGGTCTTCGCCAGCGCGTCGTAGACGGCCATCAGCGAATCGTCGCTCAGCTCGGCCGGCGGGAGCTGCTGGTTGAGCACCTGGAGCAGGTCGATCCACTCACCCCAGAGCTTGGCGTACTCGGTGGTCGCCGGCAGCCGCAGGTTCTGCTCAAGCTGCTGCGGGGTGACCTCGTCGGGCACCTGGATGTTCTTCGCCGCGGCGACCCGCTTGCCGAGATCCATGCTGACCAGCAGGTTGACCACGTCCTGACGGGTCACCGCGGCGCGCAACTGCTCCGCCGACGGCGTCGCCCCCGCCTGGCCAGCCTCCTGCCGGACCGCGTCGCCGTACTTCGCCTGCGCGTCGTCGTAGATCGCGTCGACCCGGTCCACCGAATAGGTGGTGTCACCGACATACGCGGCGACGTTCGGTGCGGACTTGCCGCAGGCGGCGAGGGAGAGGACACCCAGGGCCGCGACGCTGGCGGCGGCGATCACACGGCGAGCACGCATACCCGTCACTCTCTCATGCCCTCTCCCAGGCTGTGACGGCCCCCACCGCACCGCGGACCCACCTCAGCCCGCCGCGACGGCCAGTGGGGCGGGGGCACCGAGCACATCGGAGAGCAGTTGCGCGCACCACTGGAGCAGCGCCTGATCACGCAGCGGCTCGCCGCCGATCCGACGGGTGGCCGGTCGGGGCACACTGACCTGGTCGGTGGCCTGCTTGTAGACGGCATCCGGGTGGTAGCGCTTGAGCCGCAACTGCTTCGAGTCCGGTAGGGGCAGCGGGCCGAACCGCACGTGCTTGCCCTGCATGGACACGTCGCTCAGGCCGTAGCGGCGGGCCAGCAGGCGGAACCGGGCAACCTCCACCAGGTTCTGCACCGGCGCCGGCGGCTCGCCGTACCTGTCGGTCATCTCGGCGATCACCTCGCCCAACCGCTCCTCGTCGCGCGCCTCGGCGAGCTTGCGGTACATCTCCAGGCGCAGCCGCTCCACGCTCACGTAGTCGTGTGGCAGGTGCGCGTCGACCGGCAGGTCGATCTTGACGTCGGCCTCCTCCTCCGACCGCTCACCCTTGAACGCGGAGACCGCCTCGCCGACCATCCGCACGTACAGGTCGAAGCCGACGCCCTCGATGTGCCCGGACTGCTCGCCACCGAGCAGGTTGCCGGCGCCCCGGATCTCCAGGTCCTTCATCGCCACGTACATGCCCGCACCCAACTCGGTGTGCTGGGCGATGGTCGCCAACCGCTCGTGGGCGTGCTCGGTGAGCGGCTTCTCCGGCGGGTAGAGGAAGTAGGCGTACGCCCGCTCCCGGCCCCGGCCGACCCGGCCACGGATCTGGTGCAGCTGGGCCAGGCCGAGCAGGTCGGCCCGCTCCACGATCAGCGTGTTGGCGTTCGGGATGTCGATGCCCGACTCGACGATCGTGGTGCAGACCAGGACGTCGAACTCCTTCTCCCAGAAGCCGACCATGACCTTCTCCAGGGCGTCCTCGCCCATCTGGCCGTGCGCCACCGCGACCCGCGCCTCGGGCACCAGCTCCCGTAGCCGCCGTGCCGCCCGGTCGATCGACTCGACCCGGTTGTGCAGGTAGAAGACCTGCCCGTCGCGGAGCAGCTCACGGTGGATGGACGCGGCCACCTGCCTGTCGTCCTGCGCGCCGACGAAGGTGAGCACCGGGTGCCGCTCCTCCGGCGGGGTGGCGATGGTGGACATCTCCCGGATGCCGGTGATCGCCATCTCCAGGGTGCGCGGGATCGGGGTGGCCGACATGCTGAGCACGTCGACCGAGGCGCGCAGCGTCTTCAGGTGCTCCTTGTGCTCGACACCGAAGCGCTGCTCCTCGTCGACGACCACCAGACCCAGCTGCTTGAACCGGGTCGCCGTCTGCAACAGCCGATGGGTGCCGATGACGATGTCGACGGTGCCGTCGGCGACCATCTCCAGCGTCCGCTCGGTCTCCTTCGCCGTCTGGAACCGCGACAGCTGCCGGATCTGCACCGGGAACTGGCTCATCCGCTCGGCGAACGTGTTGTAGTGCTGCTGCACCAGCAGGGTGGTCGGCACCAGCACCGCCACCTGCTTACCGTCCTGTACCGCCTTGAACGCCGCCCGAACCGCGATCTCGGTCTTGCCGTAGCCGACATCACCGCAGATCAGCCGGTCCATCGGGACGGTCTGCTCCATGTCCCGCTTGACCTCGTCGATCGCGGCGAGCTGATCCGGCGTCTCCTGCCAGGGGAAGGCGTCCTCCAGCTCACGCTGCCACGGGGTGTCCGGGCCGAACGAGTGCCCCTTCGACGCCTTGCGCGCGGCGTAGAGCTGGATGAGCTGCGCGGCGATCTCCCGGACCGCCTTGCGGGCCCGGGCCTTGGACTTCTGCCAGTCCGAGCCGCCCATCTTGTGCAGGGTCGGCTGCTCGCCGCCCACGTAGCGGGAGAGCTGGTCGAGCTGGTCGGTCGGGACGAACAACCGGTCGCCGGGCTGGCCCCGCTTGCTGGCCGCGTACTCGATGACCAGGTATTCCCGGCTGGCGCCGTTGACTGTGCGCTGCACCAACTCGACGTAGCGGCCGATGCCGTGCTGCTCGTGCACCACGTGGTCGCCGGCCTTCAACTCCAGCGGGTCGATCGTGTTGCGCCGCCGGCTCGGCATCTTGCGCATGTCCCGCGTCGAGGTGCCCCGACCACCTGTCACGTCATTGCCGGTGAGCAGCACGAAACGGGACGCCTCGTCGACGAACCCGCTGCTCAGCGCGCCACAGGTGACCACCAGCTCGCCGGGGACGGGCGCGGTCGGCACCTCCTCGGTCAACCGGGCGCCCAGGCCGGCGTCGCGCAGCACCTCCACCGCCCGCTGGGCGGGACCGTGCCCCTCGAAGACCAACGCGATCGACCAGCCCTCGCCGGCCCAGCGCTTGAGGTCCTCGACGACCCGCGAGGTGTCGCCGTGATAGAGCGGCGCCGGCTGGGCGGACAGGGTCACCGCGATGGCGTCGTCCGGAGTGACGGCGGCCTGCTCGGGCGCGTCCTCCCAGGGCTGCCGCGCCTCGGCCGTCTCCCCCTCTACAAGCCCGAACGGGGACAGCGTCCACCACGGCTGGCCGAGCTTGCCCGCGGCGGCGCGCACCTCGCCGAGGGTGCGGAAGGCGGCGGCGCCGACGTCCACCGGGGCCTGGCCGCCGACTGCGGCGGCGGCCCAGCTGGCCTGCAAGAACTCCTCCGAGGTACGCACCAGGTCGTGCGCCCTCGTGCGGATCCGCTCCGGGTCGCAGAGCAGGACGTGGGTGCCGGCCGGCATGGCGTCCAGCAGCAGCTCCAACGAGTCGGGGCCGACCAGCACCGGGGCCAGCGACTCCATCCCCTCCACCGGGATGCCCTCGGCCAGCTTGTCGAGGATTTCGCCCAGCTCGGGGTGCTGCTCGGCGAGCGCGGCGGCCCGGTCACGGACCGACGGGGTGAGCAGCAACTCCCGACACGGCGGCGCCCAGAGCAGCGGAACCTGCTCGATGGTCCGCTGGTCGGCGACGGCGAAGGTGCGGATCTCCTCCACCTCGTCGCCCCAGAACTCGACCCGGGACGGGTGCTCGTCGGTGGGCGGGAAGACGTCCAGGATGCCGCCGCGCACCGCGAACTCGCCGCGCTTGGTGACCAGGTCGACCCGGGCGTACGCCATGTCGACCAGGCGGTGGGCGACCTCTTCCAGGTCGGCCTCCTCGCCGGCGGCGAGCTGCACCGGCTCCAGATCGCCGAGCCCCTTCAGCTGCGGTTGAAGCAGCGAACGGACCGGGGCCACGACCACCCGCAGTGGCCCGGTGCCGCCGTGCGCGTCGGTCGCCTCCGGGTGCGCCAGGCGACGCAGCACGGCCAGCCGCCGGCCAACCGTGTCCGAGCGTGGGGACAGCCGCTCGTGCGGCAGCGTCTCCCAGGAGGGGAAGACCACAACCTGCTCGGCCGGCAGCAACCCGCCCAGCGCGGCGGCCAGGTCGTCGGCCTCCCGGGTGGTGGCGGTCACCGCCAGGACCGGTCGCCCGGCCCCGTCGTTGTCCGCGGCGACCGCCGCGACGGCGAACGGGCGCAGCGCCGCCGGGGCGGTGATGTCGAGGCCGTCGACCTGGGCGGCACCGGAGCGCGCCAGGTCACGCGCCCGGGTCAGCCCGGGGTCGGCCAGGGCGGCGGTGAACAGACCGGTGAGCAAGGGAAACCTTTCGGGGAGTCGACGCACACGACGGCGGCCCCTCGTCCAGCCGGACGGGGGGTGCACGACAACAAGCCTAGCCCCGTCGACCGACAGCCACCCCCTTCCGCCGAGGTCCGCGCCACGCCGCGTCGCGTCGCACCGCGCGCCAAGATCGCGCTCGAACCAGGATGTAGTGGTCTCATCGCCGCACCGATGCCACTGGATCCTGGATATTGCGCGATCTTGGGACCGAGCCCGACGCCACCAGCCGGGAGTGCGGGGGATCTTGACCGACTGACGGCGGGCGTGGTCGGGTTTCGGCATGGGTGAGCAGTGGCGGGCACAGTTCGACGCGGAGGTGAGCTTCGCCAACGGCGGCGGGCTGCGTACCGAGGGGTTCCGGCTGGACATCCCCGGTCGGGAGATCACCGACGACGACCTCGCGGCGTTGTTCGTCCGGCACCTCGGGCTGCTGATGGTCGCCGACGTACGGATCAGCGCCAAGACGATCATCGCGGAGCCACACAAGGGCGGTCGGGGTGTCGCGGTCGACGGCTCCGGCGCCGATCGGCGGCTGGTCGAGCTGAGCCACGTGATCAACGATGGGATGACCAGCCTGCCGGGTTGGCCGGGGCCCCGGATCACCGAGTGGCTGACCTTCGCGGCATCCCGCGAGCGGTACGCCCCGGGCACCGAGTTCCACGTGGCCCGAATCGACATGATCGCCAACACCGGCACGTACCTGGACACGCCCGCCCACCGCTGGGCCGGCCGGGACGACCTGACCGGGATGTCACTGGACCGTCTCGCCGACCTACCGGGGGTGGTGGTCAGGGTGCCGGCCGGCATCCGCGCGGTGGACCGGCTGATGCTGGCCCCGTACGAGGTGGCCGGCCGGGCGGTGCTGCTGCACACCGGGTGGGATGCGCACTTCGGCACCGAACGGTACGGCGCTCCGGAAGCGCCGTACCTGACCGGGGACGCCGCCCAGGCGCTCGTCGACGCGGGGGCGGCAGTGGTCGGCATCGACTCGATCAACATCGACGACATGAGCCCGGCGGCCGCCGGCGTACGCCCCGCGCACAGCACGCTGCTCGCCGCCGGCATCCCGATCGTGGAGCACCTGACCGGCCTGGACGCGTTGCCGCCGAGCGGGTTCCGGTTCACCGCTGCCCCGCCGATGGTGGCCGGCATGGGCACCTTCCCGGTCCGCGCCTTCGCCGTCGTCAACCCCTGACGCCACCCGCGAGGCCATCGACGCACGGCCGGCGGCCAGTCTCTGCCGCACCGTGGGGACGCGCGGCCAACTGGTTCCACCCTGCGGTCCGCAAAACGGACCATAGGCTGACAACGTGGACAAGGAATCGCACCGCACAGCTCGCGACTGGGCGCCGCGCAGCATCGGACTGCTCCTCGGCACCCTCGTGCTGGCCACGGCGTTCATCGCGGCCTACGTCGGCGCGTTGCACCAGCCCACACCCCGCGACGTGCCGATCGGCGTCGTCTCCGGCGACCAACGCGCCCGGGCGACGCTCGACGCCGTGCGCGGCCAGACCAACATCCTCAAACCCATCGAGTACGACGACCCGGGCGCCGCCGAGCACGGGCTGCTCAGCCGCGCGGTGTACGCCGTGCTCAGCACCGGACCCGACAACGGTCTGCTCCTCACCGTGGCGAGCGCCTCCGGCCCCTCCGCCACCAGCGCGATCAAGGAGGTCCTCGGCACCGCCACCAGCCGCACCGGCACCCCGCTACAGATCGTCGACAAGGTGCCGGTCCCCTCGGCCGACCCGCGCGGGGTGGTGCCCTTCTACCTGAACGTCGGGTACGTGCTCGGCGGCTACCTCGCCTCGACAGTGCTCGGGATCTCCGCCGGCACCACCCCCCGTACGGCGCGACGGGCCGGACTGCGCATCGCCGCCCTGGCTGTCTACAGCGTGCTGCTCGGCATCGCCGGCGCGGTAGTGGTCGGACCCGTCCTGGACATCTGGCACCACGACGTACCGACGATCGCCGCCATCGGCGCGCTTGCCGTCTTCGCCGCCGCGATGGTCGCCAGCGCCATCCAGGGTTGGCTCGGCGTCGCGGGCACCGCGCTCGTCATCCTGCTGCTGGTGGTGCTCGGCAACCCGGGCTCCGGCGGCATCTACGCGCCCGAGTTCCTGCCCGGGGTGCTGCGCGGCATGCACAGGTGGAACATCCCCGGGCTCGCCAACGACCTGACCAAGGCCGCTGTGTACTTCGACTGGCGGTCGGCCGGCTGGCCGGCTTGCGCCCTGGCGATCTGGGCGGTGCTCGGCGGGCTCGGGTTGGTCGGCGCGAGCCTGGTCCGCGGTCGCCGGGCCACCACCTCCGGCCCCTCGCCGGGCCGCCACGGTGGCTGAGATCACCCCCGAAAACACGCTCCCGGAGGCAGTGGATCACCAGGGGGCCCTCCGGACGACCCCTGCGCGCGGATACCATCCAGTAAGTCGGACAGCGCTGTCCTTCGTATCCACGTGAGGGAGCGCATCGTGACCGACCAGCACGACCATGACGGCCCGGACGCCGCACTGCGCGCCGACATTCGCCGACTCGGCACCCTGCTCGGCCAGACCCTGGCCCGCCAGGAGGGTCGCCCGCTTCTCGACCTCGTCGAGGAGATTCGCGCCCAGGTCCGCTCCGACGCCCCGGCGGCCGCCCAGCGCCTCGGCGGGCTCGACGTGACCACCGGCACCAAGCTGGCCCGCGCCTTCTCCACCTACTTCCACCTGGCCAACATCACCGAGCAGGTGCACCGTGCGCGGGATCTGCGCCGCCGCCGCGCGGTGCAGGGCGGCTGGCTGGACCAGGCCGCCAAGATGATCGCCGAGCGCGGGGTGCCGGCCGAGGAGATCGCCAACGCGGCTCGCCGGCTGGCGGTGCGACCGGTCTTCACCGCCCACCCGACCGAGGCGGCCCGCCGCTCGATCCTGTCCAAGTTGCGGGCGATCGCCGACGAGTTGGACACCGAGACCGCCAACGCGATCCTCTACGGGGCGAGCGACGAGGGCCCGGCCAACCGTCGGCTGGCCGAGTTGCTGGACCTGATGTGGCAGACCGACGAGCTGCGGCTCGACCGGCCGGACCCGACCGACGAGGCCCGCAACGCGATCTACTACCTGCGCGACCTGTACGCGGAGGCCGCCCCGCAGGTGCTCGACGACCTGGCCGACACGTTGCGCACGCTCGGCGTGGAGACCTCGCCGACGGCCCGGCCGTTGAGCTTCGGCACCTGGATCGGCGGCGACCGCGACGGCAACCCGTTCGTCACCCCCGCGGTCACCCGCGAGGTGCTGACCATCCAGCACGAGCACGGCATCGCGGCCACCGAGAAGGCGATGGACCACCTGATCAACGAGGTCTCGGTGTCCCGCCGACTGCGCGGGGTGTCCCTGGACCTCTCCGCCAGCCTCGCCGCCGACCTGGACGCCCTGCCCGAGGTGGCCCAGCGCTTCCGCCGGGTCAACGCGGAGGAGCCGTACCGGCTCAAGGCGCGCTGCGTGAAGGCGAAGCTCGCCAACAGCCGGCTGAGGTTGCGTCAGGGCACCGCGCACGTGCCCGGCCGGGACTACCAGGGCTCCGCCGAGCTGATCGCCGACCTGGACCTGCTGCGCGCCTCGCTGGCCCGCAACTCCGGGCAGCTCACCGCGGTCGGCCGGCTGGCCTCCACCATCCGTACGGTCTCCGCGTTCGGCCTGCACCTGGCCACCATGGACGTCCGGGAGCACGCCGAGGCGCACCACGCGGTGCTCGCGCAGCTCTACGAGGCGGTCGGCGAGGTCTCCGACTACCCGGCACTGACCCGGCTGGAACGCACCAAGCTGCTCGCCGACGAGCTGACCGGCCGCCGCCCTCTGTCGACAGTGGACACGGCGCTGTCCGAGCCGGCCCGCAAGACGTTCGACGTGTTCGGGACCATCCGGGAGGCACAGGACCGGTTCGGCGCCGAGGTGATCGAGTCGTACATCATCTCGATGACCCTGGGTGTCGACGACGTGCTGGCCGCCGTGGTGCTGGCCCGTGAGGCCGGCCTGGTGGACGTGCACAGCGGGCGGGCCCGGATCGGGTTCGTGCCGCTGCTGGAGACCCCGGCCGAGCTGAACTCCGGCGGCGAACTCCTCGACGAGCTGCTGTCGCTGCCCGCGTACCGCGCGCTGGTGACCGCCCGCGGCGACGTGCAGGAGGTCATGCTCGGCTACTCCGACTCGAACAAGGAGGCCGGGATCACCACCAGCCAGTGGTCGATCCACCGGGCGCAGCGCGCGCTGCGCGACGTGGCCGCCCGGCACGGCGTGCACCTGCGGCTGTTCCACGGCCGAGGCGGCACGGTCGGGCGTGGCGGCGGGCCGACGCACGAGGCGATCCTGGCGCAGCCGTACGGCACCATGGACGGCGCGATCAAGGTGACCGAGCAGGGCGAGGTGATCTCCGACAAGTACACCCTGCCCTCGCTGGCCCGGGAGAACCTGGAGCTCACCCTCGCCGCGGTGCTCCAGGCGACCCTGCTGCACACCGCTCCCCGGCAGCCGGCCGAGATGTTGGAACGCTGGGACGCGACGATGGACGTGGTCTCCGAGTCGGCGTTCCGGTCCTACCGGTCGCTCGTCGAGGACCCGGACCTGCCGGCGTACTTCTGGGCGTCCACCCCCACCGAACTGCTCGGCGCGCTGAACATCGGCTCCCGGCCGGCGAAGCGCCCGAACACCGGCGCCGGGCTGTCCGGGCTGCGGGCCATCCCGTGGGTGTTCGGCTGGACGCAGACCCGGCAGATCGTGCCGGGCTGGTTCGGCGTCGGCTCCGGGCTGGCCGCCGCCCGCGAGGCCGGGCTGGCGGACGTGCTGGCCGAGATGCACCGCAACTGGCACTTCTTCCGCACGTTCCTGTCGAACGTCGAGATGATGCTGACCAAGACGGACCTGAGCATCGCCCGCCGGTACGTCGAGACCCTGGTGCCGAAGAAGCTGCACCCGATCTTCGAGCAGATCGAGCAGGAGTACGAGCTGACCAAGCGGGAGGTGCTGGCGGTCACCGCCTCACCGGCCCTGCTGGAGAACTCGCCGGTGCTCCAGCGCACCCTGGCCGTCCGCGACACCTACCTGGAGCCGCTGCACCATCTCCAGGTGGCGCTGCTGCGGCAGTACCGGGAGTCGGGCGCCGCCGGGCGGGCGATCGCCACCGCACCGGGCGGCCGACGCGCGCCGAGCGACGGCACGGCCCTGGAGCGCGCGCTGCTCACCACCGTGAACGGCATCGCCGCCGGGATGCGCAACACCGGCTGATCATCAGGTACGGAAACGGGCCCCGGTCACTGCGACCGGGGCCCGTTCCGTATGCCTGCGAACGGCTGTCAGAAGTCGCCGCCGCCGAAATCCCCACCACCGAAGTCGCCGCCGCCGAAGCCGCCACCACCGAAGTCCCCACCGGCGTAGTCGCCGCCGCCGAAGTCCCCACCCTGGTCACCGCCGCCGAAGTCGCCACCCTGGTCGCCGCCGTCGCCACCGTCGCCGCCCTGGTCGACACCGTCACCGAAGCCCTCCTGGTAGCCGGCGTCGTAGCCGTACCCGGGGTCGGCGAAGGCGGGCGAGAAGAGCGCGTCGGCGATCAGGATGCCGCCGAGCACACCGGCGCCGGCACCCAACGCCGTCTTCCACCACGGCGTCGAATACCAGCCGGCGGGCACCGGTCGACCCTGATAACGCCCACCGGGGTAGTAGTAGGGCGTTTCCCGGCCGGGTTGCGGCCCGGCCCGGAAAGTCTGCCCCTGAACGTCGACCTCGCGCTCCTTGGTGAGCTGCCCCACGCCGTGGGCGGCGGCCAGGGTCGGCACCTCGGGGCCCGGATCGATGCCCAGCGCCGTACGCGCCGCCCGGATGTACGCCAGGCCCTCCAGCGCGGTCTCCCGGGCCAGCCCGAACTGGTGCGGCGTGGACGCCTGCTCCAGCTGGGAACCCGCCGCGTTGTACCGCTCACCGGCGTCGGCCAGCGCCTGGCGTACCGCTGGTTCGTCACCGTGCAGGTTCATCAACTGGCCGCCGAGGCGCTCGTACCACCGCTGCGCCTCCGCACGGGCGTCGCCGAGCTCGGTGCGACGGCGGGCACCGGCCTGGGCGCGGACGAGCGCGGCGGCGCCCAGCGCGCCGACCAGCACAACGGCGAGGCAGAGCACAAGTTCCATGTCATCGAACGTACCCCCGGGTCGCACGTCGTATCCGTCTGGCAAGCTCCGGTGATGGACGTCTCGACGCTGCTCCTGGTGATCGTGTGCCTCGGCGCCGGCGGGGCGGTGGGCTGGCTCGCGGCCCGATCCCGCTCGGCGGCCGACATCGCCCGCCTGGATGCCACCCTGGCCGCCACCCGGGAGGGCGAGGGTCGGCTGGAGCAGTCCATGCGGGCGTTGAGCTACGAGGCCACCGCGCAGTCCCAGGAGGCGGTGGCCCGGGCGGTCGCGCCGCTGCACGACACCCTGCGCCGCTACGAGCAGCGGGTGGCCGAGCTGGAGCACGACCGCGTCGACGCGTACGCCGAGCTGCGTGAGCAGGTCCGCTCGATGAACGCGGTCTCCGGGGAGCTGCGCACCGAGACCAAACAGTTGGTGGCGGCGCTGCGCGCACCGCAGGTGCGGGGCCGCTGGGGCGAGCACCAGCTGCGCCGAATCGTCGAGGCTGCCGGCATGCTGGAGCACTGCGACTTCTCCGAGCAGGTCACCGCCGCCACCGACCAGCAGGTCGTCCGACCGGATCTGGTGGTCCGACTGCAC